>UQOW01000001.1 GCA_900542805.1 uncultured Sutterella sp.
GCCGATTTCTACACCGCCTAACGCGATTGTGTTCGGCACCGGCAAACTTCGCATTATCGATATGCTCCGTGCCGGTATCATCATCAATATCGTGGCGATTGTGGTGATTGCCGGTGTGATTTTGCTCATCGGTTGCTAGAAACGTCTTGAAACACCTGACGGCCCCGACGAGAGAAATTTCGTCGGGGTTTTTCGTCACGGTCCCCTATAATGGACTGAGGTTAACTTGAATTGGGAGAAACGCTGATGGATACCTCTGCAATGACCTTCGTGACCGACGAAACCTTCGATGAAGTTGTCGGGAAAAGCGCGATTCCTGTTCTCTTTGTCATGGGAGCCACATGGTGCCCGGATTGCCAAAGAATTGCGCCTTTGATGATGATGCTTGCCAAAGAAAATGCCGGAAAGATTCTTTTTGTTCACGCCGATTTTGATTCGGCTCAAGGACTAAAAGAGCGCTTTCACGTCCGCTCGATTCCGACGCTTTTTATCATCCGCAACGGCCAGGTTCTCGATACTCTTGTCGAGCCTAAAGCCATTGCTCCCGTCAAGGCATTTTTGCAAAAGGTTCTCTAAGCAAACCGGTGACGACGAACCGAACGCGGAGTGACGCATGATTGCTTCTTGTGTCTTCTGCCAAAATCTTTTTAACGGTTTGTCGTACGCAAAGCGTTTTAGCGGCGGCCAAACAGCTCGGGTTGACACAACCGGCGGCTTCGGCCGCCGTTGCTCGACTAGAAAAAGAACTCGGTGTCGACTTGGTGCGGTGCACGAGACCGATTGAGATTGCGCCGGAAGTTGTTACGCTTGGAAAGTTGTTAGTCACAACAGCCGATAAAATGGAGCCGGTCATCACGGATATTCAGTGCCGGCAGAACCTGTTGCCGGTCATTCGAATCGGTTTGTATTTTCCATTCCTCCTTCCTTCTCGAGAGCGGAAAACTATTTTGATAATTAATGTTTTTGATTTGCGTAAATGAGCAAGACAAGCGAGGCAAAGATTAGGATGATTCCTAAGACTGTCTGTTCAGTCACGGGTTCATGAAGAAAAAAGATACCCAATAATGCTGCAATCATGGGCTCAGCAAGCCCTAGTGTCGCTGCGATGACTGGGGTTGTATAGCGAAGTCCAGCATTAAGAAATGTGTAAGCGAGTCCTGCTGTAACTAGTCCGAGAGCAAGAATTACAGTGATTCCCTGTACAGACGCAAATATCCACTGTGTGTCATAGAGATAAAAAAGAGGAGATAACAGGATAGCCATGACACAAAAGATAATCATCGTTGCAAACTCAGCATTGGTTGTCTTTAATATAGAAGGCATTACAGTAATGTAGCTAGAGTAAAAGAACCCATTGAAGAGAAGGAGAATCAGATAAGGGGTCTTTCCCTCAGGTAAGGGGGCCCATCCGTTAATGAATCCAATCCCAAGTATTGCCAAGAAGGTTGCAAAATACCACGCATTAATTGGCCTTTTTTTATGGACGAAAAAAGAGAGGACGGCTGTCCAAATAGGAACACTTCCTACGGCAATGATTGTTCCTGCAGCTACGCCAATTTGGGATACGCCAAGGAAGAAACTTAAAGTATTTGCCCCAAGGAATCCGGAGGCAATCAAAACGTTTTTAAACGGAATTGACAAAAAATCTTTTGGAAAGCGCTTTCTGACGATGCACCAAATCAGGAGAAGGATAGCCCCGGCGGTAGCTCTTCCGGCAACGATGACGTAGGGGGTCGCCCCAACGGGTGCGAGCGCTTGGATGGTTCCTGATGTTCCAAAGCCCAAGGCACTCAAAAGAACAAGAATAGTCCCGAGGAACTGTTTGTATTTTGGCGTTATTAACTTATTGGATTCATTCATAGAGCTCTTTCTAAGAAGATAGTTTCATATAGAAGACCATACGTACATTTATTGAAGTGCCTTCTTTCTAGCGGAATACTTTTGGAATAGATGGAGAATTGTTGAAACTCCAATGACGAGCAGCACTGTTCCGGCAATCAAGTCCCATGTTGGAAAGCGCTTCTGAAGCACATGCCCGAAGAGCATTGCAAATAGTGTTTCGAGTACCATCATTTGACCTGCCAAAGAGGTTGGAACTCGCTTGCACATGTAGTTCCAAAGAGTCATTGCTCCCCAAGAAGATACGATGCCTCCAACGAGCATTACGGCAATAAATCTCCAAGGGGTTGGTCCTAGTAAAGAATACTCAAGTCCGCTCAGAATTCCGCTGAATCCGAATAGATATAAAACAACCGAAAAAGGAAAAAGAAGGGCAAAAATAAGCGACGTCCACGCAAGGACATTGATTTGGGGGTTGGCCTTAATCCAATCGGCATTAGCAATCGGATACCATGTCCAAATGATGGTATGCAAAAGACCTAAAGCAACACCGATTATGAACTTTAGAGGAGAACTTGACATCGGATTGGTCACGAACTCTGAGTAGTTGCAAAGAGCGAATCCAAAAAAGATTAAGAGTGTCGGCGCAATCAGTGGTTTAAGTGGGACACTCCAACGCCCCAGCTTTCTGTCACGTTCATTCGAATATAGAGTAAGGATGACAGGAATAATGCCAGTGCTCAGACCGGCAATGGATGCACCGGAAAAGTCACTGCAATACAGTTGTGCCATGAAATTAAGCAGACATCCAATAAGCGCAAGTCGCAATGCAATCATCCAATCTGAGCGCGTTAGTCTTCGTATTTCGTCTCTGAAGTAGAAAACGAGAAGGATGGAAAACAAACCCGTGACACAACAACGTCCAATTCCTGTCTGGAAAGAGGAATATTCAGGTAACAAAAGAGGGAAGATATAAAGAATTCCCCAGAAAGCGGCAGAAACAACGCCCGCAAGAATCGCAAAAGACATGGAGGTCAATCCCTGATAGTTTGAGTACCGTCACAAATGACATTCGGACGATATAGATGAGGGATTGTTTTATGAACTGATAAGACAGAAAATCATCCGAAAAGTGTTTTCATGTCAAGCTAGGTTTTAGGACAATCCTAAGCAGTGCTATCACGATTCCCAACTGCTGGGACACGGGCTGTTAGGCGCTACGTTAAAGGAGGCCGCTGGCAAGTGCGGACAAAATCTTGGACCTTTTTAGGTGAAACCATGAGCCCTCCTGAGTTCGCTTGGGCCTCAAAAACGTGTTGTCTGATTGTGATAACGGAAAGCTTGTACGTCTGAGCCGCCTTGCGCAAATTGAGCTCTCCGAACAAGACGCGCTCAAGAACCGACTCTTTAAATTTGCTCGAATAGGGGGCATTTTCCGCTTCTCCTTGCTTCATGAGAGCGGAAAGCTAGTTTGACAATTCATGAGCAGGCTAAGTGGCCGAATCTGTGGATAACTCCTCTGCCGTTCCCCCTGCGAACGCAGGTGTTACGGAAAAGATCGGAAGGTGACAGCGCCGTCAAAGCCAATCGCGCAGCGTCGTAATAGACTGCCCCGATAGTTAGAAATCGGAGGCTCAATGCGTCACATTTTCAAGCCTTGTAGCAAATGTGCGAAAGCAAACGACGGACACTAGTTGTCAGATACGTCAAGTAGTTTGACTGAGTCGACTAAGAGCGGATTCTTGACTTGCGGGAGAATCTTTGTTTCCAATGTTTCTACGACAAGGCCGGCGATTCTTTTTGCTAACTGTTCATACGAAGGATTCTTGTAGAGTATATAGGCCGTTCTCATGCCTTGCTGTTCTGAGGCATATAGGAAAGAGATAGAGTGTACGAAATCCTTGGCGGGAAGAATATTAAGGACTGGCATTAGGGCCCAAGCTTGCCCTTTTTCAATCATTTTTAGCGTTGACCAGGTCCCTAGCATTAAAGTGTTTTGAATTCCCCACTGCCGTAGGACGCGAGATGTATGCACAACATCATAGGATGTATCATTAAATTGAAGACAAGGTAAAGTTTTGGAAAGTCTGATGAGATCGAGTTTAGATCGAATGATCCCATCGTAGCACTTTGGCAGAACGGCAAGATAACGTTCTTTGTACAAAGGAAGAGCCATGACCGATTTATAAGTCGACATCGGATCGCTGGCCAAAGAAATGTCGACTTTTCCTTCCAATAGCATCTGACACACTTTTGGTGTGTTTCCATCGTAAGTTGCAATTGAAGAATTCCCCTGATATAGGGCCTCAACCACATATGGGATGGTCGTTTGTGTTAATGATGTTGATGAGGCAAGTCGCAGACAATTATTGGTGTCCTGTGTCTGAACTTTGACTTCAGAATATATTTCGTCTAGCTCGTCAAGCAAACTTTCAGCTTGCTTGCATAGCAAGCGTCCTATCGGTGAGAGTTGTATTGGGTAGTTCTTGCTTATAAAAATGGAGAGCCCAATATTTTCCTCTAAGCGGCACATACTCCGTGAGATTGCCGATTGAGTTAAGTTAAGTTTGTCACTAGCTCCTGAAAAACTTTTTGATGCTGCAATGGCTAGAAGGATTCGCAGGTTGCTTGCGCTCAGACAGCTCGTGTCAAATGTATTCCTTTTAGATTGATTAACCATTTTGCTGTTCCTTTAAGGAGTCACATGGCCAGACCATTTTTTCCAAAGAGGTATTTTTCAGGTCCTGTAGTCTCTTTTTGAGAATGCTCTGAAGAATTTGAGCGGCAATCTCCTTAGCCAAAGGTTCGAAGGCAGGATTTATGTAGCAAATATAGGCTGTCCGGGTTCCTTGATGTGGTAACAGATCTTTGAATACGCAACTCTGGTGAATTTTTGAGCCTGTCATCACATTAAAAGGAGTCTCTAGTCCCCATGCCTTGCCCTGGCTAATGAGATGAAGTTTCGCCCAAATGCTGTTAAGACGCAAGACATTGCTAATGGAAAGATTTCGAAGGATGCGAGACGTTTGGACCAAGTCATATGACTCAGAACTTCCTTGTGCACAGGGGATTTTCTTTGCGTAGTTTTGCAAATCGAGTCTTGTCAGAAGCTTTGAAGCAACAGTGTTAGAAAGAAGAACAAGATACTTTTCTGTAAACAATGCATGAGACGTAACGGAAGGGTTCGATTTTATTGGATCTGTTGCAATAGCAATGTCAATTGTTCCATCCAGTAAGAATTTGGAAATTACAGGTGTGTAATTCGAGTATTCAGTTACGGAAAGGCCCCGAGAATACAAGTTGCAGACAATTTCCGGTAACACAGTGCGGGCTAATGACGTTGCTGCTCCAATTCTCAAGTCATAGACACCGATATCGTGGTAATTGCGAATACTCTGGTTGAGTTTTGCATACTGAGAGAGAACGGATTCTGCCTTGGAGTAGATGTGTTGACCCAATAGCGTTAATTGAATCGGAGAGGAGCGGCGAAGAAAAAGATTTGCACCAATTTGTTCCTCAAGTCGACTGATGCTTCGAGAAATTGCGGATTGACTTAATTCGAGTCTCTCAGCTGCCAAAGAGAGGCTTTTTGTTTCTGCAACAGCCTGCAGGATTCGGAGATTATTGAGGTTGAAGATATTCTTTTGCATGCGTTCGCCTCAATGGTTTCGATGGCGTTTGCTAAAAAGGTAAATCCTTTCGAACTTGTCATGTACAAAATGTTGTCCACAAAAAAACTTTTCGTCAACACGGACAACAGCATTTTGAATTTATTGGACTTATTGATAAGAAACACTGACAAGGAATCATTTGTTCTTTGACAAAAAATCAAACCTGTCAACTCGGTTGACTGTGCTCATTAGTTTCCTTTTCGCAAGAGCGGTATTCGCTCTGCTCTTATCCACCTACATAAATGCCGAAAAGGAGAAATCATGGCAAGAGGCAAAATCAAAAAGCCGCTCTGTGAGAGTTACATTAAGTATGTTGTTACGCCCAATGTTGAAGGGGATTTGGATCACTCCTACCAGACATATCTCGATCTCAATAAGTCTCATGTAGTGATGATTGCCAACAAAGGGATTATTGCGAAAAGTGTCGCCGCAAAAATCCTGGAAGTAACCCAAGAAATGGCGGCTATGGGAGACAAGCCGAATTTTTACGTTGATCCTCGACTTGAAGGAACCTATTTCAACCTTGAGAAGTATTTGATTGATAAAACAGGTATTGAAATCGGTGGGCAGCAGCACACGGCACGTTCGAGAAACGACCTGATTGCTACAGTGTCTCGTATCGATGTGCGGAAGGCATATCTCGATCTTTGTGAAAAAGTGAATCTCATGCGCCGTACGCTGATTGAGTTGGCTGATCGGAATAAAGAGACAGTTATGGCCGGCTATACGCATCTTCAACCCTCGGAGCCGATTACTTTTGCGCATTATTGCTCTGGAATTCTTTGCGGTCTTGACCGCGACTCGCGTCGACTCGCTGCCGTTTTTGAGTCTATCAATATCTGCCCGATGGGAAGCGGATCAATGGGTTCAACCACGTGGGACATTGACCGGCAGTACATGAGCGACATTCATGGATTTGATGCGCCCATTGAAAACTCAATCGATGGAGTCGCTTCGCGTGACTATGTCCTGGAACTCCTTTCTGCTATTGCAATCATGAGCAATACACTTTCTCGATTGTGCGCTGATTTATACGTCTGGGCCACTCCCGAATTCGGGTATATCGAAGTGGATGATTCAGTAGCAATTTGCTCTTCGATCATGCCGCAAAAAAAGAATCCGATTACTTTGGAATATGTGAAAGGAAAGGCCGGTAATTTAAGTGGCATGCTCACGGGAGCACTTTCGACATTGCGCAATACTCCTTACACGAATACATGCGACGTTGTTGGCGAAACTGGACGATACGTTTTCACTGCCATTAAGGAAATGTGTGGATGTTGCGAGATGATGACAGATACTCTCAAGAGCCTCGTAACACGAAAGGAACGAATGGTAACCAACGCACTTGGAAATTTCTGCACGGTTACAGAACTGGCAAATGCTTTGGTTCGGCACGACAAGATTAGTTTCCGCGCAGCTCACGAAATAGTTGCCGAACTGGTCGACATCATGATTAAGACCGGCAAGAAGGCCAACGAAATTCATGCGGAAGATGTGAATGTCGCATTTGAAAAACTCTTCCAAAAGAAAACTTCAATGACCGACGAACAAATTCTTGTGGCTCTTGACCCTGTTCGGAGTGCTATGAGCAAAAAGATTCTCGGCGGAACGGCTCCTGAGGAGGTTTCTCGACAGTTGGTCGTACATTCCAAACGACTTGACGAGGACGTGGCTCTGCTCGAAAAGCGGAAGGCAAAGATTGCGGCCGCTAAGGCTCGTCTTGAGCAGGATGTCAACAATTTAATCGCTTCTCAGAAATAACTGAGTCAAGTTCTGGAGCACTACACATCGTAGTGCCTCCAGGATTTGTATGCAAAGAATTCTCAAAAAAGGTTTTCAAATGGATGCAATGTTTTGGATGCAACTGATTGTCGTTGTAATCGCAATCGGTATTGGAGCGAAATGGGGAGGCCTGGGGCTTGGAGCTGCAGGTGGTTTGGGGCTCTTCGTATTGGTCTTTTTCTTCGGACTGAAACCGGGAAATCCCCCTGTGTCAGTTCTTCTCATTATGGTTGCCGTTGTTTCTTGCGCTTCGATTCTGCAAGGGTCTGGTGGCTTGGATTACCTTGTCGGAATAGCAGAACGCATTTTGCGGCGAAATCCCCAACATATTACCTTTATGGGGCCGTTGGTTTGTTTCTTCTTCACTTTGTTGTGCGGAACAGGATATGTAGCATTTGCTGTGTATCCCGTCATTGCGGAAGTTGCAGCAGCGGCTCGTGTACGTCCTGAGCGTCCGCTTTCGATGTCGGTAATCGGAGCCCAGGCAGCGATTACGGGTTCCCCGATGTCGGCAGCCACAGCTGCCATGATTGGGCTGTTTGCCGCCCAGGGTGTTCTACCGTTTCATATTTTTGCCGTTTGCATTCCGGCAACTTTCCTTGGTGTTCTTGTTGGTTGTGCGTTTGTTTACAAGCGCGGAGCCGAATTGGAGAAGGATCCGGAATTCTTGCGTAAAGTCAAGAGCGGCGAATTCGTAGATACTGCAGTGGCCCAAGGGAAGGAGGTGACGTATTCGCCCGCTGCAAAGCGCGGTGTGGTCATTTTCTTGTTTGGTATCTTGCTCGTTGTGTTATTGGGATCTTTCCCTGGACTCCTGCCAAAGTTTACGGACGGGGCCGGTAAAGTTACAAGATTAGGTATTCCCCATATGGTTCAGATGGTTATGCTCGCCGTTGGCTGCTTAATCATGGTGATAAGTAATGTTCCGTCAAAGAAGCTTGCTGATGGCTCGGTGTTCCGCGCTGGCTTGATTGGCATGGCTGCTGTTTTCGGCATTTCTTGGCTTACAGGGACCTTCTTTAACACATACAAGCCCGTGTTTGTTGCTGAATTCGGGACACTAATTCAAGAACTTCCAATTCTCTTTGCCCTGGCAATGTTCTTCCTTTCTAGTGTTTTGTTCTCTCAAGGTGCTACCACAACGGCTCTAATGCCGTTAGCCATTGGTTTGGGTTTGTTGCCTGCCGATTGCGTCTGGATGTTCCTTGCGTGTAATGGATACTTCCTTATTCTCCTGCCGGAGGAGCGGTTATTGCCTGTATCGCTTTCGACAGAACGGGAACAATGAAAATCGGTAAGTATGTATTAAACCATAGTTATCAGTTACCCGGACTTGTAACAACCGGATCCACTCTTTTGTTTGGGTGGCTCTTGAGTAAGGTTGTTTTTTAACTAACGTGAATTGAGCCTCTGCCATAGGCAAGAGGCTCAACTTCCTGTCGCATAGAATTGTTTGGGCATCGCTTTTGGGTAGGTGTTTTCTTAAGAAATATGCTTTATGCGATTTAACATCAATACATGGGGCATGGGGTGAGAAGATGCAAACACTGGGTTATTTTCCGCAGAAACGCATGCGACGCATGCGTCACGATGATTTTTCCAGACGCCTGATGCGTGAAAACGTTATTACCGTGAATGATTTGATTCTGCCGGTATTTGTCAAGGAAGGAAAAGGGGATAGGGAGCCAGTTCCCACGATGCCCGGTGTCGTTCGATACACCATTGATGAACTGTTAAAGCTGTGTTCTGAATGTGTCGAACTCGGCATTCCGATGATTGCACTTTTCCCTGTAGTCGAAATGGATTTGAAAACGCCGGATGGTCGAGAATCTGCTAATCCCAACGGGCTTATCCCAAGAACTGTACGAAAGATAAAAGAATCATTCCCGCAGCTAGGCATTATGTGTGACGTTGCTCTGGATCCCTATACAACGCACGGACAAGACGGTCTGATTGATAAGGATGGATACATTCTGAATGACGAAACAGTAGCGGTTTTAGTACAGCAAGCTCTTACTCAGGCTGAGGCAGGTGTTGATGTCGTGGCTCCAAGTGACATGATGGACGGCCGCATTGGGGCAATTCGTCGCACTTTAGATTCTAAAGGACTTATCAACACGCGAATCATGGCTTATTCCGCTAAGTATAGTTCGGCATTTTATGGGCCGTTTCGCGACGCCGTTGGGTCAAGTTCTAACCTCGGAAAGTCGAATAAAAACACGTATCAGCAGGATCCTGCCAACGGAAATGAGGCTCTTTGGGAAGTCGGATTGGATTTGGCAGAAGGTGCCGACATGGTCATGGTCAAGCCGGGGCTTCCCTATTTAGATGTTCTGAGACGAGTTAAAGATGAGTTCAAGGCCCCGACATTCTCGTACCATGTTTCAGGCGAGTACGCAATGATTAAGTGTGCTGCTGCTAATGGGTGTATCGACGAGAAAAGAATCACAATGGAGTCAATGATTGCATTTAAGCGAGCAGGTGCGGATGGAATCCTTACATATTGTGCGCTTGATGCTGCCCGTTGGATTCGCGAAGGTTATCACTATTAATAATTAAATCATCTCCAGGAGATAAACATGTCAAGCAAAATGTGGGGAGGGCGCTTTGACCTTCCGGCCGATAAATTCGCGGAAGAATTCGGAGCGGTTATTCATATCGAGACACGCATGTGCCAGGACGATATTCAGGGCAGTATTGCGCATGCCAAGATGCTTGCCCATCAAGGCATTATCAGCCAAGAGGACGGGGAAAAGATTGTTCAGGGCCTCGGAGTTGTTCTGGAAGAAATCAAGTCCGGCCAATTCACCTTCAAGGCAGAAGACGAAGACATTCACATGGCCATCGAAAAGCGCCTGACGGAACTCATCGGACCGGCAGGAGGTCGCCTGCATACGGGGCGCTCGCGGAATGACCAATGCCAGGTTGACGGAGTTTTGTATTTCCGTCGTGCTTTGCGAGAAAGCCAGGAATGGATTCGCGGATTGCAGAAAGTTTTGGTAGCGAAGGCCGAGGAATACATGGGAGTTGTCATGCCCGGGTATACCCATTTGCAAACGGCTCAGCCGATTCTTGTTTCCCACTGGTTTATGGCGTATTTCCAAATGCTCGAGCGTGACTGGGAGCGATTTGAATCGCTGTATGAACATACGTCGCTTTGTCCGTTAGGCGCTGCCGCTTTGGCCGGAACCGGTCATCCGATTGATCGCTTCATGACCGCAAGCTTGCTCGGTTTTGACGGTCCGACAGAAAACAGTCTTGACACAGTTGCAAACCGAGACTATGTCATCGAGTATGCAGCGGTTGCAGCCATTTGCTACATGCATCTGACGCGTTTGGCCGGCGAGATTGTTCTTTTCAGCAGTCAAGACTTCAAGTTTATTGAATTGTCCGATGACTACTGCACAGGTTCTTCCATCATGCCACAAAAGAAGAACCCGGATATGGCAGAGCTCATTCGAGGCAAGGGCGGTCGAATGTTCGGTAATTTAAATGCGCTCTTGACCATGATGAAGGGCCTTCCGCTTGCCTACGACAAGGATATGCAAGAAGACAAAGAATTGTCTTTCGACTCGATTGATACACTCAACGCTTCTCTCAAGATCATGGCCCCCATGGTTTCGAAGATGAAGGTCATTGCCGAGAACACACTTCGAGGTGCACAACGCGGTTATGCCAATGCTACGGATTTGGCTGACTACCTCGTTAAAAAGAATGTTCCTTTCCGCGATGCTCATCGCGTCACCGGCATTCTCGTTAACTATGCCATCCGCCACAAGAAGGCGCTGGAGGAATTATCTATCGAAGAATTCCAGGCAGTTGACCCCCGTATTGAGAAAGATATCTACGAAAACATCTCAATTGAACGCTGTGTGCAAGTGCGTAACTCCTACGGCGGAACCTCGCCGCAAGCGGTTCGCGTACAAATCGACAACGCAAAAAAGGTACTGGGCTAAGAGGAGATACGTCGGCGGCTCGTGCCTCGGCGCACAGAGTGTTTAATCACACTTGGTGGTTTCTGGGTTTCTAAGTCGTTTGTTTTGAAAAAAGAAAGTCTTCCCCCTTCAGGCTTTCTGTAAAAGACCCCATAGTGCTGAGTTCACTATGGGGTCAATTACGATATGTCGATGGAAGAACAATTTAACGGATAATGCTCTTGCTTGCCGAAGGTAGAGCTAAACAGCACCCCGACGGAGATTATTTGTTTTACGGGACACGAACTCGAAGCGCAGGCCGATTGGATAAGTGCGACATCGGTAGTACATGACTCCGTAGACAGTCTTCTGACATTTTTTTGCCTCTGTTAGCGGGACCGGTGGATGAATTACACGTTCACGCCTTCCCAATTATCGGAACGCTTAGTGCCGTATTGAGCATCGGTATCGGCATTGCAATTGTGTTTATGCTTTAAGGAGTGTTTTCACAAATCAACTGGATTGTCTCTCAGTATTAGTATGACCTTCTCCGAAGCGTAAATGCCACCGATTTCCGATTTCGTCTTGGCGGCTATTCGTTCCCGCGAGAGCCGCCTTTCCTCCCATGAATTGTCAAAAAAGCTTCCCGCTCTCATGAAGGAAGGAAAAGTGGAAAATGCAACCCTATTCGAGCGAATTTAAAGAGGCGGTTCTTGAGTGTGTCTTGTCCGGAAAAACAGTTTTATTTCCGAAGAGTTTGCCTAAAGATATTCTTTCTGCCCTTGTCCGTGAATCATTTTATAAAGTGTGAGATACAATTTTCACATGAACAAGGACGGCTGAGACGCACTCGGACGGTGTTCAATCCGATATCGCTTTCTTCAAGTGAGTCTCGACCTCGGTACTTATCTAAGGAGGCGTTCTATGATTTGCCAGTGCTATCACGATCAACTCATTTCCATTCGTCGTAAGTTGCATCAGAACCCCGAAGAGGGTTGGTCTGAATTTACAACCACGGCGTTTCTCGTTCAAACACTTCGCGGGTACGGCTACAAGGTTTTGCTCGGTCGCGCGATTATCAATCCCGATGCGTGCTTAGGGCGTAGTCAGAAGGTCGTTCAAGCCGGCATTGAGCGTGCCCGCAAGAACGGTGTGAGCGAAGATTTGTTAAAGGAGATGCAGGAACTAACTGGGTGCGTCGCCGTTTTGGATACGGGACGCCCCGGTCCGACGTTTGCCTGCCGCTTTGATATTGACTGCGTGCCGGTTCAGGAAAGCTCCGACCCCAACCACCTCCCGAATAAAGAAGGATTTGCCTCGCGCAATCCGGGCTTTATGCATGCCTGCGGTCACGATGCCCATATGTCCATGGGCCTGGCGGTTGCTCACTGGATTATGGACAACAAAGAGAAGCTTTCCGGCAAGATTAAGATTATTTTCCAGCCTGCTGAAGAAGGTGTGCGCGGTGCGGCAGGCGTGGCTGCAAGCGGTATTCTCGACGATGTCGATTACTTTCTTTCTTCGCACGTGGCCATGCTCGCAAAGTCCGGAGAACTTGCGACGAACTTATATGGATTCCTTTGCACAACCAAGTACGACGTGACGTTCCACGGGCGCGCTTCACACGCAGGCCTTTGCCCGCAGGAAGGACGCAATGCCTTGGCAGCAGCAGCAAACGCCACGGTGCAGATGCTCGGCATTGCTCGTCACGGCTCAGGCATGACGCGGGTGAACATCGGGCAACTCATGGCAGGCGAAGGTCGCAACGTCATTCCTTCGAAAGCCGTCATGAAGCTTGAGGTTCGCGGCGAAACGACGGACATTAATAACTACATGTGCGAGCAGGTCAATAACATCTGCGAGGGCGTTTCCAAGAGCTTTACCGTAACGTACGACATCGCCAAGATGGGTGAAGCCATGGACTTACACAGTGACCAGGAGCTCATTGATATCCTCAATGCCTGTGGCAAGGAAGTGGGTCTTAAGGTTCTCGATAAACCGCTTAACTTCGGAGGCTCGGAAGATGCGACGATTCTGGCGCGTCGCGTGCAATCGCACGGCGGCAAGGCAGCCTTCTTCGTTTGGGGCTCCGATCGCCCGAGCGGACACCACAGTGCCCTCTTTGATATCAACGAAAAGGACATGGACAAGGGCCTTGAACTTTGGACACATGTCCTGCCGAAGATTTTGAAGTAGTCAAGTTTCTTCGTACGTTTTGTCCCTCGGCGGCTCACACTGCCGAGGGATTTTTTATCGCTTTGAGAGCGGAAGATTTTGCCTTCTTTTTTGGCCGTAATTCGTGCCTGGGCTAAATGAAAAAAATCAAATAAATCAATTGGATACAAAGCGTGTACAAACCGGATTTTCGGTGTATAGTGTCTCTTGAAAGGTTCCCTCCCGAAGGGAAAACTAGGTTCATCCGGTGTTTCGCCGGAATTGCAAATGTGTTACTGAGATCACTCGGATCGAGTCCGCCTTCGGACGCAAAGATGCCGGCGCTCACGAAATCTAGCGTTAGAAAACTTTATGACAGCAGCTGCGCTCGCTTTCTATAAAGTTTTCTTTTCCGCTCACCTTTCGCTCTCGCATGTATCCTTGTGCCGGATGCAGACTCGACCCGTGTTCTGAGAAAGTCAGGGAAAAGTATTTTTTCTAACGGGAGGGGAACTTTTTTATGTCGCTAACCACGTCGTTTAAAGAGTCGGAGGTTCCTGCGTGGATTAAGGAGCGCCTTCGGACTTGGCACACGCAGCTCTTTACGGATCTTGATCACGTGGACTTTTACAGTCCCTCATGCCGACAAGACATTCTCAAGCGGTTCAATCGTTCTTTCTCGGCATTTGCTTCCTATTGTGTTCGTCGTTATCGGAAGTTACCGGCACTAGCTGCCCTCGCGCGTGTCGTGGGATGCGTGGAGGAAACGCCCCTTGATTTTGCACTTTTTTATCTTGCGTTTAAACGGCTCTATCCGGAATTTGAGTCGTACTATGAGAGCCGGTTTCAGGATCTTCTCCCGAATCTGACAAGCAATCCGGTGGCCTCGTTCCTTTTGGGATTAACCGAGACGATTCCGGCGGAGTTTGCCAAGGGGTTCCCTGCGCCGGTTTCTCTTCGCATTGCGCTTGCCAATGCCGTTCGGTTGCCCGAAAGCGAATGGCATACTCCGGGACGCCCTGTTTGGCCGCTGGTTGTTGCTTTGCGTGACTATACGGGGCCTTGTCCGCATCTGAAGCCGGCCATCAAGGAAATCCGGCATGCCTTGCAAGTGTTTCATTCTCGCACGCATTGGCCGCAAAGGGCCCTGATAGAAAGTGTGCTTTATTTTTCCTCGACAACTCTTGCACGCGCTGTCGTAAAGCCTTCTCTGCGTCGTTCTCTTTTTGAGAATTACTATTATGCTGCCCCGAGCGTCTTGACTCTTCTTGATAGGCCGGACACCTGGAAAACTATTGAGCAGTATTTAGGGGCTTTTCGCTTTGACAAACTCAATACCCTGCTTGAGCAACGATTTAAAGACCTTTTTTTCAGTCACAGTGACGACGAGGATGTTGAGATTCGTCCCCTTTTCACGGTCCCTAAGTTTCATGCAACGAATCGGCCTTATCCGAGCCCCTTCGTCTTTTTGACGCCGAAGAATTATCAATGTCTGCAAAAACTAGCTAAAGGGGCAGTTCCTTCTTGGACGATGGGTAAAAAAAGGGAGGTGCTTCGTGCATTTAAAGAGAACCCCACACTTTTTCATGCGATAAACACGGCACTATTTTCCTCGCTCGTCGAGTGTTTCGGCCAAAAGTTCATTCGCCTTTGCATTGCTTCCAAAGCGTGGAAGCCCCTTATCTGCGCAGAAAACCCGCTCTGGAAGAGCTTGACTTGGAAGGAGGTCATCCCTTACGGCATCACGCCCCAGATCTTTTCTCAGCACTTCTTCGGAGCGATGGTGCAAAGCGATGACGTGTCTTTCGTGACCTTAGCTGCGGTAACGAATGTGCCGTGCCTGAAAGCCTTTGTACGAGACATTGATACGGCGCGGTTGTCGGCGCTCTATCAAACCTTCTCGGACTATACCTCTCCGGCTTTTCGGTGCCTATGGCATCTGGCGCTTAAAGGCCACAGGCCTTGGAAAGACGTTTCGTGGCAGGCGCTGGTACGCGCCGGAGCTCCGGAGTGGGTTTTAAAGAAGTCGGGCGTTGCAAAACTCAAAAAAGAACAGCCGTCGGAGGCGCTTTTGCTGATTGCCCAAGAAAAAGACGCGGTGACGCATCGCGCTGCCGTAAGGCTCCTGCAATGCGTCGTCGGTCATGAGGCACTGCGACGGGTGTGGCTTTCCGACTTTTATGCAACGCCTGTTTGGGAAGGGCTTTCGCAACGAATCAGGCAGCGCGTCTTGGGGCCGGTCCTTGCCTCTGATTTATCGCAATCAACAACGTATCGCGGACCGGAAACGGAGCGCACTGCCTATTTAAAGCGCCGCATTGAGGCGATAGGGTGTTCCGCGCCCGAAAAGACGGCGCTGGCTGTTTCCTATGCACGTACCGGGAAACTCACAGACCCGGCGTTTTTCTCGGGATTACGTGACGCCGTTAGGGCCGATATTCTCGAAAAGCTCGGTCCGGATTACGTGTCTTTATTTGTAAGCGGTGCCGGAGAAAAAGTTTCCGAAGTGATCGAGCAATTTCGCGTTAATGCCATGGACCGGCAAGCGTATATTCGGTATCGGACCGAAGCCAAGGAGCGAGGAAAAAAAGCTCTGACTAAGTCGGGAAAAACAGCCGAGGAGGCGGCTTTATGGTCCCTCATTAACGGCGCGTTCGGGGACATGCCATATAGCGACGTCCTTAAGGTCGTGCGCACGCTTGACCCGAAGTGTCAGGTACGTCTTTTAGAAAGTGTTCTGACGGAAAACCCCGAGATTCTTTCCGAGAACTATCGCGACACTCTGCAGCTTGAAATCGTGCGCCTTACAGAGACGGGCGAGACTTTCTTTGCCGAATCGGCTCAAAGGATGCAGGAGGGAAAGGCGCTTGTTGCTCCTCCTGTATACGCCACTCGGTTTGACGTGGGTGTCGGCATTTTAATTGACCGGCATCACTTACGCGAGTTGTGTGCACTTGCTAAAGATGTCGGCGAATCGCTTTTTGCCGAAGGCTATGTGTTAGCCAAACCTTGCTTGGAAGAGATGCCGGGAAACGATGCTGCCTGGCTTGAAATTCTTCGGTGCCTCGGGTGGGACGTAACGTCGGCATTGCGTCACGTGATTTCTTGTACGAATTGGAAAGCTCAGCACGGGCACAGGTACGATGATTGCTATACGACCTGGGAACTTGCGAAAAAGCACGGCGGCACACGCACCATCAGTACGCCCGTTAAATCCCTTAAATGTATTCAACGGCGCATCTATGAAACCATCCTGGCCCCTTGCCCGACGCATGAAGCCGCGTTCGGATTTGTCCCGGGGCGCTCGATTGCGGACAATGCACGGTCGCACGTCGGGCAGTCGTTTGTCGTCAATGTCGACGTGCACAATTGCTTTCCGAGCGTTAAATACCCCATTGTGGCCGCAACGCTCAAGCGTGAGTTAAAAGGGAAACTTTCGAGGAAGGCCGTCGGTCTTATTAGTGAGATTTGCACGTCGGGCGGGGGACTTCCGATTGGATCTGCCGCGTCCCCTGTGATTCTCAATCTCGTGTTAAAGCGTAGCGATGAAATCCTTTCCGCGGCAGCGCATCGTCTCGGATGCTCCTATTCTCGCTATGCCGATGATTTGACGTTTTCGGGTGAACACAATGCCGTCAAGATGATCGGGATTGCCCAAAGTACTCTGGCGCGCATCGGGCTTACCCTCGATGAGAAAAAGACCAACATCTTTCGCCGCGGTCGGCGGCAAAGTTGTACGGGGCTCGTGGTCAACGAAAAGGTTAACGTCAATCGCGTGTATTTAAGAAAACTCAGGGCGGCTGTACACGCGCTCTCTTTGGGAAAAGATCCGACTTGGGACGGCAGACCCGATTCTGTCGCTGCCGTCCTCGGGCGCATTCACTTTGTCAATGCCGTGCGTCCGGAAAAAGCTCGGGAATTGATAGAGCTCTTACATCGGGCCGGCGTCTGTCTGTGAAAAAGAGTCGAATCGAGACGATGAAAAAACGCATCCTTTGCATCGAAAACAGGGAGTTGAAATCGTGAGAATGCCGCGTGCGGAAATACCGCTGCCGGAGCTTTTGATGTTTGCCGTTGCTATCCGTGAGAGTGAGCCTGATTTATATGAGACCGTCGTTCGTGACATTCAGTCCTTTCGACGGGAAAGGGACGGCAAGGAAGTTAAAGACTTTGAAAGCCTGAAAGCGGTTCAAAGGGCAAAACCCTTCGGGTTTGACATCGAGCCCGTCATTCAAGAGACGGCGTTGCTCTGCCGACAGAACGAGATAGATGTCTATATCCGAGATGCCTTAGCGCCGGATTTACCGAGTTCCGTGCTTGAAATCCCGTCGTGCGATACCTTGGAAGTCAGGTTCAGCCGTTTTAATCACGGAGGGGTCTTTCTTCCGTCTCATCTTGTGTTGGACGCGGACGACGGCAAGGCTGCCGCAGAGTACGATACGTCGGCCTATGCTCGGTTTCATATCGGAAAGGACTTATTGCTCCGCATCACGGGAATTCCTTCTTTTTCCGTTTACGCGTTCTTTGAAAGATATTGTTTCGTGACCGGGTTTGTCTTTGAGGCGACGCCGCAAGGCTATCGGCGAGAAGAACTGAAGATGCCGATTGATGCTCATCAAGGCCTGAACGGAGATCTCAAGTTTTTGTTCCCGCCCGAGCAGATTTTTGCCCTGACGGCTCTGGAAAACCCCGACTCGGTCTTCGTGCTTTTGACGGACACGCGAGTCGGTAAAACAGTGATTACAGCAGGCTCTCGGAGAGAGGCCTTTGCCTTTGTAATGCCTTTTCCGCCGCTCGGCGGGGAAAGTCAGGTCCCCGTGCGCCGAGTTGTACCGACTCGTCTTTTAGAAAACAATGCGGAACTCAAATATATGCGTGTTCCGGTTTCAGACGACGTTCTCGATGCGTACTTGACGCAGTATCGCTACGCGGCGGCGTTGCCTGTGGAAGCGCTTTTAAAAAGCTCGGCATTTCTTAAACGATAACAAATTGCTCGCCCCAGTCCGGTAGGTTTGAGGCGTGATTTCTTGTCAGAAGCCAAAGAACCGGAACGGAACATATTTTCGGAAAAATCCCGTATCCGTCGGTGGCATGAATAAGAATCGAGGGAGATCCGCTTTCGTTTTCGTCAATCCACTTAAAAATCGGTCGAAAATCCGTGCCGCCGCGTCCGTAGACATCAACTAGGGTCGGGTCCTCGAAGTCTTCGAACGCCTCGTATTCCTTGACAGATTGAATGTCGTCATCGCATTGCACGACGACAAGAGGGGTCGGAAAGGTTTCCCGAAACGCGCGAATTTCCGTATAGATTTGAGAAAGTTCGCCGTCAGTCATCGATCCCGAGGTATCAACGGCAAAAACGAGGCGAGACGGTACCGGTGTTCCGACACTCGGGAGCAAAAGACCCTGCCAGAGGGTTTTTTTCGAGGGAGGAAAGAGGCTCCAATCCGATTTGAGTCGGTCAACAAGCCAGTGTTGCAAAAGAGCTCGCCAGTCGACCACAGACTTGTCGGACATAGCGATTTTCTTAAGAAGCGCGCTCGAGAAAAGCCAGGTTTTGCGAGCATTTTCGAGGAAGATTTTTTTGAGTGACTTAAGAAGAATGCGCCGGCTTTCTTCATCCACGGGCCCCGTTTTGTCGTCGGGGGACAAGCCAGCGGAAAGGGCGCTGCAGTCGGCGATGACATCGTCTCGGAGCGATTCAGGAAGAGCTCCGAGATCGCTGGATGGGACAATGGGCATCGAAAGGCGCGGCAAAGGGCTTCCCGGCTCTTTTTTAAGGATGTCATAAATTTCTTCGGCAGCGAGACGAGAGAACTCGTCTTTATACAAAGTCCCTTCAGGGAGGTGAAATCCCATCGCAACGAGCATGCCGTTGATGGCATAGTCACACGCCGCATTCCAAAGAAAGTGGTCTCGCCCGTTTCGGCGGGCTCGACTTTCGGTTAAGACGTGAAGTAACTCGTGGCATAAGGCACCGCGGATTTCACTATCGCTTAAAGAGGCGGCAAACTCTCGGTTGTAGTAAATACGAAAGCCGTCGGTTGCAAAGGTCGGAATAAAGGACGGTCCTTCTGAAATCGGAAGTTGCATGAGGGCGCCGGCAATGTACGGTGCTGTCAGACACAGGGAAATACGTGCTTTCATGAGACATTCGTCAACGGATGATTTACTCATCACACTCTCCTAGAGAAAACATTCTTTGTGAGTCCGGACGAAGTCTAAAAATGCCGGGTTTCTCGCAAAGAGCGGGGCACATTTGATGATGTCTTTGGCTACGACAACGGCAAAGTCAGCCGGAAGTCGATTGATTAGGACGGCTGCGGCCTTTTGCACGCTCTCATCGGCCGCGCGCGATGTCAGATATGAGACAAGCACCCACAGGCGATCGAGTTCTTTGGGCACCGGGGCCTTATCCGGTCTTGTAAGAAGCGACTGAAGTTCTCGGAGAATGACCGAGTTTTTGATAAAGGTGAGAAACTCCGTGCTCACGCCTTCTCCGAGGATGCCCGGGAGGATGTCCGAGGCGGCTTGCGGGCTTTGAAATTGTCCGAGAACATCGCTTGCCATTTCCCAAGAGCGCGGTGTGGCAAAGGCCGGATTCACACCATCGGGCGTCCGGGAGAGGTTTTCGGGTCGCGCTCGCAGGAAGGCCGTCACACACGGGTCAATCCCGTGGCCGATGGCCCAGTCGTGCCAATTGTCGGCATCGACATCCAGTGTCAAGTGAATGAAGCGATTGGCAAGCGCGCTCGAAAGGCGAAACGTCACGGCTTTGTCCTCGCGCCGGTTGCCGGCGGCGATGATCTTCCACCCATCCGGCAGGACGTATTCGCCGACACGGCGATCGAGAATAAGTTGGTAAAGCGCCGCTTGTACAAGCGGGGGTGCTGCATTGATTTCGTCTAGGAACAGGATGCCGGGTTTGTCCGAGGCTTTCGGAAGAAACGCAGGCGGGCACCACACGGATGTTTCATTTCGAATCATCGGAATGCCGCGTAGATCCGTCGGGTCTAAAAGCGAAGCGCGTAGGTCTACGACCGGCAGGTTCTTTGCCTCGGCAATTTGACGGACAATGCTGGATTTTCCGATTCCGGGAGCCCCCCAAATGAACACGGCCCAGGGCTGGGACATCAGACCGTTTAAAACGGAGATAAGACGTGAGGCTTTCATAGGGACACCTCACAATCTGTGGTTATAGTCTTCCCCACGGGCGTGGGGATGTTTCCCTGCAACCAGCCGCTAAGGTTTTCGAAAGCGCGTTTTCCCCACGGATGTGGGGATGTTTCTGACATCGCACGTTAAAACGAGTGTGTTGTTCTTGTCTCCCCCACGGACGTGGGGATGTTTCCACGGTCGATGATTACATCGCCAAACTGGAGCAGTTTTCCCCACGAGCGTGGGGATGTTTTTGACAGCGCGAACTGTGGCTCTTTTGATTGCCAAGTTCTTCCGTGGGACAAAAAGAGTTTTTGGTGCTTCGTAAAAGGAGAATAGGTGGTGGAGGTGAGGGGAGTTGAACCCCTGTCCGAAACGATTCTTCCGCCGGATCTACATGCTTAGCCCAATGATTTAAATTTCACTTTCGATACTGCCGATGGACGGGCCTACCGAGAGCAAGTCACTAAGGTTTTCGAAAGCGTCGTCGCGACTCCGACACTCCTTAGTCCCTGTATATGACGGTGCCCTTGGTTTTACCCAAGCCGGACCAGAGACCTTCCGGTGCACCGCTCGCGGCCCTTAGGCGGCGAGAGCGAAACGCTCGTTATTGGCGTTTATATTTTTTCTAGTTGTTTAACGAGGAACCAGACCTCGGCATGCACCGTGCAGCGTCCTACGCCCCGTCGAAGCCAGGACACCCCCACGTACGAGGCAGATTATAAGCAGTGCTTGGATTTCCCTTTCGGTTTTTTCGAAAGAAATCGTATCAAAAGTCGGATATGCACCAAAACAGGGCGCTCCCTATTTAAAATGTGGTCTGCATATGTTGGCTTTGTCTTCATTGAGGGAAGGCGGAGCTTTCTTATTACAGATTTCTTTATTTAGAGGTTTTCTCGATGACGACACCGGCTGAGGTAATTAAGCTAATCGAAGACAACGACGTCAAATTCGTCGACTTGCGTATTACGGATACATTGGGCAAAGAGCAGCATCTGACGGTGCCGGCCTCCCACGTAACAGAAGCCCTTTTTGAAGACGGACAGCCCTTTGACGGCTCTTCGATGATGGGCTGGAAGGGAATCGAAGCAAGCGACATGTTGCTTGTTCCCGACTCGAATACGGCGCATATGGATCCGTTTCGTGAGCACGACACGCTCGTTTTAACGTGTGACGTTATTGAGCCCGATACCGGGAACGGGTATTCGCGTGATCCGCGCTCGGTTGCGCATCGTGCGGAAAGCTATCTGAAATCCACAGGAATCGGCGACAAAGCGTATTTCGGGCCGGAACCCGAGTTTTTCATCTTGGACGGTGTGACGTGGGGCTGTGAGCCGCAAAACACGTTCTTTAAGATTCGTAGCGACGAAGGCGCTTGGTCCAGTCAAATCGACTACGACGCCGGCAATCTCGGACACCGTCCCCACACCAAGCACGGGTATTTGGCGCTCGCTCCCGTCGATAGTTTGACGGACATTCGCTCCGAGGCGATGACGCTTTTGGAGCAACAGGGCGTTCCTTGCGAAATCCACCACCACGAAAACGGTGGCGCCGGCCAATGTGAAATCGGAACACGCTTTTCTACGCTCGTGGAACGGGCCGACTGGAACCAGATTCTCAAGTACACGGTTTGGAATGTTGCGGCTGCGTACGGCAAAACGGCCACCTTCATGCCTAAGCCCATCACGGGTGACGCAGGCTCGGGCATGCACGTGAATCAATCGATTTGGAAAGGCAGCAAGAACCTATTTGCCGGCAACGGCTATGCAGGCCTTTCGGACATGGCGCTTTACTACATCGGCGGCATCATTCGTCATGCGCGTGCCCTAAATGCGATTACTAATCCGTCGACGAACTCGTACAAGCGCCTTGTGCCGGGCTTTGAAGCGCCGGTGAAATTGGCGTACTCGGCGCGCAATCGCTCGGCCTCGATTCGCATTCCGCACGTCTCGGGAGAAAAAGCGCGTCGTGTGGAAGTGCGTTTCCCCGACCCTCTGGCTAATCCCTACCTCGCGTTCTCGGCAATGCTCATGGCAGGTCTTGACGGTATCCAAAATAAGATCGATCCGGGTGACCCGGCAACGAAGAACTTGTATGACCTGCCGCCTGAGGAAAACGCCAAGATTGCCGTCGTGTGTGCCGACTTGCAAGAGGCCGTCGATGCGCTCGATGCCGACCGCGAGTTCTTAACGCGAGGCGGAGTGTTCTCCGACGATTTAATCGATAGTTACTTGGAGTTAAAGCGTCGCGAGATTTCGCAGTACCGCCAGACGGTGCAACCCTGTGAATACGCGATGTATTTCGCGCTCTAGCGGACACGGAATAAGGCTGTGGAGCGATGAGGCCGGATAGCGCAAAGCTTTTAAGCCAGTCTCTTGCGACGGGCGTTGTTCTCATGGACAACGCCGGGCTCATCCTTTGGTGCAATGAGGCAGCCGAGACCCTTTTCGGCGCTTCGGGTAAGAACCTCATTGGGACTGATGCGTCGCAGTTTTTCCCGCCTTTAAAGACGTGGATCCGGGGGCTGCATGCCGATGCGGAGAGGGCCTCGCCCTGCAGTGCTCTCGTGCGCTTAACCCCCGGGGCAGGAACACCCAAGAGTTCGGTTCTTGCCGTTCTTTCAATCCCCGAGCCCGGAAAGCTTCTCTTGGAAATGAGCGAGGCCGAACAAGCTTTTACCTTGGATCGCCAGGAACAAAAAGAGGGATTAAATGACGCAAGTCGCGTCCTCTTACGCAATCTGGCGCACGAGATTAAAAATCCCTTAGGGGGCATTCGCGGAGCGGCGCAACTTCTTGAAACCGAACTTCCCGATCCTGCACTTCGGGAATTTACCGGCGTCATTATTCGCGAGGCCGATCGCCTGCGTGCGCTTGTCGATCGCCTTTTGGAGCCCTATCGAGACGAACGACACGTAACAAACGTGAACTTACATGAGATTCTCGAGAGCGTGCGTAATCTCGTGTCAGCTGAGTTTCCCGCCGGCCTTACGGTTGTGCGCGATTACGATGTGTCGGTTCCGACATTTGAGGCCGATCGCGAGCAACTGACGCAAATTTTTTTAAACCTCATGCGCAATGCCGCACAAGCGATGGAAAAAGGCATTGCCGCCGGTTCGGCTCGCATTACGCTTAAAACCCGGGTGGCGCGCGGCGTTGTGATTCGGCGCCGCCGCTGTCGCTTGGCGGTCGTCATTGACGTTATTGATAACGGTCCGGGTATTGATTCTGCAATTCGCGAAAAAATCTTTTATCCGCTGGTCACCACTCGAGCGCACGGCACGGGGCTCGGTCTTTCAATCGTTCGCACCTATGCCGAGCGTAACGGAGGCGAAGTGGAACTTGAAAGCGAAGCAGGACGCACGGATTTTCGGATTTTGCTTCCGCTTGCAACACCGAGCGAGGAGAGACACTAAATGTCTTCGATTTGGATAGCCGATGACGATCGTTCGATTCGCTGGGTTTTAGGTAAAGCCTTAGAGCGCGAAGGGGTAGAGTATCGCCTCTTTGAAGATGCTTCCTTTGTCCTCGCAGCTCTTAACGAGGAGCGGCCCTCGGTGCTTGTGACCGATATTCGCATGCCCGGCATGACGGGGACGGATCTCTTGCGTCGCGTCAAAGAAAAATATCCGGAACTTCCTGTCATCATCATGACCGCATTCGGAGACCTGGAAAGTGCCGTGACGGCTTTTGAGGGGGGTGCTTACGAGTACCTGGCGAAACCCTTTGATATCACGGCGGCGGTAAGCCTCATTAAGCGAGCCGGCGAAGAAGCGTGCCGTAACGGCCCTAAGCCCAAAGAGCAGGTCCCGGCGCTTGTTTCGGAAATCGTCGGGCAGTCGCCTGCGATGCAAGAGCTCTTTCGAGCCATCGGGCGCCTCTCTCAAAGCCATGTGACGGTTCTGATTACAGGCGAAAGCGGTACGGGAAAAGAGCTTGTCGCTCGCGCCCTTCACCGGCATAGTCCGCGCAAAAATGCGCCTTTTATTGCGATTAACACGGCGGCCATTCCCGCCGACCTATTAGAGAGCGAACTTTTCGGGCACGAAAAAGGTGCGTTTACGGGTGCAAGCGAGCAGCGCATCGGCCGCTTTGAACAGGCCCGAGGCGGAACGCTCTTTTTAGATGAAATCGGCGATATGCCGATGCCGATGCAAACCAAACTCTTGCGCGTTTTATCGGATGCCAGTTTTTATCGTGTGGGCGGCAAAACCTTAGTTCACGCCGATGTACGCGTGATTGCCGCAACAAACCAAAACTTAGAAGAGCGGGTGCGCGAAGGACTTTTCCGTGAAGATTTGTACCACCGCTTAAATGTGATTCGCTTACGCTTACCGCTCTTGCGCAATCGCCCCGAGGACATTCCGGCCTTAGCCGAACACTTTTTATCGCTTGCAGCCACAAGCCTTAAGACAGAAAAAAAGTACCTATCCGAGAAAGCCTGTGAACGCATTCAGACATTTCCTTTCCCGGGCAATGTCAGGCAACTTGAAAACCTGTGTAATTACCTCACGGTTATGGCTCCCTCGCAAGTGATTGAAGCGCAGGACCTTCCCTCGGAGTTTGCTTCAGATAATCTTCCCGATGCGCCAACTGGGGATTGGGCAGGCGGCGCCGGCGACTGGAAAGCGTCCCTGCGATGTGCCGTCGACGCGGCGCTTCATAATGGGAAAAGCAACGTGATGGATTCCTTGACGCGCGACTTTGAAACGGTGCTTTACCGGGCTGCGTTAGATCAGACGCACGGAAAGCGCATTCTCGCGGCGAAAAAACTCGGTGTCGGGCGTAACACACTCACGCGCAAACTCAAAGAACTCGGGATTGCGGATGCCGACACGTAACATCGCTTCCATCGGTCAAATCGAGCACGACTTGCGTCTTTCAGGCGCCAAGAACTCGCACATTCGTCATATTTTTCGGGCGTGGTTCGGACGCGCCTCATGGGACGCTCCGGCCTGGGGCGCCTACCCGAAGTCGTTGCGAGAAACAATTCCGACTTTGCAAGAGAACCTCGACTCGTTCGGACATGTGATTGTTGCGCAGGGCACGGGTGTTCCTTGTAAGCTTTTAATCGGTCTACAGGACGGGCAGTGCGTGGAAACGGTTTTGCTGCCGCGAGATGCGCTTTGCGTTTCCACTCAGGTCGGGTGCGCCGTCGGGTGCCTGTTTTGCTCAACGGGCAAAAGCGGTCTCATTCGTCAACTTACGAGTGCCGAAATCGTCTTTCAGGTGCGCGAGGCGTTGCGTATCAATCCGCGCCTTAAAAAGGTGGTTTTCATGGGCATGGGCGAGCCGTCGCACAACCTTAAAAACGTCGCCGAGGCCGTGCGGTTCTTGGGGGATGCTCTTGGAATGGCTCACAAGGAGATTGTGATTTCTTCTGTCGGTGACAGGCGTCTTTTTGATGCTATGCCGACTTGGTCCGTAAAACCGGCCTTTGCGTTAAGCCTTCATACAACAGATGAAGCGAAACGCCGGCGCCTTTTGCCGCATGCGCCCGCTATCTCCGTGCAAGAACTCATTGAAAGAACCCTTAATTATGCGCAAAAAACCAAATACCCGGCGCAAATCGAGTGGACGCTGATTGAAGGCGTCAACGACAGTGAGGAGGAAGTTAAGCGCCTTGCGGATCTTTTAGATTCGCATTGGGCGATGGTCAATTTCATCGCCGTTAATGCTGTCGCGGGCTCACCTTTTCGTCGACCTGCGGCCTCGCACATGCAAGACCTTATTACGATTTTGCGCGAAAAGGGTTTTGTGGCAACGCTTCGCGAAAGCGCTGCTCAAGAGATCGAAGGCGGGTGCGGACAACTGCGCGCCCGTGTGTTAGGAGAAACCGAACATGGCACGCCGTAAACAGAAAATCAGTCGTGAAAAATCCCGCACGATGTGGCTTGCGTGGAGCGCCTGGCTTTTTATCGGAGGTATTTTCGTCTTTGAGGACACGCAAGGGGGAACGGGGTGGCTTGCCTGGACTTTGACTGCCCCCTTTTGGCTTGCCTTTATCCTCTGGCCCTTCCTTTGGGCCTATTTAGCCACACGACGCAATCCCGAATACGTGGAAATTGATGACGATATTCGCGCCGATGACAGTGTCTGTCGCCTCGTGCAAGCAGGCGGTGTGCGGTATGCGGAAAAAGCGTCTCTTCTGGCGGCTTTTCATATCCGAGGAACGCTCCCGACATGGACTCTTGCGGGCGGCACGGAGGTCTTTGTTCCGATCGATGCTTTGCGGCCCTTTACTCAAGAGAATAAAAAACTTGCCGCGTGGTTGACCGTTGTCGACACGATTGCCTCGCCCCATTGCTACTACTAAAACTAGCGGCTGCTTTCCACGGGGTCGAACGTAATCTGGATGGTCCTCGGAAGGGCCTTACCGGCCTCGGCGGGCGGGAAGGGGTTACACCACCGAATGGCGCTTTCCACCGCGGCATCGAAAGCCGGAAGCCCCGAGCTTTTCTCTAAGGTCGGAGGTTTGGCCTGTGAGCCGTCGGGAAGTAGGTAGACCGTGTAGACCGCCTGGCGCTCGCCGCTTTTTAGTCCCGGAGGAACCTGGAAGATAATCCGCGGACGGAGCATGGCAATCACTTTCGCCACGTAATTGGCTTGCCCGGACATGCCGGCATGGGGGGTTGTCACACGCATGTCGCCCGTCGTTTTCCCGACGCGTTCGGCATTTTTAACCGGGGCGGCGCCGAGAATGCGCGCAAGTTCCTCTTTCCTTAGTTCTTCTTGGCGTCGCTTTTCTGCTTCTTCGCGTTTCTTTTTGGCTTCCAAAGCGCGTTTTTGTTCCTCAAGGCGCCGCGCTTCTCGGAGCTTTTTGCGCGCCAGTTCTTCCAGCTTCTTTTGCTTTTCTTCTTCCGCGATGCGAATTTGCGCTTCACGGTCGATGCGCTCCTGAATTTCTTCGGGTGTCGGCTTTGTAATCGGCGTCTCTTCGGGCACAACTTTTTCCCGGGGCTTAGGCGTTAAAGCTTCGGCACTGGCGTTTTCCGGCGCCCAAAGCTCGGCGGTAAAGGTCACGGGTTCCGTGTTCCACTGAAAGACGGTGACAAGACCGAAGATTAAAACCGCGTGCGCAGCAAGCGCCGCGACAAACCCTAAGGGTTTGTCGGTGATGCGCTCGTTTTTGGCCTTTAAAGGCGTTGCGGTTTTCTTCTCGTCAGCCATCGCTTATTTCCTAGCGCTTGGAGTTTTCCAGTTGCAGGGCAAGACCCACGCGAGCCACATCGGCTTTTTGCAGCATCTTCATCACGTCGATGACTTTACCGTAATTGACGTCTTTGTCGGCAGCAATGACAACGGGTGTGGTTTGAAGCGAGCCCTGCGATTTGACGCGTTCAACAAGGGTTCCGATTGTCACGGGAACAAGGCTTTTTCCTGCGCGAACCGAAATTTTGCCGTCCGCGTGGACGACGACTTCCACGGGTTTATCGGGGGCCTTGCTCGCTTTTTGCACGCTCGGAAGATTGACGACCGAGGGATTAACAAAGGGCGCCGCGACCATGAGGATGACAACCAAGACGAGCATGACGTCGATGTACGGCACGACGTTCATCTCGCTCATCATGCGTCGGCGCGTGTGTTTGCCAAGAGACCTTAAGGACATAGGGAACTCCTCGCGCTTAGCGCTGGCGCGCCAGAATGTTCATGAATTCTTCCGAGAAACTATCAAATCGATTCGTGATACGGTCAAGACGCGTGGCAAAAGTGTTGTAGGCGGCCGTTGCCGGAATGGCGGCAAATAGGCCGATTGCCGTTGCCACGAGCGCTTCGGCGATGCCCGGGGCCACAACGGCAAGCGAGACGTTTTCTAAGGTCGATAGGCCCGTAAAGGCATTCATAATGCCCCAGACTGTCCCAAATAGACCGATATAGGGCGAAACCGATCCGATGGAGGCTAAAAGGGGAAGCCCGCGCTCCAAATCGTCGATTTCACGCTGAAAGGCCGCACTCATGCCGCGACGCACGCCCGAGAGCATTTCGGCTTCCGGTTTGTCCGAAAGCTTTAAAAACTCGGTCATACCGGCCACGAAGATGCGCTCTTCGGAACTCGTGCGATTGGTTCGCGAGGTCGCTGTCTCCAGGAGCTTGGTTAAATTGGCTCCCGACCAAAAGCGCTGCTCGAATTCTTCGGTTTGGCGCAGTGTGCGCGAGAGCACGATCCATTTACTGAAAATCGTCGCCCAACTGGCCAGACTTGCGATCACCAAAATCGCGAGCACACACTGAACGACAGGCGAGGCATTCATCACCAAGGTGACAATGGACATATCAGCGGAAGCATTCATTATTGTTCGTCCTCCGATGCGAGGTAAGACTTAAAGAGCGTAAGAGTGTCTGAGGAAAAGGCAACGGGGTGTCCGGTGAGCGTATCGACATAGCCTAAACGTACGTTAGCCGTCGTTAACAGCGTTTGTTCACGCCAAACGGTTTGCTCGACCACAAACGAGGCGGTTTTAAGGGCAATCAAGCGCGTGCGCACCGTCACGGTGTCATCCAAATGCGCCGGGCGTTTGTAGGCAATGGCCAGATTGGCCACGACCAGCGCACGGTGGCTTTCGGTAAGGAGCGCATCTTGGTTCATCCCTAAGGACCTTGCCCACTCCGAGCGGGCGCGCTCCATCCAACGGATGTAATTGGCGTGGTAAACGATGCCGCTCGCATCGGTATCTTCCCAATAGACCCGCGTTGTCAGTGAAGGAATCGGATTAGTCATGCTCAGTGAAAAAAGGTTCCCCGAAAGGCAACGTAAAAAAGAAAAGCACGCCGCCTGTTCTTAAAGCCGGCGTCATTGCAATCGGGACAAAGCGAAAGTATATTGAATAGCCGTGTGTTTTTGTTTGAAAAACCGTTTGATTTTGTCAACGTAACGGGGGTAAGCGTGAAGGGAAAACGAGGGCTACGCGGCTTTGCCGTGCTCCTAGGTGCCGTGGGGCTTGTTGCGCTTTCGGGCTGCCGCGATGTCCTAAACGCACCGCGCCCGGTTTCCGAATACGCCACGAACACAATCTTTTCGACGTTTTCCTTAAGCCCTAAAACCTTAGATCCCCAAGTTTCCTACTCGCAGGGCGAAAGCGTTTTCGTGTACTTAACGTACGAACCCCCGTATGCCTACCACTACCTAAAGCGTCCCTTTACGCTTGAGGCGCGTTCGGTTGAGCGTGTTGTTACCCCCGAATATTTCGATCGGGACGGGAAAGCTCTTCCGCACAATGCGCCGGCCTCGTCCATTGCCGTCAGTCGATACACCCTGAAAGTGAAACCGGGGATTTTCTTTGCCCCTCACCCGGCATTTGCCAAAGATAAGACAGGGGCTTTCCGCTACCATGACTTGCCGGAAAAGACCGCGGCGTCGCTTTCCGGTCCCCTTGACCTTCCTTACAAAGACACGCGGGAACTTGTGGCCGATGACTTTGTCTATGCCATCAAGCGCATGGCAAGCCCGCGCCTTGTTTCGCCCGTTTTGCGTGTGTTGGGCGAACATATGCCCGGGCTCATCGATCTTTCCCGCAGGTTGGGGAAAAAGGAAGCGACAAATCGCTCCTCTTGGCTTGACCTTCGAAGCGAACCTTTAGAGGGTGTTCGTACCCTTGACCGTATGACGTTTCAAATCGATGTCAAAGGCAAATACCCGCAGTTTTCCAATTGGTTGGCGATGAGCTTTTTTGCTCCGGTTCCGTGGGAAGCCGAAGCGTTTTACGCCAATGAAAAACTCAAAGAAGGCAATATCACGCTGGCATCCTGGCCCGTGGGGACCGGGCCCTATTACATGGCCGTCTCACGCCAAAACCGCGAACACGTGTTAAAGAAAAACCCGCTTTTTCATACGGTGCTTTATCCGTGCGAAGGGGAGGAAAGCGATGAGAAAGCGGGCTTTTTAAAAGATTGCGGCAAAAAGCTTCCGCTCTCGGACCGCATTGTGCTGACGATTGAAAAAGAATCGGTCCCGACAACATCTAAGTTTTTACAGGGCTTTTATGACAGCCCGGAAATTACGCGCTTGGATGTCGGACAGGGATTTATTACAGCAGCCTTAGATAACCCGGAAAAGGGAAAGCTCTATCAAGAGCGTCGCTTGCAGTTTCCCAAAACCGTCGGTTCGAACATCACGTACTTGGGTTTTAATTGGCTTGACCCCGTTGTCGGGGGCGGAAAGACGGCAAGTCATGCGCGCCGCAATCGGCTCTTGCGACAAGCCATCAGCATCGCACTCAATTGGGAAGAAAAAATCTCGATTTTTAACGTCGGGCAGGGCATGGCAGCGGCCGGCCCCTTGCCGCCCGGGTTTTTCGGGTGGCGAATCGATTCGCCTGCTGCTTTTAATCCTGTGGTGTACAAAAAAGGGTCTGACGGGCGCGTGACACGGCGTCCCCTTGCCGAGGCCAAGCGCCTTCTGAAAAAAGCAGGCTACCCGGGCGGGCGCGATGCCAAAACCGGTCAACCCTTGGTTCTTAATTTTGATTGGCAGGGGGCAGCTGCCGGGTCTCGTGCGTACCTGGAGTGGGTTACGCGGCAATTTGCCGCACTCGGTATTCAATTGGAAATTCGAGCGACTGACTACAACCGCTTTCAGGATAAGATGCAAAAGGGAGCTGCCCAGATCTATGTCTGGGGGTGGCTTGCGGATTACCCGGATGCAGAAAACTTTCTTTTTCTCCTGTACGGGAAAAACGGCAAAGTTGCTTACGGCGGGGAAAATGCTTCGAACTACGTGAATTCCGAATACGATCGTCTCTTTGAGAGGATGCGGTATTTGGAGGACGGGCCGGAAAAAGCTCGTCTCATCGATCGGATGATTTCGATTGTGCAGGAAGATGCTCCGTGGAGTTTCGGGACGTTCTCGACGGCCGTCGCCGCCTCACACCACTGGGTGAAAAATTTAAAACCGACGCAAATTATCCAAGACCGCCTTATGTATATCGGTATTGATGCCGCCGAACGCGAAGCGGCCGTTCGGGCTTGGAATCGACCGATACTGTGGCCTTTGGGCGTGATTGTGGGTCTGATTGTGCTCTTTTTGCTCGGGGTGCGTCATGTTTTAAGGGCGCGTGCCCGTCGCAAAGTGTCTTCAAGGAGCGCGCCGTGATTGCTTATATCCTTCGTCGTGCTTTTTACGGGGTGTTGATTTTGCTCGGCGTGAACCTGATTACGTTTGCCCTCTTTTTTTCCGTCAATACGCCGGATGATATGGCAAGGCTCTCTCTCGGGGGCAAATACGTTACGCCCGAACTCATTGCGAGCTGGAAAAACGCGCACGGCTACGATTTGCCGCTGTATTGGAACGGGGCGCAAACGGGTGCCAAGAAGGTGACCGAAACGGTGTTTTACACGCGGTCGGTTCCGCTTTTAAAAGGCAACTTCGGTCTTTCGGATGCCGGTCGCAGCATCAATCGCGAAATTGCCGAGCGCATCGGCCCCTCTTTAGCTCTTGCCGTGCCGACTTTTATCTTGGGTCTTGTTGTTGTCATTGTGTTTTCGCTTTTACTGGTGCTTGTAAGGCGCACGCGCCTTGAGTGGGCCGGCGTGACCTTCAGCGTCCTTGTGATGAGTGTTTCCGGGCTTTTTTACATTATCCTCGGACAATGGCTTTTCTCACGCACACTGCGCCTTGTGCCCGTTTCCGGGTTCGAGGGCGGATGGGGGATGGTTCCCTTCTTACTCCTACCGGTTCTGATCGGCGTTTTCTCGCGCTTAGGAAGCGATGCGCTCCTTTACCGGTCGCTTTTTTTAGAAGAAGTCGGCAAAGATTACGTGCGAACGGCGCGTGCCAAGGGTGCTAGCGAAGAGCGCGTGCTTTTCTGTCACGTTTTACGAAATGCACTGCTCCCGATTTTAACGAGCACGATTTCGGTGATTCCGTTGCTTTTTATGGGTTCCCTGGTGATGGAAAACTTTTTTGCCATCCCGGGCTTGGGGTCGTACACGATCGATGCGATTAATGCGCAGGATTTTTCGATTGTCCGTGCTATGGTTTTTTTGGGGACGGTGGCCTATGTCGTGGGGGTGACGCTCACGGACATTACCTACGCGTTGGTCGATCCGCGGATACGGTTTAAGTAGGGGGAGTGAAAGCTATGCCGCGCTTTGTCTTTCTTTACACCGATGCCGTGATTTGGGTGATTGTTCTCGCGATAGCACTTTATGCGCGGCATGCGGCGTGCACCCCGGAACTTGCTGCCCGGTGGAAAAAACTCGCCGGAAATAAAACAGCGCTTTTTTGCGCCGGTCTTTTAAGTGTCTTTTTTGCCGTGGCTTTAGCCGACTCCGTGCATTTCAGACCGCGCTTAGACGTCGGTCCCACGGGCGTTGTTGCCTATGCGCCCAAGACGGTTTCGGTTTTGGACTATTTTGTGGGCGAACACATTGCCGGCACCGAACGCAGTTACTCGGCGCCCTTTTCGCTCTTTGATTTTGATAAGACCCCGGCGCTTGTCGACCAAAAGCCCGTGCGTCGCTTTGCGCGACTTAAGGGAGCGTCGCCCGACGTGTCTCCCGAGGAGAAGGGAACGGCCTTGGCCACCGATTTCGGGTGCGGGGCAGCAGTCGGCCTCGGATTCAGTGTCCTTCTTTTAAGTGCTCTTGCCGTCTTGCGACGCAAAAAGACAGAAAGCCTATTTCAAAGTATTCGGCGTCTAACGGGTTCTCAAAACCCTTTAAACCCGATTCTTTGGGTTTGGACGGGCGCGTTTTTTGTAGCGGGGCTTCTCTGGGGCCTGTGGCCTTCCTGGCACATTTTCGGGACCGATGCCGTCGGAAACGATGTTCTTTTAAGTGCCGTCAAATCCGTTCGCACCGGAGTTGTCATCGGCTCTTTGGCAACGGCCTGTATGTTGCCGCCTGCGATTATCTTCGGGATTGCCGCCGGGTACTTTAAAGGGCGTGTCGATGATGTCATTCAGTACATCTACACGACGATTACGTCCATTCCGTCGGTTCTCTTGATTGCTGCCTCCGTTCTCATGATTCAGGTTTTCATCGACACCAATCCCTCGCTTTATCAAACAGGGCTTGAGCGTGCGGACTTGCGGCTCTTCTCGCTTTCGGCGATTATCGGCGTTACGAGTTGGGCGGGCCTTGCGCGTCTTTTGCGCGCCGAGACGATGAAGCTATCGGAAACGGACTTTATTACGGCGGCCCAATCGTTCGGTGTTTCGCCCGTTCGCATCATGGCGCGCCACATATTCCCGAATGTGGCTCACATCGTGCTCATCGTGGCCGTGCTGGATTTTTCGGGCATCGTACTTTACGAGGCTGTCTTAAGTTATGTCGGTGTGGGTGTTGACCCGGCAATGGCTTCGTTCGGAAGCATGATTAATTCGGCCGCCTCCGAGATGGGTCGCACCCCGACGGTCTGGTGGAATTTGGCGGCCAGTTTACTTTTCATGGTTGCTCTGGTTTTAAGTGCCAATTTGTTTGCCTCCGGAGTTCGGGAAGTTTTCGATCCGAGAGCCAAACGCGGGAGGCGCCGTGCTTGAAGTCAAACACTTATCCATCGCTTTATCTGAGACAAGTTGCCGAGAATACCTCGTGCGCGACGTGTCGTTTTCCGTTCGGGAAAACGAGACCTACGCTCTGGTCGGGGAATCAGGATGCGGAAAGTCCTTAACGGCGCTTTCGTTGATGCGGCTTTTGCCCGAAGGCGTTACCGTGCAAGAGGGAAGCGTTCTGTGCGGCGGACAAGACCTTTTTACTCTCACAGAGCGGGAAATGAATGCCGTGCGCGGGGCAGGAATTTCGCTGATTTTTCAAGAACCGGCTACGAGTCTCAATCCGGTTGTTCGTATCGGGGCGCAAGTTTGCGAAGTGTTAAAACTTCATGAAAAGACTCTGACGGACACCTCCGAGTCAGCGGTTTTTGCCTGGCTTACTCGTGTCGGGTTCGATGACCCCGAACGCATTGCGAAGGCTTTTCCTCACGAGCTTTCGGGCGGTCAAAAACAGCGCGTCATGATTGCGGTGGCCTTGGCTGCCTCGCCCTCGGTGGTTGTGGCCGATGAACCGACAACGGCCCTAGACGTGACGTTGCAGGCACAGATTCTCGACCTATTAAGGGATCTTAAGCGCGAGAGGCACTTGGCCTTGCTTCTTATCACGCACGACTTGGCACTTGTCAAGAACTATGCCGACCGAGTCGGACTGATGTATGCCGGGCAAATCCTTGAGGAGGCGCCGGTTAAGGAGTTTTTCTCAAAGCCCTTGCACCCGTATGCGGCCGGGCTCTTGCGAGCCGTGCCTCAAAGCGCCTCGCGTAAGAAAGCATTAGCCGGAATTCCGGGCGTTGTGCCGAATCCGAGTGAGGATGTTGCCGGCTGCCGTTTTGCATCCCGGTGCCCTGTCAGGCGCCCTGCGTGTGAAGCCGGCGAGATTCCTCTGAAGGCGCTCGGAAAGGACCATGTCGTGCGGTGCCTTTTTCCGGGGGAATTTGCCCGGCAAGAAGCCGGGGCTTCATGCGTGTCTCCTCTTCCTGGGAAACCCGTGCTAACGCTCGAGAATTTTTCCGTCACGTACGAAAGCGCTGGAGGACTTTTCTCGAGCAAAAAGACCTTTGAAGCGGTGCGGGATGTGACGCTGACGTTGCGGAGCGGCGAGACACTCGCTCTTGTCGGCGAGTCGGGATCCGGAAAATCTACACTTGCTAAAACGCTTTTGAGGCTCACCGACGGACATGTTCGCACTCGTGGCGTTGCGCGTATCGGTGATGTGGATGTGATGAGCGCCCGCGGAAAGGCCCTGCAAGAATTACACCGCTTTGCGCAGATTGTGTTTCAAGATCCGTTTTCATCTTTCGATCCTCGTATGAGCGTCGGCGCGTGTATTGCAGAAGGTATTACGGCACTCGGGGTGCTTCGGGACAAAGATGCCATTTGTCAGCGTGTCGGAGACCTACTGGAAACGGTGGGTCTTACTCGGGACTCTTTTTCTCGCCTGCCGCATGAGTTTTCGGGCGGTCAGCGGCAGCGTCTTGCTCTGGCGCGCGCACTTGCTGTTTCACCCCAAGTCATTATCCTTGATGAACCGACGAGCGCTCTGGATGTTTCCGTGCAGGCGCAGATTCTTAATCTCTTGCGCGCCGTGCAGCAAAGAACCGGTATGGCGTACCTTTTTATTACGCACAACTTTGCCGTTGTCGAGTGGACGGCAGACCGAGTTGCCGTGATGAAAGACGGGAGAATTGTCGAAGAAGGAACCGTTCAGGAAGTCCTTAGTCGTCCGAAAGAAGCGTACACAAAAGCGCTTTTAGCCTCGGTGCCTCGCCTTTAAGCCCCCCTTAAGGCTCGTAGCTTTAAGGGGGCTAAGGACTTCGGACGACGCACGGCGTGCCTGTCCGAAGGTCAAAGATTACAGGTGGCGCGCAATTACATCGGCGAGGGTCTTGACGCCTTCGCGAATTTTCTCGGGCGGAACCGTCACGAATGACAGACGGGAGTGATTGGATTCGGGTTTACCGGCGTAAAAGGCCATGCTCGGAACGAAGGCAACCTTGGCGGCAACGGCTTCTTTAAAGAGAGCGGCCGAGTCCATGGACTTCGGCAGATGCAACCAAATGAACATGCCGCCTGTCGGATGTGTCCAGGAAATTTCCGGATGCTTGGGCATGAATTCATCGAGCGCATCGAGCATCGCTTTGCACTGATTCTTGTAAAGCGCACGGACGGTCGGAATGTGGGTCTTTAACGTCCCTTCCGAAATCACGCGAGCGGCCACAAGTTGAGTGAAGGTCGAGGTGTGCAAATCCATCGAAGACTTCAGACCCGAGAAAATCTTGCGGATTTCAGGCTTGGCAACGATGTAGCCCAAACGCAAGCCAGGTGAAAGAACCTTCGAGAGCGTACCTAAGCGAAGCGTGCGTTCCGGGGCAAAATGGCGCAGTGAAACCGGCGGCTTCTTGTCATACCACAATTCGCCGTACGGATCGTCTTCAATGAGCCAGAAGTCATACTTGCGGGCTTTCTCGGCGAGCTTTTCACGACGAGTTTCATCGATGGTAAGACCCGTGGGGTTGGCAAATGTGGGCATCACATAAGCCACGTTCACGTCGCTACAGCTATCGTCCAAGGCATCGGGGTTCATGCCGAGTTCGTCAACCGGAATTTCGGCATACCGGGGCTTGGTCATGTTAAAAGCCGAAAGAGCACCTAAATAGGTCGGGCTTTCTACCATAAGACGGCATTCGGGGACCGAGAAGACGCGAGCAACAAGGTCCAAAGCCTGCTGAGAGCCGGTCACAATCTGAATCTCGTCGGCTGTGGTCGGAATACCGTGTTCGGTTTCCATTTGTGCCAAAGCCTCACGCAACTCCGGAACGCCCTCGGCTTGAGAGTATTGCAACGCACGGGAGCCTTCCTTATCCATAACGTAGTCAGCCGCTTCTTTGACAGCGGCAATCGGGAATCCCTTCGGGCTCGGTAGACCGCCGGCAAACGAAATAATGTCGGGACGCCCCGTTAAAGAAAGCAACTCCAAAACAGCCTCGGATCCCGAGTCTGTTGCGAGGGCGCTTAATTTCGGAAAAGGTGCGCTGGTAGAGACTGTCATAGTTGTTTAATCCTCTTTAAAACAATGCTTTTTGATTGTAGACCTCTTGCTGGAGTTTTCAGAGAAAACAAGCCTCTCCCTTGATTCAAGTGACAAGGGGTAGGAAGAAACGCTTAGACGTCTTGTTTTCGGCCCTAACTATCCCAAATCGAATGTGCAACGACATCGGAAGTGAGGAACGTCGGTGTTTGTGTCAAACAAATCAGAGCGTCCGGGCCGCGTGTAAAGCTCCCGTCCCGAACACGCTCAAAGGCTTTGATCATTGTTGGATTCGGGTGTTCCGTTGTCTTTATCTCAACCGGATGACATCGGGCTCCTTCTTTGATAAGTAGGTCAATTTCGTTGAATTTGGAATCGCTGTAAAAATAAAAACCCGCGTGTTTCCCGTTGTGAAGATAACTTTTGCGCCGCTTAAGTAACTCGTTTTAAGCGCCTCGGGGAAAGGGGTATCCATAAGCCAAGCGGGGAAGATCGTGTCTGAAAAAAAGTTTTGGCTTTTTGATGAGGACTTTTCCGACGTTCTCGTAAAAGGGCGGTAATAGATAAATAAGACCTAATCTTTCGGCTCCCGAAAGCCAGCCTTTGGTTGTTTGAATGGCAATACCGGTTTGAGAAGCAACTCTGCTGATTTGAAATTCCTGGCCGATGTGTGAAGCCAGAATACCGAGGAATTATTCGAAAGCTTCCAATTTGGCTTCCTCGGCATTCAGGCGGATATCCCGCTCAATGTAGCTATGTAGCGGTTCTCCGTAGAACCAATGGCGTTCGTTCTTGTCCATGTCAATGACCTCGGTCCAAGATCCTTGCCAGATGATGCGCCAGATTGCATCGCATCCCTCGTCACTCAGAGTGCCTTTTTTGAGTGAGCTGTCCAGAAGATAAGGTGTTTGCCCGATTCCCTTGAAGCGACCATGAAGTGGCTCGGTACCGACTTGATTTCTTTTCCAAGATGAGCGTCGATCAGCAAACGGCCTCGCAGGAAATGTCGGAGCGCATAGCGCAGACACTGTTCTCCACAGTGGCCAAGGACCTCGGTGTTTTACCGGAACAGGTGTTTGCCGAGTACGGACCTAAGTCGGTGCTGACGTCTGCGGATGCGACACGCACGGCAGACGGCAAGTTACAGGTGACGTCCGATAGGGCGAAGCAGTTGTTCACCGGAAAACAGACGGACGCCCTTCACATGACGTCAAAGGTTTTCGAGGGTGACTTCGCTTCGTTCATGTTAAATGCCAAGGATTCTGAAAGGTTTGTAATTCGTACGCCTCTTTCATCGGCAACTGCCAATCTGCTTGGTCAATTAGGCATTCCGGCGGATGACGTAGAAATTCAGATTACAAGTGACCGTTTAGCACACCCCTACAACTCGGGACATAACTTAACGCCGCAAGATTGGCTCGACGCAGTCAATATGCCGGCGGAAGCTGAGAGTGCGGGAGTAGCGAAAGATACCGCGAAGACAAGTAATGAAAAGACTGTTTTCTTTAGAAAGGCAAATGAAGCCGGTCGCATCCTCGAAAGCATTTATCGGGTTTCCTACAACGAGAACAGAAAGGACGCGAAAACGAGACTTAGTTTCGTCACTACGTATTACTTGGATGATCGAACACCGAAGCCCGACGTTGCTACTGCCCGTGAGGTAGCCGGTCAAATGCGAGAAGCATTACGACGCATGCGGGACTCCATGCCTAACCGCGCCTATGATGCCGCTCAAAAAAGAGCGGTGGGCTTCGGGTCGACTAGCGAAACTGTATCACGAAGCACAAAAAATAATCAAGGATTTCCACAAGGCACTATCGGCGAATGGTTCCCGGACGTCCGTGCTATTGCCACGTGGACAGGCGCTAACCGCTCGACGTTCTTGCACGAGACGGGGCACATGTTTCTTGACATGCGTACACGGATTGCCGTGAAACTTAAGGCAAAGAAGGACTCGGGCGTAGAACTCACTAAGGGCGAACAGCACTTGCTCGATTCCCTTGAAGCGACTATGAAGTGGCTTGGCACCGACCTTGATTCCTTCTCCAAGATGAGCGTCGATTAGCAACGTCCGATGCACGAGAAATTCGCACAAACTTTTGTAAGTTTTCTTCTTGGCTCTTGCCCGGCGCCGGTTCTGGGTTCGAGTGTGCCGGAAATGCTTTGCCACCGGTATCAGAAGGCTTTCGGCGCGGAGGAAAACCCCCGAGTTTTAGAAAAAGCGGAGCTTGTTATTAGCGAGATGCTGACCTATTATCACGAAACACCGACGTGGGTATTTCCTGTATTGTGGAAAAGTATGCAAGTTCAAAACCGCGAGACTGTCTGCCAGGCAACCTAAGGGATATTTCGCTTTCCCTAGGAAAACAAAAGCGCCGGCAGAAAACTGTCAGCAGCTTCAAAGGACAAGTGCCCTTTTATGTTTCGTCTCCGGTGCGGAAGCGCTTTTCCATGTAGGCGACAATCTGCGAAATCGTAAAGGTCATAGCAAGGTACAAAAGCGCCACCGTCGACCAGATTTCAACCGATCCATATGTGTCGGCAATAATGAGTTGCCCCTTGCGCGTGAGTTCCTCAAAGCCAATGACCGACACTAAGGACGAGTCTTTGAGCATGGCAATAAATTCATTGCCGAGCGGCGGAATGACGCGTTTAAAAGCCTGCGGGAGCACGACGTAGCGCATCGTTTGGCGCGGGGTCATTCCGAGACTTAATGCGGCGCGGGACTGCCCGATGGAAATCGATTGGATGCCGGCTCGAAAGATTTCAGCCACATACGCACCCGAGTTGATCGAGCAGGCGGCCACGGCCGCCGTAAACGGGTCGATTCGCATCCCGAGGATCACGGGGAGTGCGAAGTACAAAATGAAGATTTGCACCAAAAGCGGCGTGCCGCGGATGAAGTTGACATACGTGCGCGCCGCGTAATGCAAAACTCGGTTGCGGCTCAGGGCTCCGACGGCGGCAATTAAGCCGAAAACCATCCCCAGACCGACGGCCATGGCCGTGATTTTGAGCGTGACCAAGGCGCCGGCTAATAAAAGCGGAAGCGACTGTGTCACCAAGGAAAAATCAAACTCCATGAGCAACTCCCGAGTTTTGATCAAGCGACATTATTCACCGAACCACTTGGTCATCACAGCCTGATACGAGCCGTCTTGCTTGGCCTCACGCAAGGCTTTGTTCATGCGGTCCAAAAGGGCTTTGTTGTTTTTAGCCACAATGAATCCGAATTGTTCGACGTTGAGTATTTGGCTCTGGTGGGAGAAGACTTTGGCGTTGCGCGGGTTACTTGCCATAAAGTAGCCGATGGTCGGACGGTCACCGATGACGGCGGCACAGCCCTTGTTGCGCAGTTCCATATACGCTTCGTTCATCGTGTTAAAGGTCTTGGTCTTGGCACCGGGAATCGTCTTGGCATAGGCCATGCCGGAGTTGCCGATCTGACCGCAGATGATTTTGTTTTTCAGATCCTTGTCGGTCTTGTAGACGTCTTTGTCGGCTTTGCGAACCAAAATGGAAAGACCCGAATCGTAGTAGGGGTCCGTAAAGCTCACTTTCTTGGCACGCTCTTCGGTAATGGAAACGGCAGCTCCGGCAATATCAATCTGTTTTCCTAAAATCGCCGGGATCAGGGCATCGAACCCCATCGAGGCAATTTTGACGGTAAAGCCGGCCTTCTGACCGATTAGTCGAATCATATCGACGTCAAAGCCGATGACTTCCGAACCGTTTTTCGTGTCAACGTATTCAAAAGGCGGGTAGGTGCTTTCCGTACCCATGACGAGTTCTTCAGCCTGCGAAGTAGCCGAGGCAGCGAGCATAGCGCCCACGGCGGCAAATAAAAAAGTTTTCTTAAACATTAAAATTTCCCTAAAAAAGGCCGTTAACCGCCCTACTTGGGGAACGATTGTCAGCCAAACAAACAATTTTAAGAAAGGCGAGGGCGCAGCGGGGAGCGCTTACCTTCTTTTGCTTGATTTGTTGTAAAAAAAGGACAAAAAGCAGGAACGAAAAATAACGTCGGAGGCAAAAAACGCTCTCCGACGTCGCGTATCGCTTGAGTGTCTTTTACAAGGAGCGGCGCGTTACTGGCCGAACCATTTGACTAAAAGCGCTTTGTACGAGCCGTCCTTTTTGGCCTCTTCAAAGGCTTTATCCAGGCGCGCCAAAAGCTTTTTGTTATCCTTGGCGACGATAAAGCCGAATTGTTCGACATTGAGAACCGTATCTTGCAACGTAAAGAGTTTCTTGTTGCGTGCGTTGCTCGTCATAAAGTACGCAATGGTCGGGCGGTCGCCGATTACGGCTTCGCAACCCTTGTTGCGTAGTTCCATGTACGTTTCGTTCATCGTATTGAAGGTCTTGACGGTCGCGCCCTCAATCGTGCGTGCGTAGGCGGCGCCGGACGTCCCGAGCTGACCGCAGAGAATCTTATTTTTCAAATCCTTATCGGTCTTGTAGGTGTCTTTGTCGGCTTTCCGGACCAAAATCGAAAGCCCCGAGTCGTAGTAAGGCTGCGTGAAGCTTACTTTCTTGGCGCGCTCTTCGGTAATCGTGATGGCTGCACCGGCGATGTCGATTTGGCGACTCAAAATCGCCGGAATCAGGGCATCGAACCCCATGGAAACGACCTTGATGGTAAATCCGGCCTTTTGACCGAGCATTCGCACCATGTCGATATCGAAACCGACGATTTCCGATCCGTTTTTCGTATCGGTGTATTCAAAGGGAGGATACGTGCTTTCCGTACCCATAATGAGCTGCTCGGCATGAGCAACGGCTGAGGTTACCACTAGAGAACTACAAGCCGTAAGAAAGAGCATTTTTTTAAACATGGGTAACTCCCGAAAAATAAAACGGTAACGTGGAGGCGTTTTTTGGCCGAACGAGGCGGTCAAGTCACGGATTGTACGAACGATGCAGCGAACTTAAGCCGAACGCATGCCTTGAAGTCATTGGGTTTGTTGCACTTTTTTTACACGTAAAAGTACTTAGACAGGCGTCAAAACTGACTGAAACGATATCCCTTCTTTTTTAGTCGGGAATTATTCGTTAGACTATCGTAATCTTGACAAAACCACTCGGGAATTCACAGCCATGAAGCTTACAACGCGAGGCCGCTTTGCCGTCACGAGCATGATTGACATAGCGCTTTACGGAAAAAACGGGCCGGTCCGTTTGGCTGATATTGCCCGGCGCGAACAGATTTCGGTGGCCTATCTCGAGCAGATTTTCGGTCGACTGCGTCACGCCGAACTTGTGACGGCCAATCGGGGGCCGGGCGGCGGATATCGTTTAGCGCGTCCCCCCGAGGAAATCAGTGCCGGTGAAATCGTCCGAGCGGTCGAAGAAAGCTTAGATGCCACGCATTGCTACGGCACGGGACAGTGCCGAGGCGGTGCCGAATGTTTGGCGCACGGACTTTGGTCGGATATGAACCGATTGATGACGGATTTTTTAGACGGACAATCGCTTGCGGCGATTAAGACACGTTATGCGAATACGCATCGGTCGCCGGGCGATCGCCGGGCGATGAGGCTGTCGTGATATTTAAGAATAAACGGGCTTAAAGCTTAAAGAAAGGAAGTAACGTATGAATCTGAAGCGTCCTATTTATTTGGACTATTCGGCAACGACACCGGTCGACCCGCGTGTGGCCGAAAAGATGATCCCCTACTTGTGCGAGAAGTTCGGGAACCCCGCCAGCCGCTCGCACGCATACGGATGGGAAGCGGAAAAGGCCGTTGACGAGGCCCGTGCCGAGGTCGCCGCCTACATTAACGCCGACCCGAAAGAAATAGTTTGGACATCGGGCGCTACCGAGTCCGATAACTTGGCCGTTAAGGGTGCCGCGCACTTTTACAAGGATAAGGGCAAGCACTTAATTACCGTCAAGACCGAACACAAAGCGATTCTCGATTCGATGCGCCATCTGGAAACGGAAGGCTATGAGGTGACGTACCTGGATGTTCAGGAAAACGGGCTTCTCGATTTAAAAGCCCTGGAAGCGGCGATGCGTCCGGATACGACGCTCGTGTCCGTCATGGCTGTCAATAACGAAATCGGCGTGATTCAGGATATTGCCGCCATCGGTGAGATGTGCCGCTCTCGCGGCATTATTTTCCACTGCGATGCGACGCAGGCTCCGGGTAAGATGGTCTTGGATACCCAGAAACTTAAAGTCGATTTGATGAGTCTTTCTTCGCACAAGGTCTACGGGCCCAAAGGCATCGGCGCGCTTTACGTGCGTCGTAAGCCTCGCGTGCGTATCGAGCCGCAGATTCACGGCGGCGGACACGAACGCGGCATGCGTTCGGGAACGCTGGCCGTGCACCAAATCGTCGGCATGGGCGAGGCCTACCGCATTGCGCGCCTTGAGCAAGCCAAAGACATCGAACACTGCCTTAAACTGCGCGAGCGTCTTTTAAGCGGTATTCTCAAGAACATTCCCGATGTCGTTGTTAACGGCGACATGGAGCACCGTGTCTGCACGAATTTGAATATTTCTTTTGCCTATGTCGAAGGCGAAAGTCTCATGATGGCTTTAAAGGATATTGCCGTCAGTTCCGGTTCGGCTTGCACGTCCGCTTCTCTGGAGCCGAGTTACGTTTTGCGTGCCCTCGGTCGCGACGATGAACTCGCGCACAGTTCGATTCGCTTCACATTCGGTCGCTTTACGACAGAAGAAGAAGTCGATTACACCGTCAAGCTTTTAACCGAGCAGGTCGCCAAGCTCCGTGAGATGTCGCCTCTGTGGGAAATGCACAAGGAAGGTGTTGATCTTAAGTCCGTCAAGTGGAGCAATCACTAGGAGAACGTATGCCCTACAGTGACAAACTCATTGAACAGTACGAGCACCCGAAAAATGTCGGTACGCTCGACAAAAACGACGAGTCGGTCGGAACCGGCATGGTCGGGGCTCCGGCGTGCGGCGATGTGATGCGCCTGCAAATTAAGGTCAATGACGCAGGCATCATCGAAGATGCCAAATTTAAGACCTACGGGTGCGCTAGCGCCATTGCCTCGAGTTCTCTTGTCTCCGAATGGGTCAAGGGTAAGAGCCTTGAGGAAGCCGGGAAGATTTCCAACACGCAAATTGCCGAGGAACTCGCGCTTCCGCCCGTCAAGATTCATTGCTCGATTTTGGCCGAAGACGCCGTCAAGGCGGCCATTGATGACTACAAGGCCAAACGCGCAGCCAAGGAAACGAAAGCATGATTACGTTAACTCCGGCTGCCGCACGCCACGTGCAGGCGTTTCTTGCCAAACGCGGCAAGGGCGTGGGGTTAAGGCTCGGCGTCAAAACGTCCGGGTGCTCGGGCATGGCTTATAAGCTTGAATTTGCCGATGTGACCAACCAAGACGATTCGGTTTGGGAAAGTAACGGCGTTAAAGTCATTGTCGATGCAAAAAGCCTGCCGTATATCGACGGGACAGAACTTGATTTTGTCAAGGAAGGACTGCAGTCCGGCTTTAAGTTCAAAAATCCGAACGAAAAAGAGCATTGCGGCTGCGGTAAGTCCTTTAAGGTCTGAACGTCTATGGCGCGTGAATCGGCGTTTTCATTGCTCGGCCTTCCGGAGCAGTTTTCTTTAAGTGCCGAGCAAATCGACCAGGCTTGGCACGAGCGAATTGCCCTTGTACATCCGGACCGCTTTGCCGCTTCGGGCAATGCCGCTAAGCGCGTTGCCGAGCAGTGGGCAGGGCGCCTCAATGATGCCAGGGGAGAGCTCATCAACCCGGTGACGCGAGCCAAGGCGCTCCTTGCGGCAAAGGGCTTTAATCTTGCTGAAGAGACCGATACCCGCATGTCGCAAGCTTTTTTGTTGCAGCAATTTACCTGGCGCGAACGCGCTCAGGACGGGGAAAAAGACGCGGTGCTCTCGGAGCTTCACACTTCCGAATCTGAGTGTCTGGAGGCGCTTGGCGATGCACTCGACGATAAAAAAGATTTTCCCCGAGCCCGGGAACTCGCGCGGGAACTTCTTTTTTTAAGAAAACTTGCTGCCGATTTGGGCTCTTCCTAGAAGGGCTTCCGAACCCGACGCCCTCATGAATTGACTCATCGGCAGTTTTATTTCAGGTCGCTCGTGAAAATCGGTCTTAAGCTCGCGATGATGCCTTTGTGAGCGCTCAAAACCGAAAAGTTCTACGCAAAGAGGCGTGCCGGAAAAGCCGCAATTGCCCCGTGCGTCTGCACTTAGTTAAGAAGCGTATGCGGCGTGTTGGGGAGTATAACCAAATAGTTCGACTCACAGGACCTGGAAAAGAGTACCTTTCCGACTTCGGCTCGCTGGCCCGCATAGGCCCGAAAGCGCGCCGCAGTCACACTTCCTTTGCTTGTGCCGGACACGACGTACCGTCCGTCAAGCATGTCGGTAAAATGCGCGCCGATAAAGGCCTTTTTTGTGGGTTTGTTTTCAGTTACGTAACAATAACAAGAAAGCCCTCTTTTTCGTTTTGTTTCAATGGGTTCTGTAGAAAGGCAAAGGCTTTTCTCGGCCTTTGGATAAGAATCAGGCTCAACCATTTTCTTGAGAAAACCGTTTTATGTCCGGACTCATGCAAATTGCGGAACCGGGAATGAGTTCCGCACCCCACGAAGAGCGATTGGCCGTCGGCATTGACCTGGGGACAACCAATTCTCTGGTGGCAACGGTAGTTAACGGCTCGGTGGAAGTCATTGCCGATGAAAAAGGGCGCAAGATTCTTCCGAGCATCGTGCGTTTTTTGCCCGACGGCGCAACCGAGGTCGGTGATGCCGCTTCCGAGCACCTTATCGATGATGCGCAAAATACGGTCTCTTCTGCCAAGCGCCTGATCGGCCGAGATTTAACGGACATTCTCGGTCAAACGCTCCCGTACCGATTCGCCGAATCGACGGGCGTGATTCGGATTGACACTTGTGCCGGCAAGAGAACTCCCGTTGAAGTCAGCGCCGAAATCCTTAAGGCCCTGAAAAAACGCGCCGAAGAGCGCCTGGGCGGGGAGCTCACGGGCGCCGTCATTACGGTTCCGGCGTACTTTGACGATGCACAGCGCCAAGCGACGAAAGATGCCGCACGGCTTGCCGGTCTTGAGGTATTGCGCCTTCTTAATGAACCGACGGCAGCGGCTCTTGCCTACGGGCTCGATACCGGAGCCGAGGGGCTTTACTTGGTGTACGACCTCGGGGGCGGAACGTTCGATGTGTCGCTTTTAAAGCTTTCGAGCGGTATTTTCGAAGTGGTAGCCACCGGGGGCGACAGTGCTCTCGGGGGCGATGATTTCGATCGCCTCCTGGCTCAGGAGGCTCTCGGTCGAGAGACTCTTTCTTTCGAGGCTCTTTCCGGTTGTGAAAAACGCCGTGCCATTTTGGCCGCCCGCTCTTCGCGCGAAGCCCTAACCGAAAAAAGTTCCGTGACCTATACCTGTGCGCTCGATTCGGGACGGGTACTGAATAAGACGGTCACTCGGTCGGAGTTTGAAGCGCAGTGTGCGCCGCTTGTGACCCGTACGCTCGATGTTTTAAAGGGCGTTTTACAGGACGCGAAAGCTAAGCCTTCAGACGTTAACGGAATCGTTCTTGTCGGCGGCTCGACGCGCATGCCTTGCATTCGAAACGCCGTACGGGAGGCCTTCGGAAAAGCGCCCTTGACCGATATCGATCCCGATGAGGTCGTATCTGTCGGCGCGGCCTTTCAAGCTGACAAGCTCGTGGGCAATGCGCGCGATGACGATTGGCTTCTTTTGGATATCACGCCGCTTTCGCTCGGTCTTGAGGTGATGGGGGGATTAGTCGAAAAGATTATTCCGCGTAATACCCCGGTGCCCGTGGCGATGGCGCAGGACTTTACGACGTTTAAAGATAACCAGACGGCGCTTGCCGTGCACGTTGTCCAAGGTGAACGTGAATTAGTCGATGCGTGCCGTTCGCTGGCACGTTTTGAGTTGCGCGGAATTCCGCCGATGGCAGCCGGCAATGCTCGCATTCGAGTGACCTATCGAATCGACGCCGACGGAATTCTTTCGGTGACGGCGCGAGAAACAAAAACCGGCATCGAAGCCGGCGTGCGTGTGAAACCCTCTTACGGCTTACAGGATGCCGATATCGTTCGCATGCTCCAAGAGGGAAATACTGCCGCCGAGACCGACAAAGCCGAGCGCAAGTGGCGGGAAGAGTCTGTTGAGGCCGATCGAATGCTCATTGCCACTCAATCGGCATTGGATTCGGATGCCGATTTGCTGGGTGCGGCCGAACGAAAAGCCATTGACGAGGCTGTCGGGCGTGTCAAAGAGGCGCTTCAGAGCAAGAATGCCGAGGAACTTCGCGCCCGTACGGCAGTCCTGGCGTCTGCAACGACGGATTTTGCCGCTCGCCGTATGGACCGAGCAATTCGCCGAGCGCTCGCCGGACAGAATCTGGCGGCATTCAATGAGAAAAACAAGGAGTAAGCCATATGCCGACGGTTACCGTTGTAGCCAATGCCGTGTGCCCCGAAGGGGCAACGTTTACGGTCGAGCCCGGAGAAAACCTGGCTCGTGCACTCGTGAAGCACGGGGTGAAACTGGCACATGCCTGCGAATTTAACGGAGCGTGCGCCACGTGCCACGTGTATGTCAAGCAAGGCTACGACTCGCTACAAGAGCCCTCCGATGCCGAGTTCGACAGGCTCGATACCGCTTTTGACTCACGACCGGATTCTCGCTTAGCTTGCCAAGTTAAGATCGGGAAAGCGGATTTGGTTATTGAGATTCCGGTTCACAATCGCAACATCGTCGGGGAGCGTTAAACCATGAGTTTTAACTGGACGGATGCTCAGGCGATTGCCCGAGAGCTTTGCGACACCTATCCAGACCTTGACCCCGTGACGCTCAGAATGACCGAACTTTATGCGCTTGTTTTGGCGTTGCCTGACTTTAAAGACGATCCGAAAGCGAGTAACGAAGCGCGCCTTGAGGCGATTTTGTCTGCTTGGCTCGATGAGCGGGATTAAATCCGTGCTTCAGATTTCCTGAGAAAATGCGATTGGCGTTGTTCTGTTAACCCGAGTTTTATAGTTTTTTGACCTAGCCCTCTGAAACAAAGAGGATTTTTCTTGCCCGAAACGTAGTGCACACGTAATGTATATTTGCTATAATGTCGTCACAGGGCAAAACCATCCGCAAGGGGGAAGTCAATGTTCGTACGGCGATTTAAAAGAAGCAACGGTCAGGTCAGCGTCGTTTTGGTCGAGAACTACCGAGACGGCGGCCGTGTCAAGCAGCGTACGATTGAATACCTCGGGACGGAAGCAAAATTGAACGCCACGGACCCGGAAGCCGTCAACAAACTCATTGCCAAGTACAAAGGGCAAAAATCAGAGACGGAAACACTCATAAAACTTACATTGAATCCGGCCGACAAAATCGCGCCCCACAACACGATTCGCAATTACGGCTATCTGTATCTGGAGAAGATGTATCAGGAACTCGGTCTGGACGATGAGTGTCGGAAAATTCAAGAGCAATCGGCGATTCAATACAGCTTGGATGTTTGCTTAAAGCTACTGTGCTTCATGCGAGCCCTTTATCCGCAGTCCAAGAAAGCAAGTCTGGAAAATGGGCTGGAGTATTTCCTAAAGGATTTTTCCATTAAGCTCGAGGACTTATATAAGTCATTGACGGTTCTGAACAAACACAAAAGCGCCTTCGTGGCGCGAATGCATCGAGAATTGAAAGCTCGGTACGCGCGTCAGACCGACATTCTCTACTACGACGTAACGAACTACTTCTTTGAAATCGACCAGCCCGATGAGTTCCGCATCAAAGGATGCTCAAAGGAACACCGCCCGTTACCGATTGTGCAAATGGGGCTATTCATGGATTCACAAGGGCTTCCGGTTGATTTTTATTTGTATGAAGGAAACAAGCCGGATTGCACGACGTTAAAGCCCTCGTTTGAGCAGGTTAAGAAAAACTACAAAGCCGACAAAGTGATTGTGACGGCCGACAAGGGACTCAACAGTGAGTCCAATTTGGGGTATCTCCTCAGTCACGGCAACGGGTATATCGTCAGTCAAAGGATACGCGGAGCGAAGAAAGACCTGCGCGATGAGGTTTTAAAGGACGACGGCTGGCTCAGTGCAGAGGGCGCCTCCTTTGAGATAAAGGAATTTACGCGCACGATAACGGTGACGTATCCGGACAAAAGCAAACACGAACACAAGCAGAAGGTCCTGTGTTTATGGTCTGAGAAATATCAGTCCAAAGAAAAGCAAGAACGCGACAATCTGCTGGACATAATTGCGACCCTGGCAGCCGATCCGAAGGCGTTTAAACGCAGTTGTCATAAGGGGATGAATAAGTACATCGAAGAAGTTCTCGTCGATGCGCAAACGGGAGAGGTCAAACAGGACTGTCAGACGCATACACGGCTAAACCGAGAGAAGATTGCAGCCGACGAAGCCCTCGACGGGTACTACCTAATCGTAACGTCGGAAACGAGTCTAAGTGCCTCAGAGATCCTTAATCGATACCGCGGCCTCTGGCGCATTGAACAGACATTCCGGATTACGAAATCCGACCTGCAATCGCGCCCGGTCTTTGTCCGCACAAAGGAACATATCCACGTGCACTTCCTGACCTGTTTTATGACGCTGACGATGCTCCGAATGCTTGAGGTACGTTTGGGACGAAAGTATTCTTGCCGAAGGATTATCGACGGGCTGAACTCTGCCGTGGCGACCGAAATGAAAAAAGGCATCTACACGGTCAATCGCCGCGATGAAGTGATGGATGCACTCGATGGGCACTACCAAATCGAATCCTCGCGCCGCTACCTAAAGACCGAGGACCTTCGCCGCTATCAGAAACAGATTCTGAAGGCCGTGTACACTACAAACTAAAAGACAAAAAACTCTTTGAATACAGTCGTTTACCCGATTTAACTATAAAACTCGGGAGCGGGATTAAATCCGTGCTTCAGATTTCCTGAGAAAATGCGATTGGCGTTGTTCTGTTAAGACCGAACGATAACGGCAAGTCCTTCTCCGTTTCTTCCGGGAACGCGACTGTAATCAACTTTTCCCAAAGTCAGAAACAGTCAGCCTAGAAAAGCTCGCCTTCGCGCGGTCCGTCGAAAACGGCAATGACCGGGGCATGATCGCTCGGACGGTCCGCTGCGCGCGGTGCCGTGTCAATCAAAATATCCGAGAGGCGAGAGGCCGGATTTGCCGTCGCAAGAATGTGATCGATGCGAAGTCCCTGGTTTTTTTCAAAGCCCTGTTTCCTGTAGTCCCACCAGGAATACGTTCCGGCAGTGTGAGGAAGCTTTTCCCATAGGTCGATAAGACCGGTATTTAATAGCCCGTAGTACGCATCGCGCTCTGGCGCAGAAACAAGGATGTTCCCTCGCCAACTTTCCGGATTCCAGACGTCGGCATCGGTCGGAGCAATGTTAAAGTCACCGGCCAAAACGAGGTCTTCTTTTTTCTCCGTGAGCGACCTAAGCCAGTTCGTTAATGCCGCAATCCAATCGAGTTTGTATAAGTATTTGTCACATCCGACTTCTTTGCCGTTGGGAAAGTAACTTCCGATAAAGGTCCATTTCTTTCCCGTAAGTTCTTCGAATGCAACAGCAATCGTACGAGCAGAAGGGTCCGGATAGCTCGGAATTCCTTTGGCTGTCAGAACGGCGCTTTTAAACGAGCCGCGGCGCACTAAAAGCGCAACGCCGTTGTAGCTTTTTTGCCCTGTGAAAAAGGTATCGTACCCGGCCTCGGCAAGTGCTTTTTCGGGAAATTGCTCATCGACGGTCTTGGTTTCTTGCAAGGCCACGGCGTCGACGCCCGAAGACTTGAGCCAGTCGGTAAGAGCGGCAAGGCGTGCGTTAATCCCGTTGACGTTAAACGTGGCAAGTTTCACTGTTTCATCTCGCTTTGCAGGGCATAAAGGAACGCTAATGCCGCATCGAGTGTAAAAAGGTTTTGATCGATGCGGTCAAGAAGTTCGCTTTTTTTGACGGCCTCAAAACCGGCGACTTCTCCGTCTCGATTGTTCGGTACGACGTGGGATTTGAGTTTTATGCGAAAGACAACGGTTCTTTCACGCATCCAACCGTCACGAACCGGCCGTGTAACAAGAAAGGTTGTCGGGGGAGCGATTTGAGAATATTGATCGGACCTAAGACCTGCTTCTTCAAACGTTTCTCGGACAAGCGTTTCCTGCAGGGTTTCTCCTGCCGAGGAAAGGCCGCCTGAAAGCGTATCCCAAAGTCCCGGGTCGACTTGCTTGGTTGGGCTGCGCCGGGCAATCCAAAAGCGTCCGTCATCATCGGTTGCCAGGGCATGCACACAGGTTGTCGACAGTCCGAGAAAGCGGAAAATGCCGCGCTCGGCTTTTGTCACGGTGTGTGAAAAATCAAGCGGAACGACATCTAAAAGCTCGTTTCTCCACTGGGTGATGAGTTTTCCGTCGTGAAGCATTTGAGCTAGGGTAGCTAGGTCCCGTGCTCCTTGCTCTCCGGCGTAGGAAAGCTCCAAACCTCTTGAGGTGGGCTCAAAAACATCATAAAAAGCGGGAGACCGGAGAACTTCATACGAGCGCGGTACGAGAGTCCCGCATACCAGACCGCAAATCGAGAGTGTTTGCGAGTCCTCGGGGGGCGTTTGCGAAGCCGCCTTTGTCAGTCTGGCAAGAAGTTCTCCGACGGAAGCCATCGTTTTTTACTCCTTTTCCGGACGCAGTGTCGGAAAGAGCAGGACTTCACGAATGGATGACGCGTTTGTCAGGAGCATCACGAAGCGATCGATACCGATGCCGCAGCCGCCCGTCGGAGGCATGCCGTACTCAAGAGCGCGAATAAAGTCTGCGTCGTAGTACATGGCTTCGTCATCGCCCTTACTCTTGGCGTCGGCTTGCGCCTTGAAGCGAGCGGCCTGATCGTCCGGGTCGTTTAACTCGGAAAAGCCGTTGGCCGTTTCCCGTCCGTAGATAAAGAGTTCAAACCGTTCGGTCAGTCCCGGTTTCGTATCCGATGCACGGGCCAAGGGGCTGATTTCAATCGGGTAGTCGACGATAAAGGTCGGCTCGATGAGGCGACTTTCGGCGACTTCTTCAAAAAGCGCCATCACCAAGGCGCCGAGACCGACCCAATCGGGCTGCTTGACACCGAGTTTTTCCAATTCGCTTCTAAGGAATGCTTCGTCTTGCAATTGCTCGGGCTTGTACTGCGGAGCGTACTTAAGAATGGCCTCTTGCGGGGTTAATCTGGCAAAGGGCTTAGAAAGATCGATCTCGGTTCCCTGATAGTTGAACTTTTCGCTTCCCGTGGCTTCTTTGGCAACATAGCGCAAAAGGCTTTCGGTGTAGCGCATCTGGTCCTCATAGGTCCAGTACGTAGCGTAAAACTCAATCGTTGTAAATTCCGGATTGTGGCGCGTATCGATACCTTCGTTTCTAAAACAGCGATTGAGTTCAAAGACGCGCTCAAAGCCGCCTACGACCAGGCGCTTCAAATAAAGCTCCGGCGCAATGCGCAGGTACTGATCCATATCCAGCGCGTTGTGGTGCGTGACAAAGGGTTTAGCATTGGCGCCGCCCGGAATCGTATTGAGCATCGGGGTTTCGACTTCAACGAAGCGGTGCTCTTCCATGTAGTGACGAATAGCCGAAACGACTTTAAAGCGAGTCGCAAAGCGGGCGCGACTCTCTTCATTGATAATGAGATCCACGTACCGCATACGGCAGCACTGTTCGGGGTCGCAAAGGCCTTTGTGCTTATCGGGTAGCGGCAAAAGACCCTTGGTAAGAAGGCGCAACTCCTTGACGCGAACGGAAAGCTCGCCGCGGTTCGTGAGGAAAAGCGTGCCGCGTGCCGCAATGATGTCGCCGATATCGTAGGTCTTAAAAGCCGCATAGGCCTCATCGCCCATTTCCGAGGGAGTGAGGAAGTACTGCATACGTCCTGTAAAGTCCGTGACGGTTGCAAAACTGGCTTTTCCCATGATGCGCTTGAGCATCATGCGGCCGGAGACAGCCACTTGAACATTGAGTTCTTCGAGCTCTTCCTTGGATTTTTGGCCGTACTTTTCTCGTAGGTCTCCGAATAAATCGGTGCGCTTAAAGTCATTGGGGAAGGCAACGCCCTTGGCGCGAATCGCTTCGAGCTTGGCGCGACGTTCCGCAATAATGTGGTTGATGTCTTCCTGTTGATTAACGAGATTTTTTGCGTTGTTTTGTTCGGTCATTCTGAATTTCGCCCGATAAAAATTAAGTGGGAAAAGAAAGTCTAAACGCCTTGCTTGAGACTTGCCTGAATAAACATATCAAGGTCGCCGTCTAAAACGGCTCCTGTGTTGCCTGTTTCAACGCCGGTCCGTAAATCTTTGACACGACTCTGGTCAAGAACATAACTACGAATCTGGTGCCCCCAGCCGATGTCGCTCTTGGCTTCTTCAAGCTTTTCTTGTTCAGCCATGCGTTTGCGAAGCTCCGCCTCGTAAAGTTTGGCTTTTAATTGTCGCAAAGCTTGCTCGCGGTTGTTGTGTTGGCTGCGATCGTCTTGGCAGACTGTCACGATACCGGTCGGAATGTGCGTAATACGCACGGCGGATTCCGTTTTTTGCACGTGCTGGCCGCCGGCTCCCGAAGCGCGAAAAACATCAACGCGCAAATCTGCCGGATTAATTGTGATTTCAATCGAGTCGTCCACTTCCGGATACACGTAGGCGCTGGCAAACGACGTGTGGCGACGCGCATTGGCATCGAAGGGACTCTTGCGGACTAAGCGGTGAATCCCGGTTTCGGTGCGAAGTGTCCCGTAGGCCCAGGGGCCTTCGATATACAGCGTACAGCCTTTGATGCCGGCCACGTCCCCGGGAGTTTCTTCCGTGAGTTTTGCCGTAAAACCTGAGCGCTCTGCAAAGCGCAGGTACATGCGTTCGAGCATACTGGCCCAGTCTTGCGCTTCGGTGCCGCCGGCACCGGCTTGAATTTCCAGGTAGCAATTAGCGCTATCCATGGGGCCGTTAAACATGCGCTTAAATTCAAGATGCTCAACTTCTTTTGCGTAACCATCCACTTCGGAAGCGATGGACTCGGCACTCGCTTCATCACCTTCCTCAATGGCCATCGAGAAAAGCTCGCGCGCGTCATTGAGCCCCGCTGTCAGGTGTTCGAAACTGCCGACAAGGTCATCGAGTGTTTTCTTTTCTTTGCTTACGGCCTGCGCATGCTCCGGTTCGTTCCAGAGGGCAGGATTTTCCATTTCGCGGTTAACTTCTTCGAGGCGTCGCTTTTTGTGATCGACGTCAAAGATACCCCCGAAGTTCAGCAAGGCGCTTTAAAAGATCTTCGCAGAGGTTTTTCGTGGAATTGATGCGTTCGGCTTCCATGGGTCAATAGTTTGAAAAATATCAAAAATTAAACAGGCTCGCATTATAAAGACTCGTGGGATTTTTCACGGAAAGCGGAGCAAGCGAAGCAATCGCGGCAGTTGGGAAGATTTGCCGGTTTGTCTCGTGACCTCCGAACGGGCCGACAACAACATAGGTTGCGTTCTGACTTTTAGTGGACAAGATGGGAGTTTCTTAGTGTTGTCGGCAATCGGTGCATTTCACGCGGAGGATTCTCGCGTCTCGGGAATTCGATTGATGAGTGGTTGAAAAAATTGTTCCGAAAACATTTACCACAATTTAAGAAAAGCGGAACGGTTGTGTGCCGGATCTCCCTGGTAAGGTTGTATTTGGGCAACGCAAAAAAAGCTTTAATATCAGGGCTTGCGCCCCCCCCCCGACGGTGGGAAAATCAGATTGGTTTTCTCAGGGCATTCTTTGGTAAAGGTGCAATTACTTTGTGTCTTCGAATGACGGAGAAAATCGAGGAGTATGACGAAATGACTTGCGAATCATAAGTGGGTCATTTCAGTCTTTGGCGAGAACGCAGTCACATACCGTCGTAGAAGTTCCGTGAAAAAGAAAGGCAAGAAATGGTCGGCGATAGTTTTATGACAAGTCGTTCCCAGGTTATAAATCTTTGGAGTAATTTCAATGAAGAAGTCGATTCTGGCCATAGCTTTAGGGTTTTCAGCAACAGCGAGTATGGCAGGCAATCCTCCTGTAGCCTCAATGACGGCGCCTCAAACAAAAACCGATGACGTTAGCATTACAGGCGCCTAGGCTCTTCCAGAACTTGTTGCTAGTTTTTAACTTACTATTCGAGTTAATTTATGCGAATCTCTCCTCTATATAAAGCAGTTGCCCTTGCTTTGGGAATTGCTGCATCTGCCAACGCTGCCGCTTCGCTTGCTATTGGAAAAACGGCCCCTGATTCGATCACTGAAGATTTGACTATTTCCGGTGCTTACGATATGGGCATTTATGCTGGCTCTGGAAAACAATTCAACTTTTCAGGTAAGAACCTATCAATTGATATTACCGAAGGCCCTGGTTGGGGAAAGGGAAATGTAGGTATTCGTGCGGGATATGTAAATTCATCATCCGCCACGCAAAGTACTATTAATCTAGGGAATAAAGGTAAAACCGAAAGCATTTCTGTAAAAGTTACGGATAACTCAGGTGTGGATGATGTCGCTATCGGTATTTGGGCCGAGGGCAATGTTGCAAATAAAGGTGGTGTTATTAACATTAACACAAAATCTCTTGTCGTTGATGTCACTACAAAAACTTGGGCTTATGGTCTCTATTCACAGAACAGGACTACAACCTCTACATCTGACCTTAGCACTATAAATATCAATGCTGATGATATTTACATTAATGCAACTACCACTGGTTCTAGTGAGAAAGGCCATTCAGCGAATGCTATTGTTGCCCAGTCTCAAGGGGTCATGAACATAAATGGCAATTTGGAAGCTCATGCTACAAGCGCTGCCATTTCGACTAGAGGCGCTAGCACAATTAAAATCAATGAGGACGGCCTTCATTCAACCAAGCTTTACGGCAATATTGATTTTAATTACGATAAAGGAACCTCTGGAACCGTTGCCGACGCAACTGTCATCGTCAATTTTTCTGGATCGGATTCAATTTGGGTAGGCAATAGCTCCGTTTCTTACGGCACTGGCAAACCTTCTGATCAGAGTTATCTTGATGTATTTAATCTTCGGATTAAATTACAAAATGGTGCAGTTTGGGAACCTACGGTGATTGATGAAATTGAAAATAATGATACCGAAGGGCTTGAGAATATTCCATTAAACAATCTCGTTTTAAATGACGCTACCATTAATATTAAGAACTCAGAGCAGACGGTAAAGGTCGATAATCTCGAAGGTACGGGCGGCACTATCAACGTTGCTGCTACTGCGAAAGATGGTGCGATTACCAACATCGGCAAACTGTGCATTGGCCAAACGGATGCAGATAACGATATAAAGTTGGCTGTTAACGCGACGGGCATCAATGCAGACGATATTTCCGATGTTGATTCGGCATTGACGGCTATGAAAAACGCTGTTCAATTTTCGTCCAACACAGTCAATTCCATCACTAACACCGTCGCGGAAGGTGCGGTGAAAGGTGCAATTACCCAAACAGTTAACGCTGACGGCACCACCAGCACCGTTGTTCAAGAAGAGAATACAAAGCTCTCTGCGTTCCGAACCGTTTCCTCGATGGGCGTCATGGCATGGCGTCATGACATGAATGACCTGACAAAGCGTATGGGTGAATTGCGCACAAGTCCGGAAGGAATCGGCTCATGGGTTCGCTTGTACGGGTCTGAACAAGAATACGGCCGTCAGGATGTCACCACAAAGAGCACATCCGTTCAGGTCGGCTCTGACTATGACGTCGGCTACGGTTGGAAGGTCGGCGGTGCCTTTACGTACACGGACGGTTCGTCCGATTATGCGAACGGCAGTTCCGACAACAAGGCTTACGGTCTTGCCGCCTACGGCTCTTGGCTCCATGAGGGTGGCGCTTTCGTTGATGTGATTGCTAAGTACAGCCGTTTAAAGAGCGACTTTGACATGAGCGTGATGAGCGGCACGTCTGAGAATAACGCCTATAGCGCCAGTGCCGAGTTCGGCTGGTATGTGCCGTTTGCAAATATCGCCTTCGTTGAGCCGCAAGCCGAAATCACCTACGGTGTTGTCAAGGGCGATGACTTCACAACGAGTAACGGCGTTGCGATTTCCCAGAAAGACACCAAGGCTTTAATCGGTCGCTTGGGTGTGCGCACCGGTTTGCACTTTAACGAGAACAAGGGTGTGGTCTATGCCCGTGCTTCCGTTTTGCGTGACTTTAAGGGCGAATCCGAATTTACGGCGAGCCTTGTTTCCGATTCCTCCGTGTGTTCGACCGTCAAGGACGATATCGGCGGGACGTACTACGAGATGGGTATCGGCGCGAACTACAAGTTTGCGGACAATGCCTACACGTATGTGGACTTTGAGCGTCAAAACGGCGGAGACGTCAAGGAAAAGTGGCGTTGGAACGTCGGTTTCCGTTATGTCTGGTAAGACCTAATCGGAAAACGTCGGCGAAAGTAATTTTCGCCCCTAAACTCCCGACCGACTTGATACATAACGTATAAAGTCTTCGGGAGTTTTGTTACCCCGACGAGCGCGAGCAAATCGCGATAGTGTTTCGGAACGACTCCGACAATGAAAGCACCGGTTCGCCGGTGATTTCTTGCTTGTTCCAGCGAGAAGAGACCCGAGGTGACCGAAGAGTCGGTCACTTTTGTCAGACTAGATACTTCTGAAGGAGTGCATATCTATGGCACGAAACAATAGGATCTAGTGCAGGCGTGTGTTTGACGTTAAACGATACCGTTGCTTCGGGCTGTTCTTAGCCTCGGTTGCCCGGATGAGACCTTCCTGAATGAGATTGCCGATGTATTTTCTAAGGGTAGGGGAACTGCGTCCGGTTGCTTTTTGTAGTTCGCGGATTGATAACGAACTTTGACGAGAAAAGAGGTCGAGAATTACCTCTCGGACGTTTTCAGTTTTCCTGTCGCTCGTGACGGATTCTCGAGAAAGACGATCAAAGACAATTCTGAAATACGCGTTGTTACCTTCAAATCGCACAGACCCGTGTTGGGCTTGAACGAATGCCTGTCGAATCGCTCTAAGCCCCGTTCCTCGGTTTTCAACAACGTAGCTATTGTCCGGCATCGCCGTGGCTTCAAGAATCTGCGAAAGAAATTCGTTGCGTGTGGCAGAGAGTCCTGAGCTTAGGAGTTCATCAACGTCAAGCGCCCCATAAAGGCCTCCGGGATTCAGCACTTCCAAACAATCGGAGTACAGGTTGAGTTGAACCTGCGAGGAGCAACCTTGAGCAGAGTAGTCCCGATGCTGCAAGGCGTTTGCGACTGCCTCGCGAATGGCAATTAAGGGATAATCAGGGATGTCATAACGGACCGCTCCTTTGACGTGCGCGCCGATATGCATGTTTTTGCGCACAAAGGTGACGGCATCGACCACCATATCGGGAATAGAGCCGACAAGACGCTTTGTGTCAAGATAACGATTCTCGATAAAGTCGCCGATTTCAAGCGATGTTTGTTCTCGCGTTGTTGCGTAGCATGTGCAGGTTACGCAAAGCCGCGGGAAGTATTTCTGAGGAAATTCGCCGAAGGCAAGAAGGCCGGCCAAGGTTGGTTTTAATTCGCCGTCGGCTTTCTGCAAAACGCGCATTTGTACAAGTATTTCCTCGTCCGAAGAGTTTGCAAACCCCCGCGGTGTAAGAAAACGTTGTCGACTGATAAATAATTTGAGTGCATTTAAATCTAAATCGGCAAGAGAGGCTTCCTGGACAACACGGATGTCGTGCTTGGGCTGAATTCGCTCCTCGAGCATGCGACTGATTTCATACTCGGTGAGTTTTCGGTTGCCGTCCCCGGTTCGGATGTAGGAACCGCCGTAAACGCCTTGAGTTGTTACATAACAGGGCCTCTCAAGTAAGGGCATCGGTGCAATGATGGCGACAACAATCTTTGTTCCTTCAAAATCTAGCAAATGCACCTGCGGTCGCACCACCGGTGTTAGCTTGTCGCCGTAGTGCAGCATGTCGGAATAAACGGCATCTGCGTTAAATTTAGGAACGGGACGAAAGCCTTTTTCTTCGGAAAGACCGAGAATGACGGTTCCGCCTTGCCCGTTGGAAAACGCCGAGAGGGTTTCGGCAAGACTTTTAGGCGTTCCTTCCTGAGCCGATTTGACCTCGCAATGTTGGTTGTCGCGTCCGGATTTTCTCATGAAGGCAATTTGCCTAGTGATTGTTTCTTGTAACGAATCGGGCATAGAAGTCTGCAATTAACTTAGATAGTTGCTAAGTAGATTATAGAGTAAATCGCAGAATTGATAGAGTAAACAGGCAAATTTGTAGAGTAAATCGATAAGTTTGTAGAGTAAGTGGAGCCTTTGTCGAAGCGATTAGTCAAGTTAAACGCACGGAAGCTGCGGTGCCGGAAGATTTCGGGCGAGAACTCCGATGCGGGGCTCTTTAGTTTATTGTCCGAGCTATTGCTCTGCCGCCACAACGATGAGTTGCGGTGAGCGCCGTCCCATAAAGGTATTAACTTCGGGTTTGTACGCTAAGCGCACACGTGAGGGAAGGGGTGTGGCATGTCGAAAGAAAATGGCATCGAAGCGTTTTCCTTCGAGTTCCAAAAATAGTTTGAGGTGACTGCCCTTTAATACGCGCTGGTTGAGAACGGTAAATTCGTTCGCAAAAATCGGCGCTTCAAAACCTTGTCCCCAAATGCGCGATTCCAGCGCATCGATGAGCACGAAGTTAATCTCGTCGGCGGCTAAGGGACCGTCTACGACGATGCGGTTTTCCAAGGTGCGGGCATCGCATTTTCCCCGCACCACGGCATCGAAAAGCGATGTAAAGCGGGTCAGGTTTTCTTTTTTAATCGTCAGTCCGGCCGCCATGGCGTGTCCACCGTAACGTAGCATCAAGCCTGGAACCTTTTTATCTAGGTCTTCCAGGACATCGCGTAGGTGTAAGCCGTCAATCGATCGCCCCGACCCTTTCAGGTCTTCGCCCTCATCGGGAGCAAAGGCAATGACCGGGCGATGAACGGCTTCTTTGATGCGGCTGGCGACAAGACCGACAACGCCTTGGTGCCAGGTCGGATTAAATAGGACGATGCCGGCTTTCTTTTCAACATCCATGTCTTGAATCAGCGCAAAAGCCTCGTTTTGCATGCCTTCTTCCAAGGAGCGCCTTTCCGAGTTCAGACGGTCGAGCTCTCGGGCATATTCCTGAGCACACACCGCATCATCGGTTAAAAGACAATCAATGCCGATTCCCATTTCGGTTAGGCGCCCGGCCGCATTAATACGCGGCGCGATGCTAAAGGCAAAGTCTTTAACGGAAGCAAGTCCCCTGTCGTGTCCGCACACGTCAAAAAGCGCTTGAATGCCGGCGCAGGCCTTCCCTTGGCGCACACGTGCTAAGCCCCGGGACACAAGAATGCGGTTATTTTTATCCAAAGCGACGACGTCGGCCACGGTTCCGAGTGCCACCAGGTCGCTTAACGCATCGAGGCGCGGTTGCGTTTCTTTGGAAAAAACACCTTCTTGCCGCAGACGAGCCCGAACGGCCAAAAGTAAGTAATACATCACGCCGCACCCGGCCAGGGCTTTACTCGGGAAGCGATTGCCGACTAAATTCGGATTGACGATAGCGCCGGCGTTCGGAAGCCTTTTGCCGGCTAAGTGGTGATCGGTGATGATGACGGTAAGACCCAAGGCATTGGCGTGGTCCACTCCGTCGACACTGGTAATGCCGTTATCGACGGTCAGAAGAATGGCGGGCTTTTCCGGTTGAGAAAGGGCTAAATCGACGATTTCCGGCGACAGACCGTATCCGTATTTAAAGCGGTCCGGAACAATGTAATCGACTCGGATTCCGAGGGCTTTCAGGCCTCGCACGGCCACGGCGCAGGCTGTTGCTCCGTCACAGTCGTAATCGGCCACAATCGTGATGCGTTGTCCGGTTTTGCGTGCTCGGCACACAATGTCGGCGGCTGTATCAAGGCCCTCTAAAAGGGCCGGATCGGCAAGGGATTTCCAGTCTTCTGCTAAATCGTCCACGGACCGAATGCCGCGTGCCGCTAAAACGCGCGCTAACGCCGGGAGCATGCCGGAAGCCGTGAGCCGCTTGGCAACGGCCGCATCAAAGGGTCTTTCTTCAAAACGCGTTCTCATCGATGTGATGCCTCTTCGATTATCCAGGCGTTCACATCCGGCGATTTTTGCGGACGAAAGCGGGAAAGAAGCGACTTGGGATTCGTGAGTTTCACGGTAAATGTTTTCGTCATTTTTCCGCCGCAAGCCACAATCAGGGCCTCATTACACCCGCGAAGGCGTGCCGCTTCTTTTAAGGTAATGAGTTGCTCGGCAAGCGTCGGTAGGGCTCGGTTCCACGCATCCCAATCACCCTGAATCCACGCCTTGTACAGGTTCGGAAAGAGGGCAAGCACGACGCCCCTCGGCGCATCGGAAGGCCAAGAAAGAGCCCCGGTTATTTTCCCGACTCGGTGATTCAAAATTCCGGCGGCATCGGCCCAGCCTAAGACAGTCGCGTCGTCCGAAAGAACACTGCGGATTTGGGTAGGCGGATAAAAGTCTTGAATCGGACCTCCGCCGTCAATCCAAAGCCCCTCAAGCCCGGCGATGCCGAGCCCCTGAATCGCTTGCGTGAGTGTGCCAAGCAGGGTCAGTGCTTTGGTCACGTTTTCCGCCTTGTCGGAGAAAAAGCCTTCTTCACTTGGAATCGGATGCCCGAGTAATGTTTCGACCTCGCGCACGGACACCTGCCAAGGGGTTTTTCGGGAAAGATAAAAATCGGCATCCCAACGTTGTAGCGTAAAGCCCTCTTTCTGAAAAAGCGGGTATAGGACCGAATACACGCGGTCTTGCTGCGTTTCCGTAAGAGAGGTCTTTCCGAGAACGCCTCCGTTCTTATCGCAATGCAGTAGTGTGAGGCGCCAGATTTGTCCGGAAAGCCGAGGGCCTCCTTGCATCACCCACCGATACGGAGCCGTTGCCATCGCTTCGCGACTGCGTGTTAACACGCGCCAACACCAAATAAGGTGCGCAGATCCCGTTTGATGGGATTCGGCTAAAGTTTGCTCGGTCCAGTCTTCAGCGCCTTGCGTGAGTTTTTCCACACACGCAATCGCTTCGGGCGGAATCGCCTTCAACACGTTTCGGTTCGGAACGAGTAAGCCCGGGACGATGAAATACGCCTGTGTCATGCTCGACTGCCTCTACTGAGCAAAGCGGTTACATCAGGCTTTGGCATCCATCACGACTCGCATCAAATCGGCGATGGTGCCGGAATTGGTTTTTCCCATAATCGAAGCGCGGTGCGCTTCGACGGTCTTGATGGAAATACCGAGGTCATCGGCAATTTGCTTATTTAAACGACCGGCTACGATGCGCTCCAAAACCTGCTGCTCGCGGGGCGTAAGGCGCCCGAGTAGGGCAACATTGATGTTGCGCCGCTCGTTTTGCATGCGTTTTTCGCGAGCATCGGCGAGCATTTCTTCCACTTGCTGCTTTAAGGCCTGCAAGTCAAAGGGCTTTTCGATAAAGTCCACCGCACCTTTTTTCAGGGCATTGACGGCCATCGGAACATCGCCGTGACCGGTGATAAAAATAATCGGAAGGTCGGCGTTTTTCGAGCGCAAAAGTTCCTGAACTTCAAGCCCGCTCATGCCGTTCATGCGCACGTCCAATAGCAATACGGCAATGGCATTCGGATTGTAACGCGCGATAAAACTTTCGCCGCTTTCGTAAAGCTCAACCTTGTAGTTACTCGCCTCGAGTAACCAACGGATGGAATCGCGTACAGCCTCGTCATCATCGACAACGTAGACGGTTCCTAAAGTTTTTTCATTTTCGGCAAAGGCGTTCATAGTCAAAAAACGACGGCAAAAAGGGGCGTGAAAAAGAGGCTTGACAAACGTTCATTGTAGTCTATCGAGCCAGCGATAAGTCAAAGTAAAAAATCGTTCCGCCTTCCGGGTTGTCGCGAAATGCCAGATGCCCGTTATGGCTCTCGACAATGGAGCGGCATAGGTTGAGCCCAATGCCCATTCCGGTTTCTTTTGTCGTGTAAAACGGCTGATACAGGGAGTCTTTTTTCTTCGGACTGATGCCTTCCCCGAAATCGATGACTTCGAACCGTAGAGAATTGCCCCAGTGATGCACATCGACTTGAACGCATTTTTTCTCCGTGTGTTCCGAAGCTTCGATAGCATTTTTAATGAGGTTAATGAGAACGAGGCCGATCAAAATCGCATCGCAGACAACGGTCGGCATCCCCGGCTCCAGACGCGTTTGTACCGCAACGCCGTGTTCTTTGGCTAAGGGGCGCGCCATCTCCACCGCCTCGTTGACAATTGTCACGACATTGGCCGGAGCTCGTATCGGATCGGTGCGTTTGGCAAAGCTGCGAATCCGTCGCATGACCTGAGTGGCTCGCTGAGTCTGCGCAATAATTTTCTCAAACATGCGAATGGCTTCTTCCGGCGACAGACGCTTATTTTCGAGCATCACCTTGGAAGCAACGGCATAGTTTTGCAGGGCGGCTAAGGGTTGATTGAGCTCATGGGCAAGCGAGCTTGCCATCTCGCCCATGTTAATGAGCTTAGAGGAGCGCTCGGCCTTTTCCATTTGCCGGGCGACGGTCTCGCGATTGATGTGCGCAGCCGTCACGTCGTACGCCGTCAGAAGTTGCGCTTCGCTCTCGTCAATCCACGTGATGTTTTTCACATGAATGGCGTACCAGCGATTGCGCTCCTTGTCGTAAATGTCATCGGCATTGGCCGAGACTTCGTGTAAGAGCGAACAAAACTTGATGTGCTGGTCGGGGGAGTCTCCGAATTGGTCCTGATAGATGGTGTTGGCAAATAAAAGCGTCGGCTTGCTGCCCTGAAGCGAAATGACGCTCACGGCCGCATCCATGGTTTCCAAAACGCGGGTAAAGCGTTGCTGCATGGCCCGAAGTTCGCGTGCCGAACGATTCGCTTGCGTGATGTTGCTATACGTAACCATGTAGCCTAAGCGTTTGCCGTCGCCGGCAAAAAGCGGGAAGACCTGAACAGCGCATTCAAAATGCGTTAAGTCTTTGCGGACGGCTTCAAACTCAAAATACTGCTTTTTGTGGCGCTCGCCGGCACCGGCCAAGGCCAAAGAAAAGGCTTCGCGTACGGAGGTGTCGTCTTTGGGCCAGAAGGGGTAGGGGGGCATTAAACCCGTGGTCTCTTTTTGTCCGTATCCGAAAAGTTCCTCGAAGGCATCGTTGGAGTAAAGGATTTTTCCCTTGCTATCGATTACGCACAAGGCATCTAAAAGCGACTCACTGACGGCTCGCTGCACGAGAATACGTGCTCGCATCGCACTTTCGGCTTTCAGTTGTTGCGTCTGAAAACGCCAGAGCAAAAAGAGAGAAACAAAAATTAATCCCAGCATCACGAGCGCGCACCAAGCGTACAGGCTGTTGCTGTAAAAGGAACTTAGAAGGGACGATGTCAGACCGAGCTCCACGCGCGAGGGAAGCGGCGGGATCAGCAGACACACTTCCATGGCTTCCAGGCTCGGCAAATCCTTGTGAATGACCGTTGTGGCAAAAACGGTTTTGGCATCAAGGAGGTAATAGTGTTGAAAGCGATTGAGTTTATCGGCCGAGGCAAAGCGAAGCGTCACGGGCAGCGAGATGCGGGCAACAAGCGATAGGTCGTTATGACTCGGCGGGAGGACCAAATCCGAAAAAGGTCCGGCCGGTCCGTTATCCAAATAAGGCGGCGAGTAAATGGCCGAGTTGCTGGCCCTGGCGTGTTCTTTAGCTAGGAGCGTGCTCGGATTTGTGATCACCGAGCCTGTCGGGTGGGAGAGCTCACCCATCGCGCTCGGATTGGCACAACTTTTAAGAACGCGCCGGTCGGCATCGACAATAGAAAACTCAACAAGCTCCGGGTAGGTGTGAAAAAGCGACTTCAGACGCCGGCAGGAAAACCCCGGTCCGATTCCCGCGACAGACGACAGGCGCACCGAGATGTTCGTGAGGCGTTCCTCGGCACTAATCGAGATGTTTTCACCGGCAACGTACAGGGACTCAAGTTCATTTCGCCGCGTCTCGTCCGAGACAATGCGCCAGACAAAAACGGTTAAGGCAATTGCTGCAAAAATCAGAATCAACACGGCGCCGACACCGAACCGGCTCGCGTGCGTTTTTTTCGGCTGCACGAGCTCTAAGAGTAGGTCTCCGATCGGTTTTGGCGCTTTAAGTGTCATGGTGGTTTTCTTTTCGGATGCTGCGATAATAAGCCTAAAATGCCTTCGAACAAAGAACTCGGAGCCCCGACCCTAGAACTATTTCTCTTAAAAAGGATTGTTGCGATGAATCAGGATCAATTAAAGCGCGAGGTGGGAAAGGCCGCCTTAAAGTATGTTATCGAAGGTGAGGTTCTCGGCGTCGGCACGGGTTCGACCGTTGACTGCTTTATCGATGCACTCAAAGAAAGCGGACTAAAAATTCCGGCCTGTGCCTCAAGTTCCGTGCGTTCGACCAAGCGCCTTGAAGGGTACGGCTTTAAGGTCGTCGATTTAAATACGATTGAATCGATTCCCGTTTACATCGACGGAGCCGATGAAGTCGACGAGACGCTTGCAATGATTAAGGGAGCGGGCGGTGCCTTAACGCGTGAAAAGATTGTCTCGAGCATCGCGAAAAAGTTCGTTTGCATTATCGATAAAAGCAAACACAGTAAGACCCTCGGTCATGTGGCGCTTCCCGTGGAAGTGATTCCGATGGCTGTGGCTTGTGTCTCGCGCACATTGCGCGCTATGGGCGGCAATCCCGTCGAACGCGACTTTACGACCGATAACGGAAATCGCATTCTCGATGTGGCAGGTTTAGATATGAGCGATCCGAAAGCGCTCGAAACTAAGATCAATCAGATTCCCGGTGTTGTGACAGTCGGTCTTTTTGCGCATCGCGGAGCCGATGTGGTCCTTGTCGGCACCGAAAGCGGTGTTGAGACGTACACGCGCAAGTAATCAAGACTGATTGCCAGATATCAAGGCTCGGGGTAGCCGGTTGGACGGCTTTCCCGAGCTTATTTTTTCTCGAGGGGAACGTGGTTGGGGACAGCCTCGATACCGCCTCCGAAAAAGTACCGTTCGCACTGCTCGGAAACGTGCGCACGCACTTTGGGGTCGGCACAATTTAAGCCGTACTCGTTGATAATCATCGTCTGTAGCTTCTTCCACTCTTCCCAGGCCTCTTTACTGACGGACTCATAAATCCGCTTTCCGAGTTCTCCGGGAACGGGAGGAAAATCCAAACCTTCGGCGTCTTTATTGAGTTTGACGCAATGGACCATACGGGTCATTAACAGTTCTCCTTAGAATTGTCGGCCTCCATTATAGAGTGCTTGTTCCTGCTCTCAGACTGCACTTTAGAGGTTTGTCACGTAGTCGGGAAAAGACACTTTGTCCCTGTCGGTACAATTCGCAGTTGTTTTTTCGTGGTGCCTTAAGCGACTTAAAAATGAATTCGGCGTCTTCACTCAAAAATTTGCGCGAACTTATCGGTAAATCCCAAAAACAAACCGAGAAGATTCCTGCGGAAAAGAAAGCCGTTTTAGTGCCCAAGAAAACGCGTCTCTCCGAGAAGGCATCTTGCCAAGAGACAGAAAAGCGTTTTTTTTCGAATTTTCCGCAAGAACGGACACCGATTCCGCTTTTTACACTGGCGCCTGACCTTCCCGTCAGTCGCGAGTGCGCCGTTTTGGAAAAGGCCATTCGCGACAATCCCGTTATCATCGTGAGCGGCGAAACAGGCTCAGGGAAGACAACACAACTGCCGAAGATCTGCCTTTTAGCCGGGCGCGGACGGCGGGGTTTAATCGGGCACACGCAACCGAGGCGCATTGCTGCAAGTTCCGTTGCCAAGCGCATCGCCGAAGAAATGAAAACTCCGTTAGGAGATGTCGTCGGCTACAAGGTGCGTTTTACCGATAAGACAAGTCCCGGGGCAACGATCAAACTCATGACTGACGGCATCTTGCTTGCCGAGACGCAAACCGATCCGCACCTGAAAAAATACGACACGATCATTATCGACGAGGCCCACGAACGGTCGGTCAATATTGACTTTTTGCTCGGGTATTTAAAGCGCCTTCTTCTTAAACGCCGGGATTTGCGCGTAATCGTCACATCGGCCACCATCGATTCGGAGCGCTTTGCCAAGCATTTTGCGAGCGAGGGAAAGCCCGCTCCTGTTTTTTCGATTTCCGGACGAACCTATCCGGTGGAAATTCGGTATCGTCCTTTTGAAGATGCCGATGAGGACGATGACAAAACCCTCATGGATTCGGTGGCCGATGCCGTTGACGAACTTGAGATGGCAGGCCGCGGCGACATTCTCGTGTTTTTCCCGGGCGAGCGGGAGATTCGGGAAGCCGCCGACGTTTTGCTACGGCGCCACAGACCGGGAACGGTCGAAGTCTTGCCGCTTTATGCGCGTCTTTCGGCCGAAGAACAAGAGCGCGTCTTTAAAAGGTCCGGTGCCCGTCGCATTGTCCTTGCGACCAATGTGGCCGAAACCTCCATTACCGTACCCGGTATCCGCTATGTCGTCGATACGGGGCTGGCGCGCGTTAAGCGCTATTCGTATCGCAACAAAGTCGAGCAACTTTTAATCGAACCCATCAGTCGCGCCTCTGCCGACCAACGCGCCGGTCGGTGCGGTCGCGTCGGTCCGGGTATTTGTATTCGCCTTTATAGCGACCTCGATTACCAAAGACGCCCGGCGTACACAGACCCTGAAATCGTGCGCTCGAACTTAGCCTCAGTTATTTTGCGTATGAAGGCGTTAAAGCTCGGCGATGTGCGCGAGTTTCCGTTTGTTCAAGCGCCCCCTGCGCGAGCGATTTCCGACGGCCTTTCGATTTTAAGTGAGCTAAATGCCATCGATACGGACGGCAATCTGACACGCACGGGTCGGGAACTCGCCAAACTGCCGATCGATCCGAAACTCTCGCGCATTCTTTTGGCATCCAGAGAAAACGGGTCGCTACGCGAGGCCCTGATTATTGTTTCGGGCCTGGCCGTCCTAGATCCGCGCGAAAGACCGGCCGATGCGACGGCAGCAGCCGATGCGGCGCACAAAGAATTTTCAGATTCCAAGAGCGACTTTATGAGTTACTTACGTCTGTGGAATTGGTTTATCGATGCCAATGCCAAGAAGGAAAGTAATCGCCTTTTAGCCGCCCTCTTAAAAAAGAAATACCTTTCGCCGCGACGCCTGCGCGAATGGCGCGATGTGTGGCATCAGCTCGGAGACTTAACGCGCGAACTCGGATGGACGGCCAATGCCGCCGATGCCACGTTCGAAGAAATTCACAGCGCGCTTTTAACCGGGCTACTCGGCAATGTCGGCATGCGTCAGCTCGATGCGGATTTAAAGGCCCCGCCTTTTTTAGGTGCTCGCGGCATTCACTTTTGGATCTGGCCGGGTTCTGCCTTAGCCAAAAAAGCCGGACGCTGGATTCTTGCCGCCGAAATCGTCGAAACAAGTCGACTTTTTGCGCGGTGTGTGGCCGACATCGAGCCCGAATGGATTGAACGGGCGGCACGCCATGTCATTAAAAGGAGTTGGTCCGATCCTCATTGGGAGAAAAATCGCGGTGAGGTTGTAGCCTACGAAAAGGGAACGCTCTACGGGATGGCCGTCTACGGCAATCGCCGCGTTTCCTTTACCGAACATGACCCGGTGTTAAGTCGCGAACTTTTTATCCGAGGCGCATTGGTGGACGGGGATTTTGATTGCCGGGCGCCCTTTTTCGAGCACAACAAACGCTTGATTCGCGATATCGAAGATATCGAGCACAAGACGCGACGCCAAGACGTACTCGTCGATGACGAAACGATGTTCGCCTTTTACGATGAAAAGATTCCCGAGACGGTGGTCGATGCGGTCTCCTTTGATGTTTGGCGCAAAAAGGTCGAGCGCGAGTCTCCCAAGTTACTGTTCCTCACGCGGGAAGATTTGATGCGCAAGGACGCAGCCGGAGCGCCGATTGATTTTTATCCGAAGACCCTTGAGATGGCAGGCGTGACGATGCCCTTGACGTACTACTTCGAGCCCGGTTCGTACAAGGACGGCGTGACGCTGGTCGTGCCGATTTATGTTCTCAATCAAATCGATGCCGTGCGTGCCGAGTGGCTTGTGCCCGGCATGCTCAGAGAAAAGGTGCAAGCCCTGTTAAAGAGCCTTCCGCAACGGCTTCGCCGTCACTGCGTACCGCTTAAAGATTACGCCCAAGGCTTTTTTGAACGACATCTTAAGAACCCGGACACAGCCGTTTCTCTCATTGATGCCCTCATTGAGGATTTGAAAACGACGCTACGTTTGACGTGTGAGAAAAGCGACTTTAAGACCGAGAACCTGGCCCCGCACCTCTTTATGAACTTTAAGGTCATCGACGATCACGGCAGGCAACTCGGGGTTGGGCGTAATTTGGCAGAACTTCGTTCAGAGCTCGGAGGTAAGGCCCAAGACGAGTTTCGGCATGTGGTCCAAGCCGGTGCAACGCGAGATGAGTCGGCCGATGAACGAATTGTCGATTGGACATTCGGGGAGCTTCCCGAACTCATGGAAATTCGTCGCAAGGGACAGAGCCTGATCGGGCATCCGGCCTTGGTGGACTGTAAAACGTATTGCTCGTTAGAAGTTTTCGATGACCCGAGTGAGGCCAAGCGGTCTCAAAGAGCCGGATTGCGACGCCTCTTTTTGTTGCAACTACGCGAGCAAGTGCGGTTTTTAGAAAAGAACCTCACGGGACTACAAACCGTTCAAATGCGCGCCTCGGTCGTCGATGCGGTTGCCGATGCCTTTGAAAGTTACGAGGCTCTTCGTTCGGACTTAGTGGCCGCCACGGTCGATGCCGTGGCGCTTTACGAGCCCTGGCCGACAAACGAGGCGCAATTTCGGGTGCGTCGCGAAGAGGCCAAAGGGAAACTTAATCTTGTCGGCCGAGAGCTTGCGCGCTCGCTGGAGGCTCTTGCTAGTGAGCTATCCGGTATCCCTAAGCGCCTTGCGGCAGTGCGCGCTTTTCCCGACGTCGTTCAGGACATTCGTGTGCAGTTAAAGGGGCTTTTTCCCAGGGGCTTTTTGCTGACAACGCCGCCCGAGCAACTGCGCCACTACACGCGCTATGTGCGAGCGATTAACGTGCGTTTGGATAAATTGCGTAATGCCCCGGAACGCGATGCCGTGCAAATGCAGGCCGTGAACAAACTTTTCGTTCCGTATGCCCGCGAGGTGGCTTCCCGTAAGGGCGTTGTCGATGAGCACCTTGAAGCGTTTCGCTGGATGCTCGAGGAATTGCGTGTGTCGCTTTTTGCCCAAGAGCTTCGGACTCCGATGCCTGTTTCCGTCAAGCGCCTGACGAAAGTCTGGGAATCCATACGGCGCTTGTAACCGCTCGTCGCTCCTTTTTCCTCCCTTCGGCGAACCGACCTAAGCCGATTGCCGTATACCCAAAAAAAGAAAGCGGGATATGATTGACAACCTGCGGATAGTGGGTAAAAGCAGCTATCTCACACATCGGTTTTAGACGGCAATGGAGAAAAACTATGAAGCGAATCGGAATCGTTGCGACGCAAGTGGCGATGTTGCGGGCGCTTGAAGTCAAGACTCAGGTGCTTTTAAAGGAGCCGGACTTTGATGTTCAGCTCGAGACACTGCAGCTGGCAAAGGCCCCGACACCGCGCATCGAACTCGGGGATTTGAAAATCGAACTTTTTAATGCGGCCGAACGCTTATTTGAGCGCGGCTACGGCGTTGTCGGTTTTGCCGATGAGACCGTTCCTTCGTTTTTCCCGGAACTTGCCACCGAATGCCGCGCGCGTCTTGTGAATCCGAAAGACCTATCGGCATCGACCTATGCCGCAGACCTCATTGATGCGTTAAAAGACGGTCCCGTTTTAAAGGGTTTTAAGGTCGGCATGATCGGGGGGCTCGGACCGGCGGCAACCGTCGACTTGTACGACAAGATCGTGAAGGCAACGCCGGCTAAAACCGACCAGGAACACATCAAGCTTGTTGTGGAACAAAACCCGCAGATTCCCGATCGCACGGCGGCACTGCTTTCGGGCGGCGTCGACCCGACACTTGCGCTTTATAACTGCGCCAAGCGTCTTGAGGACGACGGATGCGATGTCATCATTATTCCCTGCAATACAGCCCATGCCTTTATTCCGTACATGGAGCGGCATCTGAAGATTCCGTTTATCAACATGCAGCAGGCAGCCCTTGATGAGATTAAGGAAAAATTCGGCGATGCGGCGCGTATCGGCCTGATGGCTACGACCGGTACCGTCAAGACCGGCATTTATTCGAACAAGGCCGAAGAGATGGGCATGCCGCTTTTCGTGCCTTCCTCCGAGCGTCAGGAAGACGTAATGTCAGCCATCTACGGGCCCGAGGGAGCCAAGGCCGGAAAGACCGACGGCATTTGCCGTGAGGAGTTGATGCGCGCGGCCGAGGAACTCGTGCGCGAATACGACTGCAACGTTCTTATTTTGGGTTGCACGGAATTGCCGCTCATTTTGCACGAAGGGGATTTGCCGTGTGCCGGAAAGACCGTGTTTGTCATCGATCCGACGAGTGCTTTGGCGCGCAAAGTCGTGGCAATGGCCCTTAAGGCCAATGAAGAACGCGGCGTGCGGTAGTTTTTACGTTTGCATTGTAGAAACAGTCAATCCCCGTATGGCCCTTAGCTTCGGGGATTTTTCTTTTTCAGCTGAGCCGACGTTTTTTCTAGGAGCCTGTGTGAGAAAGTGTCTTTGCTACAGCAAGAAGGCTTTTCAGCGCATTGTCCGAGCAAGACGTTTGACCGGCAAATAAAAGCGCAAGAGCCGCCGTTGCTTCGCTTTTTTCGTGAGGTTGCACAGTAGCAGCAACGGTGTATCCGTGCACGTCGTCTAAGACGCCGAGCCATCCGTTTCGAATGAAAGACTCGCGTTGTAAAAAGAGGGTTTCGCGTGCGTTTCCCGTCAGGTTTTGTCGCGTCATGTACACGGTTAACTTTTCCGGACTCTCCGTTCCGAGTAGCGCAATGCCGCAAGCTGTTTCGTGTAAAGGCAGAACACGGGTTTGTCTTTGTGTCAGGAGTGCGACGGAGTCGCCGACACGGACTCCGAGGGAAAAAATCCCGCCGGTTTCTTCTTCCAAAGCTTTGAAAAGCGCGGAATCCGGTGAGGCAAGGTGTTTGTTACGCAGGGCATTGAGTCCGAGGACCACAAGGGCGTTGCCCAGAATCCACTTTCTTCCCGGGGTTTGCTCAACAAAACCCTGCGATTGCAATCCGACCATCAGACGCTGCGCCGTCGAAGGGGACAGATCGGCGCCCCTGGCAAGCGCGCGTACGCCGCACGGCTCGCTTTCTTGCGTTAATGCCTTTAAAAGGTGTCCGATGCGCGTTAAAACCTGAACGGTCTTATGTGTGGTCTTAGGACTTGGCATTGTTCGGCTCGCCGGTCTCTTGCATCGCATCGGCTACGATTTCGGCGATGTCTTCAATCGGCATCTCTTTGTCGGAACTGGCGGCTGTGAGCATCGTCAGACAGTGCGGGCATTCCACGGCGATGTGCTGAGCGCCGGTGTCTTTTAATTCTTTAATGCGGATCGTGTTGATACGCAGGGGTTTATCTTGGAAAAGTTGTGCACCGCCTGCGCCGCAACAAAAGGACGCCATCGCACTTTCGCTCGGCTCGGCAATTCGGGCACCGGCCTTTTTCAGAATCTTGCGCGGCTCTTTGACAAAGCCGTTGGCACGTGCCAAATAGCAGGCATCGTGAAGGGCAATCTTTGCACGGTCGCTCTTTTTGAGCGTGATGCGATGTGACTTGATTAACGCACGAATGAATTCGACGTGATTGCGCACGACGTAGCAACCGCCTTCGAACTGCGGGTATTCGTTTTTAAGCGTATTAAAGCAATGCGGGCAGGCCGTGACGATTTCGTCAAAATCGTAGCGACTTAAGTTGCCGATATTCTCTTGAGCCGCCGTCTGAAATAGGTACTCTTCGCCGGCGCGTCGTGCCCAGTCGGCATGGCACCGCTCTTCGGCCATCACGGCAAATTTCACACCGGCGGCGCGGAAAATCCGAACCATGGAGCAGGCAATCTTTTGGGCGCGTTTATCGTAGGAGGCCGAACAGCCGACCCAGTAAAGGACATCGTAATGCTCGCCGGCTCGGGCAAGCGGGACATTGAGGTCTTTCGTCCAGCGTGTGCGAGACGCCGGATCCATGCCCCAGGGATTCCCGACACTGGCAGTGTTTTCAAGCGCGTGCGCAAGACCGGCGGGAAAATCACCTTTTTCAAGCGCCAGATTTCGACGCATGGAAATAATAAGATCGGGAATCGGGATTCTTGCCGGGCAGACCTGAGCGCATGCATTACAGGTCGTGCAGTCCCAAAGGCCGGCTTTAGGTACCAGCCCGTCGATTAACGGCACGTCGCGCTTTTCTCCGTGTAAACGGGTCTGAAGAGCCAAGATAAGCGACTTGGGATCTAAGGTGCTTCCGGCACGGAAAGCCGGGCAGACGGCACGACACCTGCCGCATTCGGTGCACCCGTCGATGTGAATGCGATCTTCGAGCGTAAAGTCCTTAAAGTCGCTCACGCCGAAATGCTCTTGCTCTTCGATGTTTTCAATCTTGGCAACGGCAGCCGTCGGACAGCGCTTTTCCCGACGAATCGAAGCGGGGGCTTTAAATAGGTGTGCGTAAAACGTCAGCGGCATGACGGCAATAAAGCACAGGGACGTCAAGGCGTGAATGACCCACACAAATAGGTGCGTGATGTGAAGCGACGCAGGGGACATGGCAACAAAGCAGCGGCTCAAAAGGAACCCGACCGGAGACCAAACGGCCCAGGGAGGATTTTGAGCGGCAAGTCGCAACGCTTCCAGAACAAAGCCTAAAACGATGATACCGGCCAAGGTGCCGAGGATGATGCCTGAACGCCCTGTGGGTTCGACCTTCGGGTCACCCCAAACAAAGCGTCGTAAAGCGGCGTACGCAAGACCGAGGAGGGCAGCAAGCCCTGCTAGGTCCAAGACCAACTTGTAAACTAGGTAAACGCGTCCCGAAAGAATGCGCTTATCAAAGGCAAGCCATGCAACGTCCCAATCGACCGTGGCAAGAACAGTGCCTAAAAATAAAAGGACAAAGCCCCAGAAAATCGCAAAATGCGCTAGGCCGCTGCGTGTTTCTCGCACCTTGCGTTGCATCAGGACGGTCAGGAGTGTTTTGGTATAAGAAAGCTTAGCCGGTGCCGAGACTTCCGAGGGCATATCTTCGCGCACGATTTTCCAGGCCCGCACAAGGCCTGCGAAAAAAATTGCGATGCAAATGAATCCGAGCACATACACGCCCACCTGTGCCCAGAAGGGAACGTTCCAAAAGTACGGACGAAGAATCGAGTCGGTTGGAATCATCGGCGAATGTTTTCTAGTTAGGACCGTGTTTTTAGCACGATAGCGCAAAATCAAAAATCATGTCTGACGTCTTGAGCAGCATGACCTAATCCGTCGGACTTAATCGCGCGGATACACTCGTAGACTAAGGCCGGCCCGAATTCGACAAATCCTGTTAAAAGCTGCACGAGGCAAGCCCCGGCCTGAATGCGACACAAGGCGTCTTCCCCGCTACGAATGCCGCCGCACGAAATGACGGGAACGGTCTTGTCGATATGCTGCGTCACGAGAAAAAGCATTTTCAGAGCATCGTCCGTTAAGGCGCGCCCCGAAAGATAGGTCCTGTTGTCATCGGATTGTTTTCCCGAGGTGGCGATAACGGCATCGGCTCCGCCTTCAAGGAGCGCATCGAGGCGCGGTAAGAGCGTGTCTTTTGCCTCCGGAGCAATTTTGACGGCAATCGGCTTACTCTTTAAGGGTTCCGAATCGAGCAATCGATGCCGTACTTCAAGAAGGCGCGACATCGCCCGAACCGAGTCCTCTAAAGAGAGCTCGGCGGCGTTTAGCGTCACGTAGTCGGCCTTCTTATAGGCTTTTTCAAAGCAAAGCGCCAGATTGCTATAGGAAGACTCGGTTTGACTCTGAGTCAGGCGCAGGTTGATTCCGAGCACCCCGCCCCGAAGGTGATAGGCATCGGCGCTTTTGAGATTAACAAGGACGTTATCGATTCCGGCGTTGACAATCGGGCGTTCGTAGGAAAGCGTCAGACCGTCCTTTTTTTCGCGACGCACATCGAAAGAACCGGGGATCGGTAAGGGGCTGACACTGCCGACTTCAATGTGGCCGAATCCGAAGCTCCCGAGGGAACTGATGCATTCGCCGTTCGTGTCAAGGCCGGCTGCCAGTCCCACGGTATTCGGAAACCGGATTCCCATGGCCCACACGGGGTCTTCGGGAGGGGTCGGTGCCATCTCGGCACTCAAGCCGAAAACCGTAAACCAGTCGAGATTGTTTAAAACCAAACGGTGTGCTCTTTGCGCACTGAGGCAATCGAGTAACTTTTTAACAGTGGCAAAACGCATCAGAGCTACTTCCGAGGATAGTGCAAATGTTTCGGTTTTCTTGACGAAGAAACCGTTATTCTATAGAATCCTGAATTCTTATAGGACCGCGGGGTGGAGCAGTCCGGTAGCTCGTCGGGCTCATAACCCGAAGGTCGAAGGTTCAAATCCTTCCCCCGCAACCAAATCATCGGGACTTCTCTGCGGAGAAGTTTTTTTGTATCCGGGCAAGTTTTTTTCTGCTGTATCGGCAGGAAAAGGCCGACCTTTCCCTGCCGCGCAAGAAGCATCAATCTTTGTTTTTCCGGTTTTTCGCCGGGACCATTGCTTCGATGTCAAGCGTTCGAACCACAAAGAGTTTTTCCAGAAGTTTTTCGGCCGTGCGTTCGGCCTTGGCAATCAGAGCGCGGTTAAAGGTCTCTAATTGCTCGATGGCCGTCGTTTTGTCACTTCGGTAAAGTTCAAGAACCCTCTTTTCCATGGCCTCTTGCTCAAGCTTAGCTTGCGCCTCGAATTCGGCCCACGTTTGTTTCACAATCGGAGCGAGCTTCGGGTAGTCGGTCATCGCCAAGGTCTGCACGCGACGGAATTTCCAGTAGGCCGAATCGGCCTCTCCCTGATCGGTGCCTTTTTGCCAGGATTCGGGGATGTGCGTCAGACCGGCATAAAAGGGAATAAAGACCGACAAATCGGCCATGCCCATCGCCACATAAAGGATTTCGCCGATCGGTTTCGGGAGCCACGGGCGCACCTGCAACACATGGGCTTCATAGGTCCGGAAAACACTAATCGGTCTCCAGGGCTCGTCACCGCGCAAGTCCGCGCCGTACGGATCGTGCTCGCTTCCATCGAAGTGATTGCGCAAAATCGCCTTGGCATCCTCAACGGTTACTTTCTTTTCCGGCGTGAGATACACAGGGAACGAACGCCCTTGCTGCGGATCTTGCGTAAGGGACGGATTGAGCAACTTTTGGATAATCCAAACACGCGGGTCGTTGTAGATGCGGTCGCGCCCGTCATCGCGTGTGTAGGCCTTGGAAAAGTTAAATTTTCCATCTGTTTCCGGTTTGTATAGGCCTTGGGAGAGGGCAAAGTCAACCAGTGTTTTCGAGCCTAAAGTATCGGGTGACTGAGGGTCATAATCTTGCAGACGTCCTTGATTGGCCGACGCAAAATATTTGTCATCGGGAGTTTTCTGGGCAATCCACTGATGGCCGGTTCCCGTTTCCAAGTACCAGATTTCATCGGCATCGACAAAGGCAACGCCGAATCCTTCGCCTGCGCCTTTTTCTTCGATAATCGAACCGAGCAACAGAACGCCTTCCTTCGCCGTGCGGCAACGCGACAGGACGACGTCGGCAATGTCATCCTCGGTAATGCCCGTTTCTTTGACATAGGGGTCGGCGGCTAAGGCTAAATCGCTTGCGTAAATCGATTCGGTTCCCGTCACGCCGAGGCCTGCCTCATTAAAGCCCGCCGCTCCGTGTAGCTGTGTCTTCCAAAACGGCATGGTTGTGTAAGCTAAGGAGTTTTCCGGAAGCGGATATGTAAAGTCGTTGACGCCCCCGTGTGCTTTTGTGCTGTAGGTACCCGTTTGCCCGGTACGAGCCGGGTGGTAAACGAAATGCTGGGCTTTAATGGCTGCACTGTCGGCACTACGGGCCACAATCAAAGAGCCGTCTGCCGTAGCGGCTTTTCCGGCTGTAAAACTTGTGCACATAAGGTAATCCCCCTGGAGTAAAAAGGTACGGTTTCGGGAAAAGGAAATTGCATCTTCCGACCGCAAGAAAACTCAAGTGTATCGAAGAAATGCTCCTTTGTGCCGAGGGGTAAAATACGGCACATCGGAAAACGGCGAAAGGGAAAACGATGCTAGAGGCAATACTCAATTCCTTGTGTGCGGTGTCGGTCGTCGCCGCAGTAGCCGGCATCGGCTTTTATTTTGCGCACAAAGGGACTTTCAATGAACAAAGTCGGACCCTCATTGCCAAACTCGTCAACATTTCGCTCCCATGTTTTCTGTTTTATTCCGTGGTGGCGCGGTTTACGCACGATCAGTTCATGGAACTGGCGCAAAGTCTGACGCTTCCCTTTATCGTCATTTTCATTAACTTTCTTTTCTCGATATTGTTCATCAAAATCGGCTGGGTTGCCAAAGAGCGCACGGGAACCTTTATTTCCTGTTTTTCCGGTTCGACCGTGCTTTTTGTCGGCGTTCCCATCGTGATGGCCATGTACGGCGAGCGCGGCATCCCGTACGTTCTCGAGTACTTTATTGCCAACTGCCTGTTTATTTGGACAGTCGGTCTTTACAACATTCAACTCGATAATGTGCGACGCGTCGGGGGTAAAGCGCCGAAACTTTGGTCTTTTAAGAGTATTTGCATGCTGTTTAAGCCCCCGCTGATCGGGTGCGCCTTGGGGCTTTTGTGTGTTCTGATTGGCCTTAAAGTTCCCGATACGATCATGATGATTACGCGGTACTTGGGAAATCTGACGACACCCTTGGCTTTGATTTTCGTGGGTATTACGGTGCAGATGGTCGGGTTCGGACGCTTAAAAAAGATGCCGCGCGAGTTGTGGCTTATTTTATGTGCCTGCTACGTTTTGCGCCCGATTATTACGTACTGCGTGGCGCAACCTTTCGGGCTTGACCCCTTCATGCTTCGCGTCTTTATGATTGTGTCGGCGCTTCCCGTGTCTTCCGTGATTTCGGTTTTAAGTAAGGCTTACGGGGGCGATGCGGAATTCGCCGCTGAGGCCATCGGAGCGTCGACGGCGGCCGTTGTTTTTGCTATGCCGGTGATTTTGGTGATTGTGAACATAATCTAAGAGCTGACAAATTCCTATACAATCTGCCCTCGGCGGGTCCCCTCGCATAAGAGCTCTGCTAACCTGGTCAGGTCGGGAACGAAGCAGCCACGGCGGAACACTCTTAGTGCCGAGGATAAGGCTCGCCTTTTCTTTGTCCGATTTTCATGCGTTTTCAGGGTGTCCGTTCGCTAAGAGTGCCGAACTCCCTTGACCTCTTTCCTTTAAAATGACTGCCGAACACGAATGACCGTTCGGGTCTTTATCGCTTCTACTTTACGGTTTCAAACAGCATATGAGTTATCAAGTCCTGGCGCGCAAATGGCGTCCGCATGATTTTGACAGTATGGTCGGACAAGAGCATGTCGTCGCGGCTTTGCGGCATGCACTCGATGAAAACAGACTTCATCACGCCTATCTTTTCACCGGCACGCGCGGCGTCGGTAAAACCACGCTCTCGCGAATTCTTGCCAAGTGTCTTAACTGCATGGGCGAGGACGGCAAAGGGGGTGTGACCAGTCACCCGTGCGGCAAGTGCGAGGCTTGTCGGGCTATCGACGAAGGACGCTTTATCGACTACATTGAAATCGATGCGGCCTCGAACCGTTCGGTCGAAGAAATGACGGCGCTTTTGGAACGTGCGATGTACGCTCCTACCAATGCGCGCTACAAGGTCTACATGATTGACGAAGTGCATATGTTAAGTGCCCATGCCTTCAACGCCATGCTCAAGACTCTGGAAGAGCCTCCCGAATACGTCAAATTCATTCTGGCAACGACCGACCCGCAAAAAGTTCCCGTGACGGTGCTTTCGCGCTGTTTGCAATTTAATCTTAAGAATATGACGCCCGAGGCCGTGGCCTCGCACATGGCGCATATCCTTCAGGTCGAGGGTATTGACGCCGAGCCTGCAGCGCTGCACCTACTCGGAGTCGGGGCACACGGATCGATGCGAGACGGCTTAAGCCTACTGGACCAAGCGATTGCTTACGCTGCCGGTCCCGTAACGCTTGAGGCGGTTCGCAACATGCTCGGCATCGTTGATTCGGATGTTTTGGTCCAAATGACCGAGGCCGTGTTGGAAGGGAGTGCCAAAAAGGCGCTTCGCCTTGCCGATGAAATGAATGCGCGAAGTTTTTCGTTTTCTCAGGCCATTCGCGATTGGGCATCGCTTTTTCACAGCGTGGCCATCGCACAGCGTGTTCCGGATGCCTACCCGGCCGACAATCCTCAAAATATCGGGATTTTGCGTTTGGCCAAAGAGATGACGCCCGAAGAGGTGCAGCTCGATTACCAAATCGTTCTTCAAGCACGCACGGACATGTCGGTAGCACCCGACGAATACGCCGGATTTACGATGGCCGTTTTGCGGATGCTCGCTTTTAAGCCCGCAGGATTTAAAGGAACGGTTCCTGTTCATGAGGAAACAAAGGCAGCGCCAGAGGGTGCTTTCGAGAACCCGAATGAGGCAAGTTCTGCGCCGGCGCCTTGGGAGGACGAGCCGGGAAAACCTTAGCGCCTTCCGACTTCGGACACGAACTCAAATGGGACGACGAGATTCATTTTGTCCCGTCTCCTGAGTTACTCGGTTGGCGCCGTTTGCTGTGTCAGACGTGCTTGGAGGGCTTCCCGCGTGAAGTGGCCTCGGGGAGTGAGTTACTCGCCTTTGACGATAAGCACGTATCATTACGCCCGCGTTCGCGTTCGTTTGTGACCGAGGAGTTGATCGGTCAATTAGCGAAGGCTTTCAGGGATGTCACGGGGTCGCCCTTTACGGTGACGTTTGCTTCGGGTGAATGCACGAGTAAGGCGACGAGCATTTCCAAGTTGGAACGAGTCGAGAAGCTTCGTGCACAAAAGGCTTTAATCGAGGCCTTTCGCAGTGATCCCTTTGTGCAGAAATGTTTACAGATGTTTGATGCGACACTTGACGAGACGTCCGTGCGCATCGCTCAAGAAAAAGGAAAGAAAACATGATGAAAGGTAATTTTCAGGGACTTCTTGCCCAAGCGCAGAAGATGCAGCAAAACATCGAGCGTGCCCAGGCCGAGCTCGGCAATATGGAGGTTGTCGGTGAGGCCGGTGCCGGCATGGTCAAAATTACGATGACCTGCAAGCATGAGGCTAAGAAGGTTCAAATCGATCCGAGCGTCTTTTCCGGTGAGCCCGATGATCGGGAAATGCTCGAAGACCTGATTGCCGCGGCGTTAAACGATGCGGCACACAAGGTCACGGAGACAGCGGAAGCGAAGATGCGGTCTGTCACGGCCGGCATGCCCTTGCCTCCGGGAATGAAGCTTCCGTTCTAATCGCCTCGGGAATACTTTTTCATGCATTGGATTGAAGCCGTACAGGCGGTTTTCCTCGGCATTGTCGAGGGATTAACGGAGTTTTTGCCGATTAGTTCCACAGGGCACCTGATTGTCGCCGGTGCCGTTGTCCGTTTTAACGGTGAGGGAGCTGATACGTTTTTCGTCGCTATCCAAGCAGGCGCCATTTTGGCCGTGTGTTGGTATTACCGTGAACGGATTTTTTCCATCCTCAAAAATCTTTTCCGCACGGGAAAAGATCAGCGCTTGGCCGTTAACACCGTTGTGGCGTTTATTCCGGCCGCCCTCATCGGTCTGATGCTTGCCAAAGCCATCAAGATGTACCTATTTAATCCGGTGACGGTGGCTGTGACACTCATTGTCGGCGGCGTTGTGATTTTGCTCGTTGAAAACATCAATATCCGGAAAGCGTGGACGCCGCGCGTCAAAACGATGGACGACATGTCCGTGAAAGATGCTTTCGGTGTGGGCTGTATGCAGTGCCTTGCCTTGATTCCGGGGATGAGCCGCTCGGGGGCCACGATTATCGGCGGGATGGTCCTAGGTTTATCACGCCGGGCCGCCACGGAATTTTCTTTCTTTTTATCGATTCCGACGATTTTCGGGGCAACGGTCTACGACCTGTTTAAGAACTATGAGTCCTTAAGTGTCGAGATGGGTCCGGCCATTTTGCTCGGCGGCGTCGTCAGTTTCATCTCGGCCATTGTGGTCGTCAAGTGGCTCTTGGCCTTTGTCAGCCACAACGATTTTCGCGGGTTCGGCTGGTATCGAATCGTTTTCGGTTTGGTCGTGCTCTTTTTGGCTGCCGAAAGCTTCATTTAAAATGGAAAAGCCGGCGGGTTCGCCGGCTTGACCGATTCACACAAAAAGCGCCCAGGTCAGATCTCGGCAGCGCCTTTCGATTTGTCGATTGCATCACGATCGGAGAAAATCGCCTCCCAGCGTTTGACCTGATGCATCACCTGCGTCGGAGCCGTTCCGCCTAGGTGGTTGCGCGCTGACAGAGACCCTTCCAAGGTCAAAACAGCGTAAACATCTTTGTCGATGCGCGGCTCAAAACTTTGTAATTCCTCAAGAGGCAATTCCGACAAGTCTTTGCCCTCGGCACTTGCCTTGCGAACGACCCGTCCGACCACATCGTGTGCCGTACGGAAGGGAATACCTTTTCGGACCAAATAGTCAGCCAGGTCCGTTGCCGTCGGATAGCCGGCGCAGGCGGCTTCTCGCATTTGTCGGCGATTGATCTCAACGCCGGGCATCATTTCCACAAAAGCGCGCAGGGTGTCTTTGACCGTGTCGACGGCATCGAAAAGCGGTTCTTTATCTTCTTGCAAGTCTTTGTTGTAAGCAAGAGGAAGTCCTTTAATGAGCATCGTCAGACTCATTAAGTCTCCGACGACGCGAGAACACTTGCCGCGAGCCGTTTCCGGAACGTCCGGATTTTTCTTTTGCGGCATAATGGAGCTACCGGTCGTGAAGCGATCGGGAAGCCGAATAAACGAGAAGCGCTGACTCATCCAGTAGATTAGTTCTTCGGAAAGCCGCGAGATGTGCACCATGACAAGGCTCGCGGCGGCGGAAAACTCAATACCGAAATCACGGTCGCTGACGGCATCTAGGGAATTTTGGGCCACGGCCTCAAAGCCTAAAAGGCGTGCTGAGTATTCGCGATCGATCGGATAGGTCGTTCCGGCCAGGGCGGCAGCACCCAACGGGGAGCAGTTGACACGGTGCCGTAAATCGAGCATGCGCTCTCTGTCGCGCTCGAACATCTCGACGTACGCGAGCATATGGTGGCCGAACGTTACAGGCTGCGCCACTTGCATGTGCGTAAAGCCCGGCATGACGGTGTCATATTCTTTTTGAGCCTGAGCGACAAGAACGTGCTGCAAGGCATCGATCAGACGCACGATAGCATCGATTTCGCCTCTTAAATAAAGACGGATGTCGGTCGCGACTTGATCGTTTCGGCTGCGTCCCGTGTGAAGGCGTTTCCCGGCATCACCGATAAGTTGCGTGAGCCGAGCTTCGATATTTAAGTGCACGTCTTCAAGTTCTAATTGCCAAACAAACTTACCGGTTTTGATTTCTTCGGAAATCTGCGCCATACCGCGACGAATATCGGCTAAATCGTTCTTCGTGAGAATGCCGCAGTGTTCGAGCATCGCGGCGTGGGCTAAAGACCCGGCGATGTCTGCCTGTGCCATGCGCTTATCAAAGCTGACCGATTGTGTATAGCGCAGGACAAAGTCGGCAACGGGTTCGGAAAAACGCCCGGACCATGCCTTGCTCTTGGCGTGTAACGGATCAACGGAATTGTTGTGGTCTTCTTGCATAGGAATACGAAAAAAAAGAAGGTCAAAGTCTCAGCCTGCTTAAAAAAGAGGGGAGCTAAGAAGCTCCGTTATTGTAATGGGAAGAGAAACAGGTCAAAACCTAACGTCTCGAAAAGGCGCCCAATCTTCTGACTTGCATCGCTCCGAACAAGATGGCAAGAAGGACGTCGTTTGCTTTTCGGTAAAATTTCACGTCGTTTTGAGACCGTTCAAATTGACGGTTTTGCGGGAAGGATTCAAAAGTACAATGGAAAAACAATCAATCGTCATCGTCAGTCGCGAAAGTGCTCTTGCTTTATGGCAGTCTAAGCACGTTCAGTCGTTACTTCAGGCGCACTATCCGACCGAAGATGTTTCGATTCTCGGCATCACAACGCGAGGCGATCGGATTCTCGATAAGAAACTGTCGCTTATCGGCGGTAAAGGACTTTTTGTCAAAGAACTCGAGACAGCTATGCAAGAGGGGAGAGCGGACCTTGCGGTTCACTCCCTCAAAGATGTTCCGATGCAGTTGCCCTCAGGTTTTTCTTTAGCCTGCGTGACGGTGCGTGAAGATCCGCGTGATGTCTTTGTCAGTTCCCGATTTGCCTCTTTAGAGGATATGCCCGAGGGGGCTGTTGTCGGAACTTCAAGTTTGAGACGCGAATTGATGCTCAAAAACCGGTATCCGCACCTTATCGTCCGGTCCGTGCGCGGTAATGTCGGAACGCGGTTAAGTAAATTGGATGCCGGACAGTTCGATGCGTTGATTATGGCCGGAGCTGGTCTGAAACGGCTTGGTTTTTCCGATCGTATCCGTCAGTGGATTCCGGCCGAAGTGAGTCTTCCGGCCCCCGGACAAGGAGCCCTCGGGATTGAAATTCGTTCGGACGATGAGAAATTAGGTCGGATTGTCGCATTTCTCAATGACGAAAAAACGCGAGCGGCTTGTGCGGCCGAGCGCGCTGTCAGTCGTGCTTTGGGAGGCTCTTGCCAGGTGCCGCTTGCTGCGTATGCTGTCGATCGGGGCGGCAGTCTTTGGCTTCGGGCTCTTGTCGGAGATCATCGAACGGGGCGCATGCTCTTTGCTCAAGACTGTGCCCAGTACGCACAGGCCGAAGATCTTGCTTCGCGCGTTGTCGGGCAACTATTAAAGCAGGGCGCACAAGAAGTCCTGGATGCCGTTTTGTCGGAGACGCGTACGAAATGATACGGGCACCTCGCTTGATTTTGACGCGTCCGCAAAAGGAATCGGAACGATTAGCCCGAGAACTTACGGGGCTGTCTACGTGGATCTGGCCGGCTTTTTCGTTTGTCGCTCCGAGCGACACCGAGACCGTGAATCGGACACTTTCGGATGTATCGCGATTTGACGCCTTTTTGTTTATCAGCCCGACGGCGGTTTCCTTTGCGCACGCCCGAATGCCGAACATCCCCGAAAGTGTCACGGTCTGTTGCGCCGGGGCGGCGACGGCTCGTGCCGTGCAAAAAGCTTGGGGCGCCTCGGTCCGAATCCTTTGCCCGGAAGGCAAGGTGCCATCTTCCGGTAGTGAATCGCTTTTTAAGGCGATGAAAGACAGGGGGCTGCCGAGATCGCTTTTGATTTTCCGAGCTCAAAGCGGACGGGAGTGGCTTTCCGAGCAACTGGCCGATGCCGGCGTACACATCGAAAAGCTATGTGTCTATGAGCGCATTCCCTTTACCATGGATTTCGAGAAAAAAGAGGCGCTCAAACAGTCGATGCAAACGGAATATCCCGTCTTGCTCCTGACAAGTACCGAAGCCGTCGGTGTTTTTAAGCAAGCGCTTGAGGGGATTCCCGAAGCCTTTATGTGGCTGCAGTCGGGAGGTGTTCTGACGGTTCATCCGCGTTGCGTACAGGCGCTCGAGCAATCCGGGTTCGGGAACGTGACACTCGCAAGCGATTCAGATCCGAAAACCCTGGCTCGGGCTCTTAAGTCACTAGCCGGCGACGGGAACCGGGTCCTTTGAGACATCGACCCAACCGACTGCTTCGGCACTTTCTTCCAGTTCTTTGAGTGTCAGGTCCACGGCACTGTGAGCCGTGCCGCAGGCGGGAAAGATTTTCTCGTAGCGCTTAAGAGACTGGTCTAAATACACGCTGCAACCCTCTTTGACGCCGAACGGGCAGACGCCTCCCATCGGGTGTCCCGTGTAGTTTTCAACGGCTTCGTGGGCAATCATGCTCGCTTTGGTGTGAAAGGTCGCTTTAAATTTTTTGTTGTCGATGCGGGCATCTCCGGCGGCAACAACCAAAACGGGTTTGCCGTCGACCAAAAAGGCCAGTGTCTTTGCAATATTGCCCGGTGCGCACCCTAATGCATGTGCGGCCGTCTCCACTGTCGGTGTCGGCTCATCGCAAATACGTATTTTGTCTGATAAGTTGTGGCGCGCGAGTTGCGCTTTTGCAGATTCAAAACTCAAGAAAACACTCCTTAAAAGGGTTGTGGCTACAATTGTCCCGCCTCAAAACGAAAGGACAAACAATCATGTTAGGCGTTTCAATATTTCAAATCAATGCGTCTGTCGGCGATTTTCGGACAAATGCCGAGAAATTGCAGGAAGCGTCTTTGCGTGCTCGCGAGGAAGGCGCCGGTCTTCTTGTTGCTCCGCTGGGCGCTTTAACCGGGTATCCGGTGGAAGGTTTTTCCCGACGCGCGGAATTTTTGCTTCGTCAAAAGGAAGCCTTTACGACACTGGTTCCGAAGCTTGCCGTCCCGGCTCTGTTCGGGATGACTCCGGGGCTCGTCCTTGTGGAAAACGGCACAAATCGTCTGGTTGTTCCCGGGGAAGTGGTTGAAATTGCCGGAACGCGCTTCGGGATTCTGTCGCAAATCGATTCGCTACCCGATTCCGTTTCCGATATGAAATTGCGCGGAGCTGAGGCTGTGTTGGTGGTCGCCGCAGATCCGTTTAAACGTGGGCGACCCGAAGCGCGTCTGAACTTAGTGAGTCAGGTCGCCCGAAAGCTCGCACTTCCGATTCTTTTTGTCAACCTTGCGGGCGGCGCCGACGTATGGGTTTTTGACGGCGCCAGTTTTGTCGTCAATCGCGACGGGGCCTGTACGGCTCGTCTCGCGCGCTCGGCCGAGGACTTTAAGACCGTGGATTTGGTCGGAACGAAGGCACTCGACGCTCCCCCGACCGATGAGCTCGGGGATCTTTACGATGCCCTGGTTCTCGCACTTGGCGACTATGTGCATAAGAACGGCTTTAAAAGCGTACAACTCGGGCTGTCCGGCGGAATTGACAGTGCCTTGGTCGCGACGATTTGCGCCGACGCTTTGGGACCGGAAAATGTTCATGCGCTCATGATGCCGACGCGCTACACGACGGATTTAAGCTTGACGGAAGCGGAAAAACTCGCGAAAAACCTCGGTATCCACTACACCACTCGTCCGATCGGGGCTCTCTTTGATGCGTATCGCAAGGAGCTTTCGGAGGATTTTGCAGGGACGACTTGGGATGCCACGGAAGAAAACCTTCAGGCGCGCATCCGCGGAAATCTTTTGATGGCCTACGCCAATAAGTTTGGGCGTCTTGTCATTGCCACAAGCAACAAGAGCGAGTCGGCGGCCGGGTACGCGACGCTTTACGGCGATACAACAGGCGCATTCGAAGCAATCTCTGATGTCTACAAGACCGATGTCTGGGAGCTTGCCCGATACCGCAATGTACGAGCCGGGCGAGAACTCATTCCCGAAAGTATTATTTCGAGAGCGCCCTCGGCCGAATTGCGCGAAGGACAGAAGGATTCGCAAAGTCTTCCGGAGTATCCGGTTTTAGATGCTGTCTTACGTCTTTATGTCGATCAGGGAAAATCGGTATCCGAAATCGTTAAGGCCGGATTTGATCGAGCCTTGGTCGAGCGCATCGTCCGCATGACACACCGAGCGGAATTTAAGAGACGCCAGTGTCCGATTGGGGCACGCGTCAGTGACGTGGCGTTCTCGGGTCCGGTTTGGAATTATCCGATGACTGTTAAATTAGAAAAATAAGGGAAAAGAATGGCTTTACTACGACATTTTTTAAAACTTGCCGATTTCAGCGCCGAAGAACTTGAGCATATGCTTCAAAGGGCTCTTTGGATCAAAGCGCGTCAGAAGGCCGGGAACCCCTATGAGCCTTTCCACGGAAAAGTTCTCGCGATGATTTTCGAGAAGGCGAGCACCCGCACGCGCGTGTCTTTTGAAACGGGCTTTTACCAAATGGGCGGCAATGTGGTGAACCTGACCAGTCAGGGCTCGCAGCTCGGACGTTCCGAATCAATCGAAGATACGGCTCGCGTTATCAGTCGCATGGTCGACCTGGTGATGATTCGCACCTTCGGTCAGGACCGCCTTGTGGCATTTGCTCAAAATAGCCAAGTGCCTGTGATTAACGGTCTGACGAACGAATACCACCCCGTACAAATCATGACTGATATCCTGACCTTCATGGAGCATAAAGGGCCGATTCGCGGCAAGAAGGTCGCTTGGATCGGAGACGCTAACAACATGAGCTATTCGTGGCTCGAGGCGGCCAAGATTTTGGGCTTTGAGATTATGCTGGCTATCCCGGAGGGCTATCCGATTGATACGAGTTTGATTCCGGCCGGTGACTACTACACCGTCACACGCGATCCGATTGAAGCCGCGAGGGGGGCCGATTTGGTGACAACCGACGTTTGGACCTCGATGGGCTTTGAAAAAGAAAACGAGAAGCGCCGGCATGATTTTGCCGCGTTCCGGGTCAACGACACCGTCATGGCCGCAGCCGATTCCCATGCGCTTTTCATGCACTGCTTGCCGGCGCATCGCGGCGAGGAAGTGACAGCCTCGGTTATCGACGGGCCGCAGTCTGTCGTCTGGGACGAAGCGGAAAATCGCTTGCATGCCCAAAAAGGCATCATGGAGTATTGCCTCCTGGGGGCGGTTTAATGGGCGTTGACGCCGGTTCGGAACTTGTTCGTATCAGTAAACGCATGAGTGAACTCGGCCTTGCGAGTCGTCGCGAGGCCGACGCGTGGATTGCAGCGGGCCTTGTGAAGGTAAACGGCCGGACGGCGCAACTCGGAGAAAAAATCCGATCCGATGCAACGATTACCGTCGATCGGGTCGCGCAGCGCGAACAGGCATCGCGCGTGACGATTCTGATTCACAAGCCGGTTGGCTACGTAAGCGGCCAAGCCGAAGACGGGTATCTGCCGGCTCGTGTTCTTGTTACGCCGGAAAATCATTGGGCGGGCGATACGTCGACGCGGCGTTTTTCGACTGCTCAACTCAAAAGTCTGGTTCCGGCCGGGCGCCTTGACATTGATTCGGTCGGACTCCTTGTTTTAACGCAAGACGGGCGTGTAGCCAAGACTCTGATTGATGCCTCTTCCACCGTAGAAAAAGAATACATCGTGCGTGTTGCAGGTTCGGACGGACGAACCGGGCGGGAAGCTCTTTCGGAAAAGGGTTTAGCGCTTTTAAATCACGGACTTGCGCTGGACGGAAAGCCCCTTTTGCCCGCGAAAGTCTCTTGGCTTAACGAAAGCGAATTGCGCTTTATTTTGCAGGAAGGCAAAAAGCGGCAAATTCGTCGCATGTGCGAGTCAGTCGGCTTGCGTGTTTTACGCTTAAAACGCGTGCGTATCGGACAAGTACGCCTCGGAAAACTTCCGTACGGTAGGTGGCGGTATTTGTCGAACGGCGAGCATTTTTAAGCCCGAGGTTTTGAAGGTCTCGATTTATAATTGACGTCATCGATACGGAGGGTGACGAACTTATGGATTCCTCACAGTTAAACGACGATGAAGAGGAAGTCAAACTTCCCGGATTGCCGCCCAATACGAAAAACTACATGACACCGGCTTGCTACAGGCGTCTTTTGGACGAGCGCGAAAAGCTCGTGAATGTGGAGCGCCCGGCGATGGTCAATGTCGTCAGTTGGGCTGCCAGTAACGGCGACCGAAGCGAAAACGGCGACTACCTGTACGGCAAACGCCGGTTACGTGAAATGGATCGGCGGATTCGTTTTCTCAATAAGCGCATTGAATCGGCTGAAGTGGTCGATCCGGCAACGCGTCCTCAAACCGACCAGATTTTCTTCGGCGCAACAGTCGTTTACGAATCGCTTTCGGACCATACCGAACACACCGTTCGCATTGTCGGAATCGATGAGGCCGATCCCGAGCACGGTGACGTCAGTTGGGTCAGTCCCATTGCCCGTGTTTTCTTAAAGGCGCGCGAAGGCGACCAAGTAAAACTTCCGACGCCGGCGACCATCGATCATCCGGCGCACGTGGAGATTTTGGAAATTATCGAAGTGCGGTACGTCAACGAAAAGCCCGGCTAGTCGTTTTACGTCTGACAAGACCGGGTTTTCGCCCTCAATGCAAAACCGCCGAATTTTCGGCGGTTTTGTTAAGTGGCTAGCCTGCTCGGCGCATCATGTCGAAGAACTCGGCATTGCTCTTGGTGTTACGCATCTTATCCAAGAGGAACTCCATCGCCTCGATTTCATCCATATCGTAAAGAAGTTTGCGCAGGACCCACACTTTCTGCAATACATCGGGCTTGAGCAAAAGCTCTTCGCGACGCGTACCGGAACGGTTGACATTGATGGCCGGATAGACGCGTTTTTCCGCTAGGCGACGCTCCAGATGAATTTCCATGTTGCCCGTGCCTTTGAACTCTTCATAAATCACGTCGTCCATGCGTGAGCCCGTATCGATGAGGGCCGTTGCGAGAATCGTAAGCGACCCGCCCTCTTCGATATTGCGTGCCGCACCGAAGAAGCGCTTGGGACGTTGCAGAGCATTGGCATCGACGCCGCCCGTCAGAACTTTGCCGGAACTCGGAATGACCGTGTTGTAGGCGCGAGCAAGACGCGTAATCGAATCCAAAAGAATGATGACGTCTTTCTTGCTTTCAGCCAAACGCTTGGCTTTTTCGATGACCATTTCGGCAACTTGCACGTGGCGTGTAGCCGGCTCGTCGAACGTGCTGGCGATGACTTCGCCGCGCACGGAGCGTTGCATCTCGGTCACTTCTTCCGGACGTTCGTCAATCAGGAGCACGATGAGGATGCAATCGGGGTGATTGGCCGTGATGGCGTGGGCAATGTGCTGCATCAAGACGGTCTTACCGGATTTCGGACTTGCAACAAGCAGTCCGCGCTGGCCCTTACCGATGGGGGCAATGATGTCGATCAATCGCCCCGTGATGTTCTCATCGCCGCGCATGTTGCGCTCAAGGGTGAGCGGCACATTCGGAAATAGCGGCGTGAGGTTTTCAAAGAGCATGCGGTGCTTGAGGTTTTCCGGCGGCTGACCGTTGACCGTATCGACCTTGACGAGGGCGAAATACCGCTCGTTATCTTTGGGGGTACGCACTTCACCTTCAATCGAGTCGCCCGTGTGCAAGTTAAAGCGGCGGATCTGCGAGGGCGAGATGTAAATGTCGTCGGTGCTGGCCAGGTAGCTCGTATCCGGACTTCTTAAGAAACCGAATCCGTCGGGCAGAACCTCAAGGGTTCCGTCTCCGAAAATCTGTTCGCCGGACTTGGCACGTTTTTTGAGAATAGCAAACATCAACTCCTGTTTGCGCATACGCTGCGCGTTCTCGATCTCAAGCTCCGTGGCCATGTCGAGCAGATGGCTGATGTGCAGGGTTTTAAGTTCTGAAAGATGCATGAAAAAAGAAAAAAAGAAAATGCCGAGCAGACGTTCGTGCGCGTCTGACCGCTCAAAAGAAGTTTTTAAAGATATTGGTCGATAAAAGCGGTTAATTGGGATTTGGCCATCATGCCCGTGTGCTGTCCGACTAAATCTCCGTTTTTAAAGACCAGCAACGTCGGCACACCGCGCACACCGTATTGGGCGGCAACCTCACCGCCCTCGTCGACGTTGTACTTGGCAAAAAGGACACGTCCTTCGTACTCTTCGGCTGCGGCGTCAACAAGGGGCGAGAGCATACGGCACGGTCCGCACCAAGGTGCCCAGAAATCAACGATAACTGGCTTGTCCGTGACGGAGATGATTTCGGACTGAAAATCGCTGTCGGAAACAGAGAGGATTAAATCGCTCATCAGAGAGTTCCTTTATTCAACGGTTGTGGAAAGAGTCTTTATTCGGTTGTCGGGATTATTTCGGTTTTCAAACACAAACAAGCCAAGCGGGCACACGGTGCGAAACTGGAAAGGGAAAAAATCGCGACAGCTCCGGAACTGGGGCGCGATGCAGGAACATCACGGGCAGACAGGCAGACTATATCAAAAATCAGCGTTTGTGTGCGCCTTCTTTTCGGGTATTTTTCGAAAATACGAAGCGACAATCGATCCGGAGATGATGTTCCAAAAACTGAAAATCGCTGACGGGACGGCGATCATCGGCATCGCAGCAAAGTGAAGCGAGGCCAGGGCAGCCCCGAGGCCGGCGTTTTGGGTGCCGACTTCGATGGAAATACACTTACGTTTAGGTAAGTCCGAACCGCAGGCAAGCGCCAAAAGATACCCTAAAAGCAGCCCGAGACCGTTATGAAGGAATACCGCTAAGAAGGCAAGCGGAACGGCTTGCGAGAGCGAGCCGCTGGCTCCGGCAACGACAACGGCCACGATGACGATAATGACGGCAATACTCAGAAGCGGCAGGACGTCGGATGCTTGACGGATTCTCTCTCCGACAAGTGCATGAACGGCAACGCCGGCTGCAACGGGAATCAGAATAATCCAGCAGATGGATTCAAACATCGCATAGGGGTCAACGGCAACCCACTCCTGAGACAACCATGCCACGATGGTCGGGGTGACAAAGGGGGCTAGAAGCGTTGTGCAACTTGTGAGGGTCACCGATAGCGCCACGTCGCCGCGTGCCAAATACGTCAGAACGTTACTTGATGTTCCGCCGGGGCAGGCCCCGACTAAAATCACGCCGATGGCAAGTTCCCCGGGTAGGTCCAAGAAGACACAAAGGCCGTAGGCAATGGCCGGCATCAGACTGTATTGCGCAAAGATTCCGAGAAGTACTTTCCTCGGATGCGAGAGGACGGCTTTAAAGTCCGAAATCGAAAGCGTCAATCCCATGCCGAACATCACAAGTCCGAGCATCGGCGAGACCCAGGGTGTCAGATTGACGAACAGTTCGGGCTTTATATACGCCGCGCCTGCAAACACGAGCATCCAAAGAGGGAAGGTTTTATTGGCGAACCGACTGAAGTGCTCAAGTCTCTGCATGGAAGGTTGTCCGAAATGAAGCCTTTCGTTTGTTCGAGATTTGCTTGTCGGATTGCCGATCGGCAAATCCGACAACACAGAAAAAAAAGGCCACCGAAAGGTGGACCGTTCTTTTAAGTCTGGCTCCCCGAGTTGGGCTCGAACCAACGACCCACGGATTAACAGTCCGTTGCTCTACCGACTGAGCTATCGGGGAATGCAGAAGCGAAACTATATACACAATCGGAAAAATTGGCAAGACGCAATTCGGAGTTTTTTCGGTTCCGCAAAACGTGTGTTTCCGTTGTGTCGGTTTTCCGAAAAAAGAATCGGTTCGCCTCTTGCCGAAACTTCCTTAGAGCACGGCGGCAAAGGCCCTGGCGACGTACGCAATGTTCGTATCGTTTAATCCGCACAGGCAAATCCGTCCGTTTTGGACGGCATAAATGCCGAATTCACCGGCGAGGCGTTCAATCTGCTCGGATGTAAAGCCTGTGTAGGAGAACATGCCTTTTTGCCGTGCGATAAAACTGAAATCGCGTTTGGCTCCGATTTCTTTCATGGCGCGCGCGAGGGTGACACGCATTGTGCGGATGCGCTGACGCATACCGGTCACTTCATTCTCCCAAGCAGCTTTTTTCATCGGGTCCGTCAAGATATTGCGCACGATTCGAGCGCCGTGAAGCGGGGGATTGGAGTAACTGCAGCGCACGAGGTTTTCGGCCTGAGTTAAAACGACGTGCGATTCTTTTTCGTTTTGCGTGACAACCGTAAGGGCTCCGATGCGTTCTCCGTACAGGCCGAAGTTTTTGGAAAACGAACTGGAAACGAAAAAGTTGAGACCCGATCGGGCAAAAAGACGCACGGCATAGGTGTCTTCTGCAAGGCCGTCCCCGAAGCCCTGGTAGGCGATATCCAAAAGAGCAATCAGGTGCTTTTTCCGGCAAACCTCAAGCACCTCGTTCCACTGGTCGCAACTTAAGTCATACCCGGTCGGGTTGTGGCAACAGGCATGTAAAAGGGTAACGCTTTTTTCCGGAAGCCTCTGCAAGTCTTCGATAAGTCCCTCGAAATCGATGCCGATTCCGGGCTTGTAGTACCGATACCGCAAAACCTTCAGACCCGAGGCAGCAAAAAGGGCATTGTGGTTATCCCAGGTCGGATTGCTTGTCGCGCCGACCGTGCAGGACAGACGCGAGGCGAGTAGGTCGCCGGCTAAGCGTAGCGCCCCCGTCCCTCCGAGTGTTTGAACGGTGGCAGCGCGCTTGCTACGAATGATTTCGCTTTCCGGACCGAAAAGTAACTCTTGCACGGCGCACCGCAAGGCCGCATCGCCGCTCATGGGGCCGTAATAGTGGCGTGAACCGCCCGGCGTGCCGGCCAAGGCCGTTTCTTCCTGACGGACGACATCTAAGGTTGTCGGATTACCGTTCGCGTCAAGGTAGGCGCCGACACCGAGATTAACTTTTTCGGCTCGGGTGTCTCGGGCAAAGCGCTCGGAAACGCCGAGAATCGGATCGGCCGGAGCCTCCTGAAGCGTATGAAACAGATCGTCGTGCATGGGTAACCCTCCTGCAAATGCTTGTATACGAGAAAACTATACAGACAGTAGACTTCCCGAATCACCTAGGAAACTTGACCGAACGCGGATTTCAGTGTTCTTGTCGCTAAAGCAATGTCGCGTTGTCCGCAAATTGCTGAAACAACGGCAATGCCGCGAGCGCCGGCGCAGCGCATTTCCGGAGCCTGCGCAACGCCGATGCCTCCGATTGCAACGACAGGGACGGAAAGATTTTCTATGATTCGGCGTAGCACATCCGGACCCATCGCCGGCGCGGCATCTTTTTTGGTCGACGTGGCGTAAACCGGGCCTACACCGGCGTAGTCGACAACAGTCGGATCTAAAGTTCCGATTTCTTCGTACCGGGTAATCGAAAGACCGATGACGACATCTTTCCCTAAAAGGGCACGAGCCTTGCGCGGATTCATGTCGCTTTGTCCGACGTGTACCCCGCTTGCTCCGATGATTTCGGCGGCCTTAACGTCGTTATTGACAATCAGCGGTACACCGTAGGGCGATAAAACGCGTTTTAACTTAAGTCCGCAGTCCACAAGAGCCTGTGTGCTCCAATTCGGAGCCCGAAGTTGCACGCAGGTGACACCGGCCTGGGCGGCTTGACGGGCCGTTTGCACCATGCCGTCGGAACCGCCGCACAAAACGGGGTCTAAGACAAGATAAAGTGTCAAATCCGGAGACGTTCGCATCACAGGGACTGAAGGCTGATGGTTTCAAGGGCGTCTAAATAGGCCGTATGAAAACTTCCGTAAGGCTTGTCGCCGACAGTTTGTGCCGCACTTTTTGCCAGAGCGCAGGCAGAAGCGGCGGCCACGAGCGTATCGTCGGCTCCTGCGATGAGAGCAGCGACCAGGGCCGATAAGGAACACCCGGTGCCGACAATACGACCGACTTTGGCGTTTCCGCCGGAAACCGAAAGCGTGCGCGTTCCGTCCGTGATGTAGTCGATCTGACCCGTGACGGCGACGATGGTTTGGGCCCCGGAGGCAAGGGTCTCGGCCGCCTTTAACGCATCGGCACTTGTCAGGATGCTGTCAACACCTTTGGCCGTTTTTTCTCCGCCGCTTAGTGCCACAATTTCAGACGGGTTGCCGCGGATGACCGTCGGGCTGTTCAGGACGAGTTTGGCAATCACGGAATCGCGCCAGGGCGAGACGCCGGCGGCAACCGGATCGAGCACCCAGGGTTTTTGGGCATACAATGCCGCGCGCGTTGTCAGCAGCATCGCATCGGCATCGGGTGCCGTCAGGGTCCCGACATTGACAAGTAACGCCGCGGCAATGCGCGTAAAGTCCGGCGCTTCTTGTTTGGCCGGAAGCATGGCGGGGCTAGCGCCGGCTGCCGCAAGGACATCGGCCGTAAAGGCACAGGCAACGACATTGGTCATGCAGTGAACCAGAGGATTGGTACGGCGGACGCGTGCCCATTCGCGGCGAGCTACCGATAAGTCAAGGGGTTGGACGGACATGGATTCTCTTTCTTTTAGCCGGCTGAAAAAACGCGCCGTATCGTTTTTTTCCGCATTATAAGAAGAGCGGGCAAAGAGGGCTTTTTGTCGGGCCTGTGTCAAAACGCAACGAATCGGAAACATTGTTTTTTCAGCTCAATTCGTTTGCATTGCGCCATCCATGAGTAAAATCCCCCCCGTTACGTGCGTAGCGAAGGGATTAGAACAGTCTTTCGTCTGCGTTGTGTTTATTTTTCTTTTTCGGATTTATGGCAAAAGAAGACCTGATTGAAATGGCCGGTGAAGTGCTCGAAGTGCTTCCCGATGCGCGGTACCGCGTGAAATTGGAAAACGGGCATGAGCTCATTGCTTACACAAACGGCAAGATGCGCAAGCACCACATTCGTATTCTGGCGGGGGACAAAGTTTCTTTGGAACTTTCTCCGTACGATTTGACGAAGGGTCGTATCACGTTCCGTCACATTGACGGTCGCCCGGCTGCGACTCCTGCTCCGGCCCGTCGTCGTTAATCGGTTTTCACTTCGGGACGACTCAGTTTCCGAAGAAGGCGCGCCTTCCTATGTTTGAGGATGACGACTTATTTGCGGTTCCGGGCCCGGTTCGGGAGGCGCCCCTTTTTTCCGTTTCCGATTTGCTCGGGCAACTCAATGCCGTGATGGCAGGAACCTTCGGTCAGGTTCGTGTTATCGGTGAAATTCACGCATTCAAGCCGGCAGCGTCCGGACACTGGTACATCGATCTGAAAGACGAACGCCGGGATGCGGTCTTGCAGTTGTGCTTTTTCCGGCAAAAGCGCTTTGCTCAAACCTATATTCCGAAAGTCGGAGATTTGGTTCAAGTCAGGGGCAATCTCAATATCTACATGCCTCGCGGGCAGCTATCGCTCAATGTTTCGTCGATAGAGCCGGCAGGGGACGGTGCGCTTTACGCCCAGTTTATGGCCCTGAAAGCTAAACTAGAGGGCGAAGGTCTCTTTAATGCGGCCCGCAAAAAACCGATTCCGCTTTACCCGAAGCGGGTCGGTGTGGTCACAAGTTTAGCCGGAGCTGCTTTGCGCGATGTCGTCAAAACTGTCTCCCTACACGCTCCCAATATCGAACTTATCGTGTATCCGACGCCGGTACAGGGACCCGAAGCCGAAAGCCAAGTGATTCGAGCCTTACAGGTAGCCGATGCGCAAGGTATGGTCGACTGCATTCTTTTGGTGCGCGGCGGGGGGGCGCTCACGGACTTATGGACTTTTAACGGCGAGGCTCTGGCACGGGCCGTCGCGGGGATGCATCTTCCGGTCGTAAGCGGTATCGGGCATGAGACTGACACGACGATTGCCGACTTTGTCGCCGACCTTCGGGCGGCAACGCCGACGGCCGCGGCCTTGTGTGTCGCATCGGGTTGGGAAAACGGTCGTGAGAAGTTTTTCGGACTGTGTAAGCGCCTTATTGCGGCCAAAGAGGCCGAACTCAGGCTTGCCGAGCAGATGCTCAAAGGGCGAGCCAATCCGAGGCGGGCCATGGAAACAATCTTGGATAATCTCGGACGCCGGGCAGATGAGGTGCACCACGCCCTTCAAAGCGCCATGCGTGCCCTTTTTGATGAGAAAAAGCGGCATGCTCAAGAGCTTACAGATCGCCTTTTACGCGCTAAACCCTCGGTGCGCGAATCTTCGGAGCGACTCGTGCATGTGCTGACGCGTTTTGAAAATGCACGAGCCAGCTGTTTGCAGCAGCGCACCAATCGCATGGATCTTTTAAAGGCGCGTCTTAACGGGGTAAGACCGGATGTTGTCCGGGTGAAAAGCCGTCTGGAGGCCGTACACAAGCGTCTGAATTTGGCGTATTCGCATCAGATGCAAACGCGCCTTGCTCGCCTTAAAGCCCTTCAAGACCGCCTGCAAAGCGTTGACGTCAAACGTGTTCTTGAGCGAGGATTTTGTCTTGTTCGAGATGAAAACGGGCGCCTTCATTCGCGCGCCGGCGATCTGACGGTCGGGCAGGGTGTCAATCTTTATTTTTCCGACGGCAACGCTTTTGCACGCGTTGAGAAAAACGCTCTGAAAAAATAGTTTTCGATTTTTCAGGGCTCTTGCCGTTTTCGTCCGTCTTTTTTTCGTTTCTTCCTATATGATATGTCACCAAGGGGAAATTCCGATTGCAAACGGGATTTCGGGTTCGTAACTTACTAGATGATTCAGAGGAGACGCCCATGCCAGAGTTTGTCTTACCGCCTTTGGGTTTTTCGCTTGACAGCCTCGCGCCCGCTATGAGCCGGGAAACGCTTGAGTACCATTACGGAAAGCACCACCAGGGCTATATCAGCAATTTAAATACCTTGGTCAAAGGCAGTATCTTCGAGGGTAAGTCCCTCAAGGAAATCGTTAAAACAGCGCAGGGCGCTGTTTTTGACAATGCTGCACAGGCGTTTAACCATTCGTTCTTTTGGAAAAGCTTAACACCCGACGGCGGCGGTGAACCCGGCGAAAAACTGATGGCAGCCATTGTGGCCCGTTGGGGTAGCTTCGAAGGGTTTAAGAAGGCGTTCCTCGCCGCATCGCTCGCGCGGATCGGAAGCGGTTGGATTTGGCTCGTGCACAAGTCCTCGGGAGCTCTTGAAATCGTGTCGACGTCCAATGCCGGCACACCCTTAACGGAACATATGCGTCCGCTTTTGGTCCTCGACGTTTGGGAGCATGCGTACTATTTGGACTATCGCAATGCACGCGGTAAGTATGTCGAGGCGTTCTTCAATAGTTGCGTCAACTGGAAATTTGCCGACGCTCGCTTTAACGGGCAGCCGAGCGGCTGTGACTGCCGTCCGGAGTAAAGACGACGGTTCTTCTCAAAAAGGAAAAGAGGCTTCGCTTGACGGCGAGGCCTTTTTTGAATTTCGCGCGTCAAACTAAGCCATTTCCCCTGTCAGTGGGGTAAAATCCTCGCTTGCTGCAACGTGTCCGTACTTTGAAGGATGCGTTGTGCTTGACTGAAAGAAAAACAAGAACATATCTCATTTCACTTTTTACTCTTTGGAGAGTTGAAAAATGACCATCAAAGTTGGTATTAACGGTTTCGGTCGTATCGGCCGTTTCGTTTTCCGTGCCTCTGTTGCGCGTCCCGAACTCGGAATTGAAGTTGTCGGTATCAACGACCTTCTGCCGCCCGATTACATGGCCTACATGCTCAAGTACGACACGATGCACGGCGCCTTCAACGGCACTGTCGAAGTGGTCGACGGACACCTCGTTGTCAACGGCAAGACCATTCGCATCACAGCCGAACGTGATCCGGCCCTCTTGAAGTGGGGAGACATCGGCGTTGACTACGTTGTTGAGTCTACGGGATTTTTCCTTAAGGACGAACTCGCTCGCAAGCACATCGAAGCCGGTGCTCGCCGCGTTGTGATGTCAGCTCCTTCCAAGGATGCCACTCCGATGTTCGTGGTCGGCGTGAACGACAAGACCTACGCCGGTCAGGATATCGTCTCGAACGCTTCCTGCACGACAAACTGCTTGGCTCCTTTGGCCAAGGTCGTGAACGATGCGTTCGGCATCGAGCAGGGCCTCATGACAACGGTCCACTCCACAACCGCCACACAGCGTACGGTTGACGGCCCGTCCCTGAAGGATTGGCGCGGCGGTCGCAGTGCCTCCCAGAACATTATCCCGTCTTCTACGGGTGCTGCGAAGGCTGTCGGCAAGGTCATTCCGTCCTTGAACGGCAAGTTGACCGGGATGAGTTTCCGTGTTCCGACCGCCGACGTTTCCGTCGTCGATTTGACCTGCACGCTTGTCAAGTCCGCCACGTACGCGGATATCTGCGAAGCGATTAAGGAAGCTGTTGCCGGTCCGATGAAGGGGGTTATGGACTACACGTCTGACGCGGTTGTTTCGTCCGACTTTCTGGGTAACACCCACACGTCCATTTTCGATGAAAAGGCCGGTATTGCTCTGACCGATCACTTCGTCAAGCTCGTGAGCTGGTACGACAACGAAATCGGTTACTCCAATAAGGTTCTCGAGCTCATCTGCTCGATGGAAAAGTCCGGTAAGTAATTTTTGTCCTAGTGACAAATATGTGATGTAATGAAAGGGGTGCCGGCGGGTGCCCCTTTTTCGTCTCGGAGAGTGTTGTGAAACCCACCAGATTCCTTGTTAGTTTTGTTTTACTGTGCGCCTCGTTTTCGGCGCATGCCGAATCAGTTTTCTTTGAATACAGTGGAAAGTTTTATCCGCTTGAGGTTGTGTCCAACCCGTGTGCCGATGCCCTTGTCAAGCGTCTTCCCGTGATGATGAGTTTCGAGGATTTCGGCAAAAGCGAGCGCATTGCGTACCTGAAGTACCCGCTTCCGCTTCTGAAAGAGAAAATCCAATACACGCCGAAAAAAGGTGATATCGCATATTGGCCGCCGAGACGAAATCTAACGGTTTATCTAACCGACCCCGATTACAAAGCCGATGTCATTCCAATCGGGCGCGTCTCGGATGAGGCCCTCGAGATGATCCGTACGTCCAAAAGCTCGGTGATGAATCTGGTGCGCGAAGCCAAGTAGAGCACGGAGGACGCTCCTTGTTTTCCCGATCGAAACCGTTCACATGCGGCATTGCGGGCGGCTCGGAACCGACCCGACTATTCCCGATATCGGAATTTTGGTTTCGACCGATATTCTCGCGATTGACCAGGCTTCCATTGATCCGGTGTTTCGGATGACCCGTGCAGAAAACCCCGATTTAGCCGAGCCTGTGAGTCACGCCGCGGATTGCGACAGCTTTCTTGATATGCGGGAGCTGAAAATGGGAAATCCCGGCTACGAACGCATTTTTATTGACGATAGACCACGTTTCGTGACTGACCTTTGTTTCGAGATTGAGGGGTTCGAGATACAAAAAACCCGTCTTCCATCCGAAGGCGGGTTTTTCACGATGATGTTTGTCGTCAATCGTTAGACGGCTGCAGCCAAAGCGTCTTTCACGTTGGTAAAGACCTTGTCCTTGCCGACCTTCTCGCGCAGGTCAATGAGGTTTTGTTTGGGGTCGGCCACCAAATAGACCGTACTGCCGGCATCGCGCTTGGTGTTGATTTCATCTTCGAAAGCATAGACGCCGGAAATATCCGCAAAGTCGCAGTGCGTAAGGTCAAGGATATAGGTCTTGCCCTTCACGGCCGCAAAGTGCGCTACCAAGTCGTAGCTCGCGCCGAAATAAAAACCACCGAAAAGCGTGCAAATCCGAACGCCGTTTTCTTCGTCCACTTCCATCCGCGTGCGACGATTCACTTGGGCAATCAGCGACAAGCTTGCCAGAACCACACCGAAGCCGACCGCAAAAATCAGGTCCACAAAAACCGTCAACAGGAAGACGACAACCATGATGGCGATGTCGTTTCTGGGACAAATCTTGATTTCCTTGAGCATTCTGTAGTCCAGAATGTTGATACCGACGGATATCAAAATGCCGGCCAGGACGCTCAGCGGCACATAGCAGACAACGCTATAAAGGCTCACGAGCACGGCCGAAAGGAACAGGGAGCTGATCACGCCGGAAAGACGACCCGTACCTCCGACCTTAATATTGGTCACCGTACGCATCGTGGCACCGGCACCGACGTTACCGCAGATAAAGCCGCACAGAGCATTACCGATACCCTGACCGATTAGTTCCCGGTTGCTGTTGTGCTTGGTCTTTGTCATGGAGTCGGCCACAAGGCTCGTCAAAAGCGAGTCAATGCATCCGAGAATCGCCAGAATGATGCCGTACAGCAGAACTGTTCCGAGGTGCTCCCAGGTCACATGCGGAATGTGAATCGGGGGAAGACCCGACGGGACTTCGCCGATCATCGGGACATTCAGACTTAAGGCGTAACTGATAACAGTGAGCAAAATCAAGGCGAAAAGCTGAGCCGGAATGATGGCATTGAGCTTTTTGGGCATCAGATAAATGATGGCCAGTGCAGCCACGCCCAAGGCGGCGCTCATCCAGTTGATGTCAATCGTTCCCAAAATCAGGAGGCCGTCAACGGGGCCCTTGGGGTTCGGACCGCCCAAAAGGGGCGACAGTTGCAACAGTGTGATAATGACACCGGTGCCGCTCATGAAGCCGGAAATCACCGAATACGGAATGTAGCGGATGAGTTTTCCTAAACGCAGGCAGCCGAAAAGAATCTGAAACAGGCCGGCCACAAAGAAGACACAGGCAATCATCTGCAGGTCTCCGTTCAAGGCCACGACGACGCTTGCCGTGACGATGGTCATGGGGCCTGTCGGACCGGAAATCTGGGTTTTGGTTCCGCCGAAAATCGCGGCGAAGAAACTCAGGCAGATGGCGCCGTACATGCCGGCCGCCGCGCCTAAACCCGAAGCAATACCGAAGGCGAGGCACAACGGCAGGGCGACGACACCGGCAGTGAGACCACCCGCGATGTTGCCCTTGATATTTTGTGTGTACTCGCCGAGCTCACTAGCGATACTCATTTTTTATCAATCCAATGGACAGAAAACGTCCGAAAATCCAAAGAATAAGTTTACTCCGCAATTGCACTTAAAGACAAAATATTTCTTGAGAAATTAGAGAAAACATCTAGACTTATCAATATAAATATCAGGATACCCCTATTGATCTTGTTCGCTCAAGGGCTTGTACCATCCCATGCGTGCTTGCGGGAGCATTTCTTGAGATAAAAGGGAGCGAACGGCCGCGGTGTAGTCGCTTTCGGTCTTGGCCCGACAGATGGCTTTAAAGCATACCTGACTGTCACCGCCAAAAAGATTGGCGAGCAGGAACCAGTACTCTTTCATGCGCATCAGTGCGTTTTTCCGATTGTTCCAAGCGCGGCAGTAACCTTCAAAAAGGTCTTGTGTGAAACGGTCGATTTCCTGAGAGCAGGCGGGTTTCCCGCCGCGCAGTTTCCGAAATAGGGCCGGATCGGCAATCAGTCCTCGCCCGACCATGATGCCCGTCAGATCGGGAAAGCGTTGTGTAACGCACAGGGCATCATTCTTCGTCACGATGTCGCCGTTGTAGATGACCGGGTGGTGTAGGCGTTTTAAAGCCTCCCGGAAGGCCGCAAGCCGCGCATGCCCTCGGTATAAATCTGTTTTAAGTCGCGCATGGATTGTTACGGAGGCAAACGGGAAGTGGTTAAACACATCGGCAAGTCGCTCGAACTCGGCGGTATTTGTCCAACCTAGGCGCGTTTTGACACTGACGGAAATCGGAAGCGGTTTTTCGAAAACCGACGCAAAAAAGCGTTCGAGTTTATCGGGAGAACGTAAAAAGCCGGCCCCTTTTCCCTTGGCCGTGACGGTCCCTGCCGGGCATCCGAGATTGAAGTTGACTTCGCGGTAGCCCAAATCGGCAAGGGCGTGTACTGCCCAAATAAAGTCTTCGGCTCGGCGCGTTAAAAGTTGAGGAACAGCGACAAAACCAACGTTGGCCTCCGGGGCAATTTCCCGAAGTTGACGCGTGGTAAAGGGAGGCTCCCGAGTGGGAGTGATAAAAGCGATAAAGTAACGGTCAACACCGCCGAAAAGGCGCGCATGTGCGCGCCTGAAGACGGCGCTTCCGAGGCTTTCCATCGGCGCAAAATCCAAAAACTTCGTCATGACGACCTAAGAAATCTATTCGGGGATGTTGCGCCGACTCACAAAGGATTATCTAGGAGGCAATCAAAAAGTCTTCGAGCTTGGCACCCTTTGCCAAGGCTTCTCGGATATAGACCGGTTGCTTGCCGCGTCCCGACCAGGTTCTTCCGTCGGGTAAGCGGTATTTGGGTTCCACTTTGCCGCGCGGTGATAAGGCACTCAGCGTGATGCTCTTGATGGCGACCGGTGCCGGCGCATCAAAGTTCAAGTCCTCGGCTTTCAGAGCGAACAAAGCAATCAGGTCGTTGACCGTATCAATCGCATCCTGACGAGCTGCGTCTTTTTGGGCATTCAGTCGAGCTTCCTGACGAGCTAACTTCTTTAATGTTTTAGCGAAATTTTGTTCCATATTTTTTATCCCGGTGAAATAAAATAGAAGCAATTAACCTCGTTATTATATTGAAAAAAGAACAAAGTTCAAAAACGTCTTGATTTCAGTGCTGATAAAGCATCGGGAAACTTAAAAGTAGGATATTTCACCTAGAAAAGGCGGATTAACTTTTCCATTGAGAGTAGGGACATTGCATTAATGAAACATTGTAATAGCGCTCGTCCTCGGAAATATCCTCTCCGATCCAATCGGGTTTTTCAAAGGGCTCGTTCACGGATTTAAGTTCGATTTCCGCAACAACAAGTCCCTTGTTTTTGCCGAAAAATTCATCAACTTCCCAGATTTTTCCCTTAAACGGAATCTTCGTTCGATTTTTAATAACCTGACGGTCGGATCCGACCATATCGAGCAGTTCGGCGGCATCCGATAACGGAATCGGATACTCATATTCAGGGCGGACGATTCCGCAGGCGCGACCTTTGACGGTGATGCGCGCTTGTGAGCCCTCGATGCGTACGCGCACAATGCAGTCGGGTCCGATGGCTAAGTACCCTTGGCGGTAACGGACGGGTGTTCCGAGGGCCCGCCAAGCTTCGCCTGTGACTAAAAATTTGTGTTCGATTTCTTCGGCCATTTTCTTGTTCTAAAAAAAAAGACGGCGGATTACTCCGCCGTCTCGTCACAATACGTTGCCGGAAAAGGAAGCAATTCTTCCTTTCCCATTAAGGCCGATTAAAGCTTCGGGCCGCTCTTTTCCAAAGCAGCGCAATGCTCGTTGGCCGTGAACTTCTTGAAGTTCTTCTGGAAGGCGGCCGTCAGTGCGCGAGCCTTCTCGTCCCACTGAGCAACATCGGCGTAGGTGTTGCGCGGATCGAGAATCTTGGTTTCGCAGCCGGGCAATTCTGTCGGAACCTTCAGGTTAAAGTACGGAATTGTCGTGGTCGGAGCCGTGTTAATCGAGCCGTCGAGAATGGCGTCGATAATCGCGCGGGTATCCTTAATGGAAATACGCTTGCCTGTTCCGTTCCAGCCCGTGTTCACGAGGTAAACCTTCGCGCCGACCATGTTGATTTTGCGAACGAGTTCTTCGGCGTACTTGACGGGGTGCAACGACAGGAAGGCCGCACCGAAGCAGGCCGAGAATGTCGGGGTCGGTTCGGTAATACCGCGTTCCGTGCCGGCAACCTTGGCGGTAAAGCCGGAAAGGAAGTAGTACTGAGCCTGTTCGTTATCGAGGATCGAAACCGGGGGCAACACACCGTAGGCATCGGCTGTCAGGAAGATGACCTGCTTGGCGTGCGGGCCCTTGCTAATCGGTTTGACAATGTTATTGATGTGGTAAATCGGGTAGGAAACGCGGGTGTTTTCCGTGGCGCTACGATCGTGAAAATCGGGCGTTCCGTCTTCCTTGACGATGACGTTCTCAAGGAGAGCATCGCGGCGAATGGCGTTGTAAATGTCGGCTTCCGCATCCTTGTTAAGGTCAATGACCTTCGCATAGCAGCCGCCTTCGTAGTTAAAGACGCCTTCGTCATCCCAGCCGTGTTCGTCGTCACCGATCAAAAGACGCTTCGGATCGGCCGAAAGCGTGGTCTTGCCGGTGCCGGACAGACCGAAGAAGATGGCCGTATTCTGGCCGTTCTTGTCGGTGTTGGCCGAGCAGTGCATGGAGGCGATGCCGCGCAACGGATTGAAGTAGTTCATAATCGAGAACATGCCCTTCTTCATTTCGCCGCCGTACCAGGTGTTCAAAATGACTTGTTCGTTCGACGCGAGGTTAAAGACAACAGCGGTTTCGCTATTGAGTCCGAGCTCCTTGTAGTTTTCGACCTTGGCCTTGGAGGCGTTATACACGACGAAGTCGGGCTTGCCGAAGTTAGCGAGTTCTTCTTCCGTCGGACGGATGAACATGTTGCGCACGAAGTGAGCCTGCCAGGCCACTTCCATGATAAAACGAACCTTCAGACGTGTCGCTTCGTTGGCGCCGCAGAACGCATCGACAACGAAAAGACGCTTGCCGGACAACTCCTTAACGGCCAAATCCTTGACGGCATTCCATGTTGCTTCGCTCACGGGCTTGTTGTCGTTCTTGTATGCATCGCTCGTCCACCAAATGGTGTCCTTGGAGGCGTCGTTCTTGACGAAGAACTTATCTTTCGGGGAGCGACCCGTGTAAACGCCCGTCATGACGTTGACGGCGCCGAGGTTGGTCACGCGGCCGACTTCATAGCCCTGGAGACCGGGTTTGGTCTCTTCGGCAAAAAGTGTGTCGTAGTCGGGGTTGTAGATAATCTCCGTGTTACCGGTGATTCCATACTGGGACAAGTCAATTTTTGTCATAGTTTTTCTACTGGTTAAAGTAATGATTAAAAACCTGCTCGCACAAAAATCCGGAGATCTTATGCACGCGACAGGTCTCCAAAAGAATCCAACGCATTTTAATGCGAACACATCGGTTTGTCTGCGGTTTTAAAGGAAAAAAATTGTATCCGCATCAAGGAAGAACAAAGTTTTCCTTGCGTATTGATATTTCAAGACTTTTTAGAGGATTTGTCCGAGACTCGGAAGGGGTTTCCTTCAAAGGCGCAAAGACTGCGTATCGGACAGGTCGAGCAAAGCGGGTTTCTTGCCTTGCAGCAATACCTGCCGTGGAGCAAAAGCCAGTGGTGAATGCCCTTTAAGTATTCGGAGGGAGTGAGGGCAATCAGGGCCTTGGACACTTCGGCCGGCGTTTTTCCCTGCGCCAGTCCCGTGCGGTTGGCTACACGAAAAACGTGGGTATCGACGGGAACGGTCGGGCGTCCGAATGCAACGTTTAGGACGACATCGGCTGTTTTGGCACCGACTCCCGGAAGGCTGACGAGGTCTTCGAAACTGTCGGGTACGGAGCTGTTGAAATCGCGTACGAGGACCTGACAGGCGTCAATGATGTGACGGGCCTTGTTGTGAAAAAGGCCGATGGTCCGGATAAAAGGTTCGAGCCCGTCAACGCCCAAGGCAAGCATGGCCGACGGGGTATCGGCCGCCTTGAATAGATCGTTCGTGGCGATGTTGACGCTTTTGTCGGTTGCTTGGGCCGAGAGCATCACGGCAATAAGCAGTTCAAAAGGCGTTTTGAAATTAAGTTCGCTTTTCGGATTCGGGCGCTCGGCGGCCAGAATCTCAATGATTTTGCGCTTTGTTTTAAGATTCATCGAATCACTCACTTTTTCTCGGTGTTGGCACGAGCTCGTGCCAGAGCCTCGGCAATCAGGTCTTTTTTCGTGAGGACGGCTTTTCGGGCGTTTTCCTGTAACTGCGCCTTTTCCCGAGCCTTGCGTTCGACAGCGGCTTTGTGGGCAAGGCGGGCACGCTCGGCATCCTCATCGGTCCAGGGGCGCCCCGGTTCGAATAGTTCGATACAGTCCATCGGACAGGCCGGCACGCACAGCGCGCATCCCGTGCACGCCGATTCGATGACGGCAAAAAGATTTTTCGGCATCCCCGTGACGGCCGAGACCGGACAGATATCGGCGCAAATGCGGCATCCGATACACAAATTCGGATCAATTCGCGCAAGAGCCAACGGCATTTCTCGCCCGTATTCCGGGTCAAGGGCAATCGGAATCACACCGAGCGCTTTGGCTAGGCGCGCAATCGTTTTTTTGCCTCCCGGAGCGCAGCGATTAATCGGAGCCTTTTTCCGAGCTATCGCTTCGGCATACTTGGCGCAACCGTCAAAGCCGCACTGACGGCATTGCGTCTGCGGCAAAAGGTATTCGAGTGTTTCCGAAGTGACGGTCACGGGAAGTCTTCCGATGCGTTAGCGCTTTAAGTACTTGAGTTTTCCCTTGACACCGCGCCAGGAGTCAGCATCGTCGGGAGCGGGTTTTTTTCGGGTAATCGAGGGCCACTGTTCGGCAAGTTCCGCATTAAGGGCAATAAATTCCTTTTGATCTTCCGGGACGTCTTCCTCAGCGTAAATCGCGCCTTCCGGGCATTCGGGAATGCACACGGCGCAGTCAATACACTCGTTCGGGTCAATCACCAAAAAATTCGGTCCCTCGCGGAAACAGTCCACGGGGCACACATCCACGCAATCGGTTCGTTTGCAACCGATGCAGGCTTCACAGACAACATGCGGCATGAATAACAACTCCTTAAAAACGTCTTTTAAGACAGGCCTGACCTGTCCCTGTCTTTTCTGTCGTATCGGCAAAAGCAAAGAGCGGGTCTGTTTTCGTTCTGAGTGAGGGCCTTCAAAACGTGCTTTTCCCACAAGGCTTCCGGCAAATCCGGGAAGAACGCATCGCCGTCGGGGGCGGCGTCAATCTCGGTCACCCAAGCGGTACGAATCCAATCTTTTTCAAGTACGGTTCGATAAAGGCGCGCTCCGCCGATGATAAAAACCTTCGGGGCATCTTGAACGCAAGCGAGGGCTTCCTCGAGTGTCGTCGCGACATGGGCACCGAGGGCTAAGTAGCTTGAATCACGCGTTAAAACAACATTGGTTCGCCCGGGAAGAGCCCGCCCAATCGATTCCCACGTCTTGCGCCCCATGAGAACGGGGCACCCCATCGTCGTTTCCTTAAAGTGCTTGAGGTCTTCGGGTAGGTGCCAGGGCATCTTTCCTTTAAGTCCGATTACCCCGTTTTTCCCGCGAGCCACAATCAGTTCCATGCGCATCATGGCTTAAACCGCAATCGGAGCCTTGATGGTCGGATACGGGTCGTAGCCGACGATTTCAAAGTCCTCGAACTTGTAGTCGAAAATCGAAGCCGGTTTGCGGGCAATCACGAGTTTCGGGTACGGACGCGGCGTGCGCGACAGCTGCAGGGCCACCTGTTCGAAGTGATTCTTGTAGATATGGCAATCGCCGCCCGTCCAAATAAATTCTCCGGGCAAAAGGTTGCATTGCTGCGCGACCATACAGGTCAAAAGTGAGTAACTGGCAATGTTAAACGGCACGCCGAGGAAAATATCGCAGGAGCGTTGATACAGCTGGCAGGAAAGCCGCCCCTCATTGACATAAAACTGAAAGAGGCAGTGGCAAGGCGGTAGGGCCATTTTGTCAATCAGGCCGACGTTCCACGAGCAAACAATCAGGCGACGGCTGTCGGGATTGGTTTTAATCTGCTCGATGACGTTGGAAATCTGGTCGATATGTCGACCGTCGGCCGTAGGCCAACTGCGCCACTGAACACCGTAAACCGGACCCAAATTGCCGTTTTCATCGGCCCATTCGTCCCAAATCGTGACCTTATTGTCATGCAGGTACTTGATGTTGCTTGAGCCCGATAAAAACCATAGGAGCTCGTGAATAATCGAGCGCAGATGCAACTTTTTGGTCGTCACAAGCGGGAAGCTCTCTTTTAGATCAAAACGCATCTGATAGCCGAAGAGCGATCGCGTGCCCACGCCGGTGCGGTCGGATTTGTCGACGCCTTTTTCAAAGACGGTGTGCATGAAGGTTTCGTATTGGTCGTACATGGGACATTCCCGAAAGAAATCAAAAACGTGTCCGAAATTTTAACGCATCGGCGCCGAAAGCCTTCCGTCGATTCTGCAACGGAAGGCGCACCAATGTCGGGAAAAGACGTCAGCTTGCCGGAAGGTTTTTCAGAAGCCGGAAAAAGAGAATCGTCAGGTGGTAAAAGACCGGCGCCGAGAAAATCAGGGGCGCAAAGCGCTCTAAGCTACCCCGACCGATGTAAAGTTCACCTTCCCAGCTTTTGGACCCGAGACTGCGTTTGACAGCGCTTATGACGATGTCGCCCATGACGCATGACAAAACGATTGCGAGTGAGTAAAGCGCCACCTGATAGATGCGAAACGGCGTCAGCCAGAAAAGCGACAGACCGACTAAAAAGGCCAGGAAGCATCCGACGGAAATCCCTTTGACGGTCTTGTGCGGATTCATCCTCAAGGTCTTGCCGCCCAAGGCCGAACTTGCAAGAACCGAGAACAAATCGGCGCAGAACGTGACCATTAGGTAAAAGAGCAACATCAAGGCTCCCGAGGAGTTGTGGCGTTCGATGCCGGAAAAATCGAGTGTGGTAATCGCAGGTGCGTGGCTGACGCAGAAAACACAAATCATCAAGCCCCACTGTACCTTCGCAACGCGCTCTAAAAAACGGTCGGTGTCGTTGCCGATGGCTGCAATGACCGGTAAGAGTAAGAACACATACACCGGAATAAAGAGCGTAAAGTACGGCATCAGGTTAAAGTACACCAAAGCGTACTGCGCCGGAATAATCAGGTAAAACGCAAGTACGAGGACCCAGTGATCGCGCGGCCGAATCGGCGTGAGCGCAATAAATTCTCGCAAGAGGAAAAACGAGAGGATGGCAAAAATCACCACAAGCGTCGTTTGCCCGAATCCCCAGGCGACCGTGAAAATAATGACAAGCCACCAGCCCATCCGCACGCGAGAGTTGGCAATGGCCAAACGAAACGTCTGCTCGGGAGTCTTGGCGCGTCCTGCGGCCCAAAGACCGTAAATCGTGGCGGCGGCCATCAGGACAATGAGTGCCGTGAGGATAATCAGATAACCTTGTTGTAGGTCAATACCGAGTCGCATCATAGGGCCACCTTTGCCAAGTCAATCACGGCTTGCCGTGCACGCTCGAGAAACTCGGTTTTCGGATCGGAAGCGCTGTGCGCAAGCGGAGCTCCGAAGTGCACAGAGCAAACGGTCGGAACCGGAATGTACGTTCCTTTCGGGAGGGCCCGGTGTAAGTTTTCGATGTACACGGGAATTAATTCGACATCGGGAAAGGCGCGCATCAGACGCCACAGACCGCTTTTAAATTCACTCGGTAATTCCTGGGGGCGACGCGTTCCTTCCGGGAAAATAATCAGGGAGTCGCCCTGAGCCAAGGCGTCTTTGAGCGGCTCAAGCGGATTGGTGTGTTCGGTCCTGCGACGATCGACCAAAACGACATTGAGTTCCTTCATCGCCAGGCGCCGACGAATCAGTCCCTTGGACCAGTAGTCTCTGGCTGCAACGGGGCGTGTTGTCGACCTTAAGGCTCCGGGTAGCGCCGACCAAATCACAATCGTATCGAGGTGGCTGGTGTGGTTGGCAAAATAGATGCGTTGTTTGCGAGTCGGAGCCGATCCGTGCCATTGCGGATAGGCGCCTACAAGCAGGCGCGTAATCCAAACTATCGGCGTCATTAAATGGAATTGAAACAAGGACGTGTCTCCCCCGAAGACTCGCAACGGCAGAATTATATCGACACTAGGGTGCGGTATTAATTTCAGGGCTTTGCGTTTGTGTTTCCGGATTCTTCACGGCCTTTTGAATCACCGGATCCGAAAGAGTTCCCGTAATCGTGTAATCGGTTGTCAAAAGGTAGTTGAGCGGTTGGCTGATAAGCCACTGTCCGACATAGGCTCCGAGACCGATCACAGGATTAATGATGGCAAGCGGCAAGGATGCGGCTCCGGCGTTAATCTTCGGGACGACCGTGGCGCGAGCATTGACAGCCTGGGTGTTGATGTCAACCAATCCCGAAAGATCGATTGTTGCCTTGGTTCCGGACAGATTCATGTTGTCGCTCGTGAGAATACCGTCGGCGATGAGTATGTCGCCCGTTAGGGAATCGAACGTGAAATTGGTGTGCGAAAGGTCGAAAAAGTCAAGCGAAATCTGCTTAATCAGCGACTGAATGGAAACAAGTGATAAAAGAGCTCCGCCGACCCCTAAGTCGGTTTGCTCCAAAACGCCGCGGATTAAATTGACCTTGGCTGCCCCTTGAAGGGTTGTCCAATCAGGGTTCCAAGGAGACCCCTTCCACAGTAACGACGTTGTGATTTTGCCCGAACCCTTACCGAGAATTCCTTCGTGCCCGAGGCGCTTCAAGAACGCTCCGCCGTTAATCAGTTCCAAGTCGGCCGTCAGCGATGTCGTACCGTCTGCGGCCCATTCGCCCGAGGCTGAAAGATCGGCATCGGAGTTAAGAAGCCGAAGCGAATCGATTTTCCAAGACGTTCCTTTTTTGTTGACCGGCGTCGATGTCACGAACTTAAGTGACCCCAAGGCGGCATCCTTGTACGTCAAGTCCGCGATGTTTAAATCCAAAGAGGGAAGACTTTTGCGGGACTGATTGGTTTGTGCCGAATCGATAAAGCCTTCTTCCAAGGTCTCGGAGACGCTGTAGTGTGAAAAATCGGCTTTGATGTGACCGCCGGCCCCCCGTGCAAAGTCCCAGGTTAAAAGGCCTTCGGTTTCGCGACTTGCAATGGAAAAGTTCCAAACGGCATCGCCGAGACGTCGGGCACGGCCCTTAAGCTTTGTCAGACGAATGGCGTCAAACGAGAACGCGTCGGTCTCGTATCGAACGGTGTTAAGAAACGGAGTGTTCAAGCCGCTTGCTGCAGCGCTATCTTTTTGGGTGGCCTCGATGATGTCTTCAAGCACCTTTTCCCAAGCGCGGTACGAAAGGCTCGGTGTATGGATATCCAAAGTCAGCCCGCGATTCGGAAGCCCGACTTTCTTGCCGATTCCGAGAGAGCCGAGAGGCGTGACGGAGGGAGCTTTGCCCGCAAGTTGCAGGACTAAATCAATTTTGTTCGCACTTTCAAGCTTTAAAAGATGTCCGTTTTTGTCGGCCAGTTTTAAAGGTTCGAAACGAAATGTCGTCGGTTGTGCTTGATCGGCTTTCTTAGTAAGCGGTGCAGGAAGCGTCAGTTCGATGCCCTTTAAATCCGTTGCGGCACTCACTGTCACGCCTTTGCCGGAAACGATATCGATACCGACCGAAATATCGGTCTGTCCCTTGGCGTACGCTGTCAGAGCTTTCGTCAGTTCCGTATTCACGAAAAAGTGTACGGAATCAGGCGCAAGGCGGCTTTGCGCCTCAATGCGGATACGTCCAGTTTCATCGGTTGTCACGGAAGCCGTCACCGGGGTATTTAAGGCCGTTGCCGTAAGATTCTCGCTTGTTGCGCTCGATTCGGTAAAGTGCAACTTTCCGGTAAGTTTTGTGAGCGGCGGAACCGGCCAGTGCATGTCAAAGGCATTGTTCCCGAACGTCAATAGCCCGTCGACGCGTGTTTTTTTGTTACCGGTGAGCGGAATCGCAAGTTTTAGGTTCAAAGACGCATCTCCGGCGGCGTTTGCTCCGTTAAAGGCGCCGCCGAGCATGGCTCCCACGGGGCTCGCCGTCAGGTATCGGCTCATCGTTGCAAGAGGCGCCGTCGCATCGGCCGAAATCGTCAGAAGCGTGTCCTTGACGCCCATGTGCGCAATCTGGGCGCGGATGTTTTTCCCGGTCGCACCGAGCGTTTTAGCCGACCGAGCCTCGATGAGCATGCCCGCACCTTCAAAGGTCAAATCGGCATCGATTTCGGAAACTACGGGCCAGAGCTTGCCGACGGACCAAAGTCCGTCTTGCGGACGCGTTTGAGGCGGCACGAAATCCAAAAGTCCGCCCGTTAAGCGAGCAGTCGCCAAAAAGTGACTTCCGGATTTATCGGCTCCGTGCCAGGGATAGTCTTTAAGGTCGCCGCGCAAAACAAATCGGCCGTTTCGAGCCGCGCCGCCGCGCAGTGCTCCCTCGAGCCAATGGCGGGTTCGCTGCGAGATGACAAGAGGCAGATAGCGCCAAGCGCTTTCGGCTTTAAGGTGGTCGATTCGTCCTTCAACATCGATATAACCGGCTTTACTGCCGACAGCCTTCCACGTACCCGAACCCGAAAGACCGACATCGGTGTTGGCAACGGTAAGGTTATCGATTTTGACCGTCAGCGGTGCTTTTTCTTCGGCGTTTGTCCATGAAACCTTTCCGGTTAAGCGCTCCAGGGTAATGCGTTCGTTTTCAAAGACACCGGGGAACGTTATTTCCGAAGCCCCTTTCAGTGTCACATGACCGGCCTGAGGCGTCACGTTGACCGAGCCGATTAGGTTCGCAAATCCCGGTTGTCCGATGCCGCTTGAGGCCGGTTGCGCCAGAAGGGTCAACTGCATAAAGTCTGAGGCAAAGTGCCAATCGTGCGGGTCTTTGTAGGAGCCTTTCCACGAAAATTCGACGCGACTGACGGTGCCGCTCGGATCGTACTGCACAATCGGGTCGCGAACGGCGGCCGGCACGACCTCGTTTTCAAGCAGGATTTGTCCGAGCGCGCGCAAATCCAATGTTGAAAGCGTCACGGAGCCTTCTTGCGTATCGGACCACGTCGAATCGGTCGTCACGGAGAAAGATCCCGTCAACGGTCCGAATGCGCGTCCGGTTCGTGTCATAAAGGCCAGATGTCCGACCCTCAACTCGATGTGCTGACCGTCGCGTACGGCGTTAGCCTGTAGTTGCAGATGCCGAGTGACGAGGGGACGGGGCATATTCGGTAGTGAGGCGCTCACGTCGTTTAGGATGACGTCGGTTGTCACGCTTTTGATTGTGCCGTCGTCAAACGAGAGCCACAGTTCGCCGTCGGCTCTTCCCGAGGTAAAGGGATTAATCTCCGAGAGTCCCGGAATGCCTTTTTTTAGGTCGAAGGCATCGAATTTGGTATAAAAGTCCCAGGCCCAATCGGTCCAGTCGGTCGAGCGGGAAACGACGGGCTTTCTGACACGGGCGCGGACATCGAGGGACTGACCGTCGGCCTTTGCTTGCAATCCGAAGTTCCAGTGCGTCAGATGCGGATAAAACGTAGCATTTAAATCATTAACGGCGATGGCCCGAGCGTCCTTAAGGCGCTTGTCGGTGTAGCGAATCGTTGCCCCCGTGATTTCCAGACGCCCCTGTTCGGTAATAAACGTCAGGAGCTTGGAGTCGGCCGGATCGGATACGGATTTTTCTAAGTCAACGCAAAAGCCTGCAATCTCAAATTGAGTGTCCGTCAGACGCTCGACATCGACGCTGGCTCCGACGATTTGCAGTGACTTGAATGCCGGAACTCCAAAGATACTGGACCAATATAAGGAGGCATCCACGCGCGGTAGCAGAATCGTATGCTCCATTCCCGGTTTTTTGAGCACAACTTCTTTCAGCGAAAGCCGCGGCCACAGACGCTCCCAACTCGGCTCGATTCGCCCGATTTTGATGTCAACTTTCAGAGCCGAGGAGACGGCCTGCGCAATGCGTGTGTTATACGAATCGATGTTCGGAAAGACGATATAACGTGTGACCAGAATGAGGCACGACAAGACAAGAAGGCAACCTGTGAGAGCCCAGAAGGCTGCCAGGAGCGACAGACGCACCCCCCGCCTGTCTCGCACAAAACAGGTGGCCGAGTCGACAAGCGAGGAAAAGTATTCCAAAGCGTGCTTCAAAATCGTTCCATTGTCCGGAAACCGGGTTTGCGACACAAAACCCCGAAACGTCACGGAGAAGTTTCGGGTACTATTGACGTACACTTTAGCACAGGAAAGAAACGGCGTTTTATGCAACAAAGACTCGGCATTTATTCTCTTGCAGCGTACTTACCGTTTGTCGAGCGGTCGATTGCGGCTGTTTCTGCGGCAACCGGTCTGTCGCAGCGAGACCTTCTTGACAGATATTCCCGAGAACGCCTCACGCGTGAGCGTATGAGCGAGTGCCTTTTGAAAGCAAAGTCGTGCGAGGAGCTTGCTCGGGCCATGCGGCTTTTGCGACGTGATACCCTTATTTCGCTGGCCATTCAGGACACCACCGGACAAATCGGGTATGAGACCGTTGTGCGAACAATGACCGACTTGGCCCAGGAGTGTGTGAGCCGAGCGGTTGCCATGGCTTCCCGGGAGATGGCCGCACGTTTCGGAGAACCGGTCGGACAGGATGGAGCAAAGCAGGATCTTCTCGTTGTGGCGATGGGAAAGCTCGGCGGAAGTGAACTTAACGTCAGTTCCGATATCGACCTGGTCTTTGTGTACGACCAGGACGGTCGTACGCAGTCGGAAGCAGGGAGACGTACCGTTTCCAATCACGAATTTTTCGAACGTCTGGCGCGACGGGTTATCGCACTCATCAATTGTCCGGACGAAATCGGTTTTGTTTTCCGGGTCGATTGTCGGTTGCGTCCCTTCGGCGATGACGGACCGATTGTCGTCAGTAGCGAAATGCTCGAGGAGTATTTATCGACGCAAGGACGAGATTGGGAGCGCTTTGCGTGGCTTAAGGCACGCGTGGTGAGCACCCCGGTTTTTTCCGAGCCGGCTGCTTTTTGCCACACGGTTGATGCGCTTTACCGGATGATTCGACCTTTCGTGTACCGTCGTTATGTGGATTTCGGAGCGCTCAATGCTTTAAGTCGCGTGCACGCGATGATCCGCTCCGAGACGGTACGCCGTGAACTCGGACGCGAGACCGGTATCAATGTCAAGCTCGGACGCGGCGGTATTCGGGAAATCGAATTTATCGTTCAGACATTTCAGGTGATGCGCGGAGGGCGCGAGCGCAAGTTGCAGGGACGTCAAACGCTACCGATGCTTGAGATTGTCTCGGAGGTCGGGTGTTTGGATGCACACACGGTTCGTCAATTGGCTGAAGATTACGTTTTCTTAAGAAACTTGGAGCATGCGCTACAGTACGTAGACGATAAGCAAACACATTTTCTTTCCGATGACTCGGTTACCTATGAACGTATCGGGGCGATGCTCGGGTTGACGGCTCTTGAGCTTCGAAATCGCCTTGAGAGCGTCCGAACATTTGTTTCCGGGGTCTTCGATTCGATTTTCCAAACGCAGGAAACGCCTTTGGAGCGCCGCGGTTGGCCGGTCGGCTGGCGCTTCGGCGACAAGGCCTCTTGTGAAAAACTTACGGAAAAATTGAGAGAACTCGGGTTTAAGGATGCCGAAACCTTTTCACGGCGCATCGTTCGCAATCTTTCCGGTCGTGTCCTTACGACAAGCGATAAGGCCCGCGATTGCTTTACGCTTTTTGTGATGACCTTGGCGGAAAATGCGCATTCTTGGGCCGAATCCTTCGGTCTTTCGCAGGATGCCGAGACGCTTTTCGAGCGCTATCTCGGGCTACTGGAAGTGATTGCCGGGCGTCCTACCTACGTGATGCTCCTCAATCAATTTCCGGTCGTAGCCAAACGCGTGTCCCGGATTTTGATATCCAGTCGTTGGGCGGCGAACTTTTTGTACGAACATCCGCTTTTATTGGATGAACTTGTCGGGGCGCACGAGGAAATCGGCGCGAACACGGACCTTTCGATTTGGGACACCTGGCAGCGAGACGTTTCGGAGCGACTTGCCGATTTTTCGGGAGATACCGAGGCGCTTTTGAACGTGCTTCGAGATGCCGCGCACAGCGCCGTCTTTCGGATTCTTGTGTCGGACTTACAAGGAATTTTGACAGTGGAGCGTACGGCCGATCACTTGTCGGCGCTTGCCGATGCCGTTTTGCGCCTTGTGATGCAGCAGGCTTGGAAGGCAACGCCGGCACGGCACCGAGAGAATCCCAAGGTTGCGGCCGTTGGCTACGGGAAACTCGGCGGAAAAGAGCTCGGTTATGCCAGTGATTTGGATTTGGTGTTTCTCTTTGAGGACGATGCACCTGAGGCCGCCTCGGTGTATGCCCGTTTTGTTCGACGGGTCATCAGTTGGCTCACGGTCCAAACAAGTTCCGGCAAACTGTATTCCGTTGATACCCGGTTGCGGCCCGAAGGACAAGACGGTCTTTTGGTGTGTAGTTTCGAGCACTTTAAGCACTATCAGGAATCGACCGAAGGCGCATGGGTTTGGGAGCATCAGGCCCTGACGCGTGCTCGGTTTTGTGCCGGAGATGCCGAGCTCGGTAAGGCTTTTGAGACCGAAAGAACGCGGATTTTATGTCGTCCGCGCGACGCTTGCGCAGTACAACGCGCCGTTGTTGATATGCGGCGCAAGATTTTAGAAAGTCGCAAGAATACATCCGGTCTATTTGATTTAAAGCGTGACCGAGGCGGCATGCTCGATGTGGAATTTGCCGTTCAAACGCTGGTATTAACGCAGGCACATCGCTCCCCGCAGTTAACACGGAACCTCGGCAATTTATCCCTGCTTGCCATGAGTGCTGAGTTAGGCTTAATTCCGGATGCGATTGCCGAGGGGTCGATTCGGGCGTATCGCACCTATCGGGATATCCAGCGAATGACGCGTCTGAATCTCGGCGAAAACACACCGGTGCGTGTGGCGCCTGAAAAACTTCGTGCCGAAAAGGAGGCGGTCACGGCCCTGTGGCGCACGGTGCTTGGAACAGACGAGCCGTGCGCCTGACAGGCCTTGCCGTCAGATCGGATCCGCCAGACCGCTGTGGCGCATCAGGGCATCGATTTTCGGAGCCCTGCCGCGGAAGGCCTTAAAGCTTTCGATGGCATCGCGACTGCCGCCCGTTGCCAGGACTTCATCGCGCCAGCGCCGAGCCGTTTCGGCGTTAAATAGACCGGTTTCTTCAAAGGCGGAAAACGCATCGGCCGAAAGAACCTCAGCCCACTTGTAGCTGTAGTAACCGGCCGCATAACCGCCGGCAAAGATATGGGCAAACGATTGCGCAAAGCGGTCGTACTCTTCGTAGGGCGTTACGGAAACAAGGTTTCGAACGTCGTGCAGGATTTGAGCATAGTTCGGTTTCTTTTCCGTGTGAATGCGCATGTCAAAGAGCGCAAATTCCAGTTGTCTTAAGCAAAAGAGGCCGGACTGAAAGTTCTTGGCCGCCAGCATCTTGTCAAAAAGCTCGCGCGAAAGAGGCTCTTTCGTGTCTTTTTGTTCGGAAAGAGAGGCGAGGGTTTCGTAGTTCCAAGTCCAGTTTTCCATGAACTGGCTGGGCATTTCCACCGCATCCCATTCCACGTCGTTAATGCCGGATAAATCGGCTACATCCACGCGGGTGAGCATGTGCTGCAGGCCGTGCCCGAACTCATGGAAAATGGTTTCGACTTCTCGGTGCGTCAGGAACGAGGGATTATCGTCCACTGGCGGTGTGAAATTGCAGACCAGGTACGCAACCGGTGTTCGAATCGAGCCGTCTTCGAGCTTTTCCCGATCGCGGGCACTATCCATCCAAGCGCCGGAGCGCTTGCCGGCGCGTGCATACAAGTCGGCATAAAAGCGCGCAATGACGTGACCGTCTTTGTCCGTGACGTGGAAAAACCGAACATCGGGGTGCCAAACCGAGGCTTTAGCCGGCGTGATGCGGATTCCGAAGAGCTTTTCCGCAAGACCGAACAGACCGGATAAAACCTTCGGAAGCGGAAAGTACGAACGCACTTGCTCTTCGTTAAAGCAGTACCGAGCTTCACGCAGTTTTTCGGACGCATAGGCTCTGTCCCACGATAAGAGCGGATCGATGCCGAGGGTATCCCGAGCGTAGTCCTCAAGCTCTTTGACATCACGACAGCCGTACGGACGGGCACGTTTTGCCATGTCGGTTAAAAAGGCAATGACAGCTTCGGGGCTTTCGGCCATCTTGGTTGCCAGAGATAGCTCGGCGTAGTTTTTAAATCCGAGTAGCTCGGCCTCTTTGGCGCGCAAGACAAGGAGGCGCTCGATAATCGGACCGTTGTCGCGTTCGGCAGGCCCTAAATCCGAAGCGCGTGTTGCGTAGGCTTTGTGTAGGGTGTGACGCAGTTCGCGGTTTTGAGCGTACTGCATGACAGGCAAATAATCGGGGGCCGTCAGTCCGATTCGATACCCGTTTTTGCCTGCCGCTTTAGCTCGTGCTCGATATAGGTCAAGCGCACTTTGCGGAATGCCGGCCAAGGGAGCGGCATTCTCAAAGTCAAGCGTAAAAGCATCGGTGGCATCGAGTATGTTTTGACTAAAATGCTGCGAAAGTTCGGCGGTTTCTTGTGCAATGGCCTTCAGGGCCGCCTTTTCTTCTTCGGGAAGCTCCGCGCCGCTTAGCCTGAAATCGCGGAGCGTATGATCGATGACACGCTTTTGTTCGGCTGTGAGTGTGGCAAACGCTCCGCTTTCTCGAATGGCTTTGTATTTGGCAAAGAGCTTTTCGTTTTGCGCCAAATTCACCGAAAGCAACGTGACGTCCTGCAAGTTGGCTTCGTATACCTCACGCCAGTCCTTGGAATCGACGACACTCATTAAGTGCCCGACGGCTCCCCAAGCACGAAAAAGGCGCTCCTCGGCCTTGTGAAGCGGAAGTACCACATCCTGCCAGGTTGCCGGCGTTGCCTTGTCGGTGACGCGACTAAGGGCCTCGTTCACCTCGGCGATTAAAACACGCACGGCCGGTGTGACACACGAGGGAGCTAAGTTATCAAAGGCCAGTAAATCGCCCTGTTCAATCAGCGGGTTTGTCATGGAAAACCTCAAAAAATAAAACGGTTAAGATCGGCGGTTTTCGGCGGCTCTCACGGTGTTTTCCAGGAGCATGGCGATGGTCATGGGACCGACGCCGCCCGGAACGGGACTTATGGCTCCGGCGACCTCGCGGACATTTTGTGTGTCCACATCGCCGCACAGTTTGTTGTTTTCATCGCGATTGATTCCGACATCGATGACGACGGCTCCGGGTTTGATCATGTCGCGAGTAATCATGCGCGGGCGTCCGACGGCGGCAACGAGAATGTCGGCCTGACGCGTAAGGTCCTTAAGGTTCTTTGTTCGGCTGTGGGCAATAGTGACCGTGGCATTGCGCTCCAAAAGCAAGAGGGCGGCAGGTTTTCCGACGATGTTGCTGCGTCCGATGACCAGGGCGTTTTTCCCTTCCGGGTCGATGCCCGCCTCATCGATCATGCGCATGATGCCGGCAGGTGTGCAGGGGACGAACCCTTCGCGCTCGTGTTTGCCGACAAGAAGGCGCCCGGCGTTGAGGGCGTGAAATCCGTCGACGTCTTTATCCGGTCGAATTGCCGCAATGACTTTTTCGGCGCGAATATGTCGAGGAACAGGAAGCTGCACGAGGATGCCGTCGACGGTTTCGTCTTGATTGAGCTTTTCAATTAATTCGAGCAGTGAAGCTTCCGTCGTTTGGCTTGTCAGGCGATGTTCGAAACTGGTAATCCCGACTTCTTCGCAGGCACGAATTTTGTTGCGAACGTAAACCTGACTGGCCGAATCCTCTCCGACCAAAATCACGGCAAGCCCGGGCTTGTGTCCGTGTTGCTCAAGCGCCTTAACGCGATAGGTAAGTTCCCGGCGAATCTCTTGAGCCAGTTTCTTGCCGTCGATGAGTTTAGAGACCATACGGTGTTGTTTCCTTCTGTAGTGTTTTTTCAGCTTTTTGGGATTGTGCGGCATCCACGAGGGCATCTCGAACGGCATCAGCTGCAATGCCGTTAAATTTAATGCGAAAGTCCGTAATCGGTTCGTTGTTTTTGAGGATACGGACCGGAATGACTTGCCTGACGTAGCCTGTTGTGGCTTTCGGAGTTAAAACCTCGGCAAATCCGATGCCGATGGATTTGGCATTGACGGGTTGAATCCCGAGGTCCGATTCGGCAACCGTGTCCGGTCGATTCAGTTCCAGAACACGTGTCCCGTGAATGATTTGAATCGTCCAGTTGCCCGAAACAGTGGTTGCGTCAGCACTTTTTTGGCAGAAAAGAGCTTCCGGATCAGCGTTATATAGGACATAGCGGCCTTTCTCGGCCACTTGTACCGAACGGACGGCACGCTTCTTGTTGCGCAAAACCGCCGAGCGCTTTGCCGTCGCTCCGTCTTTCTCAAAAGCAACGGCGTACGGATGGGCCCGCGTGTGGTCGATGTACGACAAGCAGTACGGTTGCTTGTCCGTGAAATTTTTCAGGAGCTTTTCTAAGGTCGAGGCTCCCGTAAAGGCGTTGCCGAACGGTTGAATCACTTCATTGTCGCCGAGCCAGTAGGTAAAGCGATAGGCAACCGAGCCGCTCGGAAAGACCCGATCTTCGCGCATGTACCAAGCCAAGGTGTCGGGCTGATTGTTCGCATCCCGAAGAATTTGGCGTATCGGTTTTCCGGCAATGTTGTAGGCCGTAAGTTTCACAGCGTAGTTGACATCGGCTTTACCGCGGACTTTGACAAGAAGTCGTCCGTCGGGAAGAAGGCGGGCATCGGCTTTTCCCCAGTCGGTTACCGCCAGCCCGTTACGGTATAGCACGGAGGCACCCGTTCCCCAACTTAAGGCTTTTTCTCCGGCCCCCTGTCGCGTCTCGGTTACGATGTACGTTTCATCTCCGCCGCCTTCCAAGCGAAACACGCTTTCATCGGTTCCGTCAAAGGCGTGGGCGCCGTCGGTAAGGGCCTGGGTAATCGGAAGAGCAATTTCAGCCGCTCCGTACGGGGCTCTGACGTGTGACTCGGGTTGCCACGTCGAATCGGTAAATTCCGAATAGTGTGCCCGTGCTGTCGGCGGGGTTTGCTCGGAGGGCATAGAGGAACAGGCTACAAGAACGGCCGGTACCATTGCAAGTAAAACACATCGGTAGGATTTGATCATCGGAAGAGTCGCTACATGGTTGAAATGCTCAGATTGTAGAGGAAAGTCTATCGGCTGGGCTCATAAAAAAGGCGGCGCCTTTTTCAAGACGCCGCCTGATTGAGAGCCTACATCTTAATCAGAGAATCGGGACAATCAACAGAGCCACGATGTTAATAATCTTGATAAGCGGATTCACAGCGGGACCGGCCGTATCCTTGTAGGGATCGCCGACCGTGTCGCCCGTAACCGCAGCCTTGTGTGCTTCGCTGCCCTTGCCGCCGAAGTTGCCGTCTTCGATGTACTTCTTGGCGTTATCCCAGGCACCGCCGCCGGTTGTCATGGAGATGGCCACGAAGATACCTGTGACAATCGTCCCCATCAGGACGCCGCCCAAAGCTTGCGGACCTAAGCAAAGACCGACGAGAATCGGAACGACAACGGGCAGGACGGACGGAACAATCATTTCCTTAATAGCCGCCACAGTCAGCATGCCGACTGCTTTGGAGTAGTCCGGACGAGCCTTGCCTTCCATGATGCCCTTGATTTCCTTGAACTGACGACGCACTTCAATCACAACCGAGCCGGCAGCACGACCGACGGCTTCCATGGCCATAGCACCGAAGAGGTACGGAATCAAACCGCCGATAATCAAGCCGACAATTACGTACGGGTTCGAAAGATCGAAGGTAAAGTCGATGTTAAAGGCCTGCTTTAAGGCGTGTGTGTAGTCCGAGAACAGGACCAGAGCAGCCAGACCGGCAGAACCGATGGCGTAGCCCTTGGTGACGGCCTTGGTGGTGTTGCCGACCGCATCCAAGGGGTCGGTGACGTTACGAACCTTTTCATCGAGTTCGCTCATTTCGGCAATACCGCCGGCGTTGTCGGTAATCGGACCGTAGGCATCAAGTGCCACGACGATACCGGCCATCGTCAGCATCGAGGTTGCCGCAACGGCAACACCGTAAAGACCTGCAAGCGTGTAGCTGACCATAATGGCTGCCACGACGGAGAGAACGGGAAGCGCCGTGGCCTTCATGGAAACGGCCAAGCCTTCGATGATGTTCGTGCCGTGACCGGTCGTTGAGGCCTTAGCCACATCACGCACCGGGGCGTATTCGGTACCGGTGTAGTACTCGGTAATGACAACCATCAAACCCGTCAGAATCAGACCGACGATAGCCGAGCCGAAGAGGGCACCGGTCGAAACGCCTTCCGGAAGCATCGAGGCATCGGAGAAGACAAAGTCACCGACAAACCAGAACGCAACGGCAGCAATCACACCGGCGGAAATCAGACCGTAGTAAAGGGCAGTCATAATCTTCTTACCGGGGATGTACTTAACAAAGAACGTACCGATGATGGAAGCGATGATGGAAACCGCGCCCAAAAGGAGCGGGTATTCAACCATGCGCATCGCGTCGCCTGTGGTCGACAGGGCGCCGATCATCATCGTGGCAACGAGCGTGACGGCATAGGTTTCGAACAAGTCAGCGGCCATACCGGCGCAGTCACCGACGTTATCACCGACGTTATCGGCAATGACGGCCGGATTGCGGGGATCGTCTTCCGGAATTCCGGCTTCAACCTTACCGACAAGGTCGGCACCGACGTCGGCACCCTTTGTGAAGATGCCGCCGCCTAAACGGGCGAAGATGGAAATCAGAGAAGAACCGAAAGCAAGACCAATCAAAGGTTTGATTGTGTCATACAAACCGGCATTTTCCGGGGCCAGGAGCATTAGCACGGCCATGTAGCCGGCCACGCCCAACAGGCCGAGACCGACAACGAGCATGCCCGTAATCGAGCCGCCCTTGAAGGCAACGTCCAAGGCTTCTTTCATACCGATGGACGCAGCCTGAGCCGTACGAACGTTTGCCTTAACGGAAACGTTCATACCGATAAAGCCGCAGGCACCGGAAAGAACGGCACCGAGAGCGAAACCGACGGCAGTCTTCCAACCGAGCGCCGGAACGCAAAGAATCACGACAAAGAGGACGGCACCCACAACCGCAATTGTGGTGTACTGCTTAGCCAAGTAAGCCTGAGCACCCTGCTGAATGGCAAGAGAAATCTCCTGCATGCGGGCGTTACCGGCGTCTTTGGCAAGCACCCAGCTGCGTGTAACAAGACCGAAAATCACGGCCACGATACCGGCAGCAATGGCGAGCCAGATAGCTGTAGTCATAACATAACTCCGAAACGTCTCTTTGACCGACGGACAATTACCGAGGATCTCAAAGACATGTTTATAAAACAAACAACAATAGAAATACGGGGCAAGAAGCCTGACGGCGTCTTACCTCGCAGTCAATCCAATTACTTCAGCGCGTCGAAAATTCGATTACGAATTTGTTCAATTGCGCCGATTCCGGAGACGGACCGATAGGCAGGAGCATCTGCCGATCCGCTCTTGGCCAGGTTGCTGTAAAACTTGACCAAAGCTTCGGTCTGCGCATGATATACGGCTAAGCGCTTTAAGACAACTTCTTCCCGGTCGTCATCACGTTGCACGAGGGGCTCTCCCGTCACATCATCAAAACCGGCGCGCTTGGGCGGGTTGTACTTGACGTGATAGGTTCTGCCCGAGGCCGTATGAACGCGACGCCCCGACATGCGCTCGACGATTTCTTCGTCCGGAACGGAAATTTCCAGGACGAAATCAACGGGAATCTTGGCATCGAGCAGGGCCTGGGCCTGCGGAATCGTGCGCGGGAAACCGTCAAACAGGAAGCCGTTCTTGCAATCGTCAGCCGTCAGACGTTCTTTCACAAGGCCGATGATGATGTCGTCACTCACGAGTTTGCCTTGGTCCATGATAATCTTGGCGGCTTTGCCGAGCTCGGTTCCGGCTTTCACGGCAGCGCGCAACATGTCGCCGGTGGAAATCTGAGGAATACCGAACTTCTCTTTAATAAAAGCCGCTTGGGTTCCTTTTCCCGCTCCGGGTGGTCCAATGAGGATTAAACGCATGGTGTACTCCAAAAATGACGAAAAACTCAAAATTCGAACAAAGGCCGAGCCTCGTCTGTCCGAAAGGGATTTTATTTTAGGCTTATCAGACGGATTTTAAAAGAAAAGCCGCAATTTTCGAGCCTGAAAGATTTTGGCGATGTGTGAGTGTCATTGACATCGTCCGTAAAGCCGAAGGGCCAGTAGCGCGGTTTAGGACGGGTGGTCCGTCATCGATCACCAGGCATGCCGCATCGGCATACCCGGGAAAATGACTCGCCCCGAGGCACGCCAAATTATGTGAGACAAACGGCCGGGAACCCGGTTCCTGACTCTTGTCGGCAGATTGGCGTGCGGCAAAAGATTATCGATTCGGAAAAACGGAACGCACGCGCTCAAGATCTTCTTGCGTATCAACGCCTGCCGGAAGATTTTCCGGCAAGACGGCCACGGCAATTTTGTAACCGTACCACATGGCGCGAAGTTGCTCGAGCGACTCAAAGCGCTCAATCGGGGAGCGCTTGAGGGTACTAAAGCGCTTTAAAAAGAGGGCTCGGTAGGCATACAGACCGATATGGTGGTAGGCCGTAAACCCCTCAGGAAGGCAACTTTTATCTTCGGCAAACGCATCGCGCGGCCAGGGAATCGGAGCACGGGAAAATGTCATGGCGTGACCGGTTCCGTCTAGCTCCACCTTAACGACATTGGGATTGAAAAAGGTTTGAACATCGGCAATCGGATGCGCAGCCGTTGCGATGGTGCTTTGAGGATCGGAGGCAAGCAATTCGGCTACTTGCCGAATTACGGGCGGCGGAATCAAAGGTTCGTCGCCTTGGACGTTGACAACAATGGTTTCATCGGAAAGCCGAAGTTTGTCGGCCGCCTCGGCTAAGCGATCTGTTCCGGTCGGGAGATCGGGGTCGGTCAAAACGGCTTCGACACCGTATTCGGAACAGGTCTTGGCAATAACCTCGGAATCGGCGGCCACGACAACGCGTTCAGCGCCGGATGCGACGGCCTGTTCGGCAACGCGCACGACCATCGGTTTGCCGGCAATATCTTTTAGGGGTTTGCCCGGCAGACGGGTTGATGTCATGCGGGACGGAATAATGGCGATAAAACTCATGAGCGAACATCCTTGACGCGAGCTTGGGCAACTTCCTCGGGCGAAAGACCTCGCGCTTCCGAGGCCAGCATAACCGGAATGTCGTTAACGATTTTGAATCCGAGCGCACATTTGGCGCAATGCAGTTCTGTCTTATCCGGGTTCATACGAAGCGGACCCTTGCAGACAGGGCAGACCAGAATTTCAGTAAGACGCGAGTCCATGGACATGAGTTTCCTTTACTGACCGTGTGTTTTGATTTTTTCCAGAATACGGTCGATAAGAAATTGATCGAGCACCATCTCTAAATCAGCAACCCAGATGCGGGTATCTTGAGCGATTTGAGGAATCTGACGGCATTTGACAGCATCCTTTCCGGTAATCAAGATGATATCCGCATCAACGGCCGAGAAGGGATTGTCCGAAAAATCGAAGTGATCGGGCAGGCGTATACCCCGACACGCAATGTCATGGGCATGGAGCATGCAAAAGAATCGATCCGGAAGAGCAATGCCGGCAGCCGCTTCCGTGCGCCAATGATTTTGAGCAATGCGCTCAGAGAGGTGATTAATTGAGTCGACCTGTCCGGTTGCCAACTGTATAACATGCCCGAGCTGGGATGACGCAACAAAGCGCGGCGTACGTGTTGTTAAGGTTTCATGCGTTGCATTTAAAACAAGCGCATCGACGGAATCAAGTCGGCTCGGCGGTTCACGTAAGGGGCCGGCCGGAAGCACCCAGCCGTTCCCGAGGCCCCTGGCGCCGACAACGGCCAATTCCACGTCGCGTGCCAAGCGCAAATGTTGAAGACCGTCATCACTGACAATCACGTCAACCTCCGGATGCGTTTTCAGTAAGGTTTGAGCGGCAGCGACTCGGTCGCGGTTGACGGCAACCGGGCAACGGGTGGCTTGGAAAATCAGGAGCGGTTCGTCACCGACTTCTGAGGCACGCGATGTATCGGAAACAAGGCGCGTTTGTTGACCGGAACCGGTATACCCACGACTGATGATTCCCGGGTGATGTCCTGCTTCCGTGAGTTTGTGCGCAAGAGCAATCGTAATGGGTGTTTTTCCGGTCCCGCCGACATAGATGTTCCCGACGACAACAACGGGAACGGGAACTTTTACTGGGGTAATCCGCCTTTTCCGAATCCGCGTAATCAGTAGGAAGACGAGCGAAAACGGGGAAAGCAACCAGGCAAAGAGTCCGCGTTTTGCCCATTGGCGGTGAATCCATGCTTCAAAACATGCACGCATGGATGAATCTCCGAATCAATCTACAAGGAGGTTTGTCTTCTGACATGTGCTTCAAATTGTTGAAGGAAGTAGGCCTTCTTTGAAATTATGGATATGTGAATCATAGAGGAATTTTTGCGGCTTAGGCTTTCCGGACTCTCTCTTAAAATCATCGGGCGGTAAGAGTCAAAACGCACGAGGGCGACAGGGCTTGAGCTCTAGGCAATCGACTCGTTCTCAAGTTCGATAGGGTTACCGTCAGCCTGGACATGCGTCGTCTTTCGATGCAAACACTATGGAAATTCCATCGGCTGATGGAAAAAGAGTGCGAAGCCATCGGACGGGAACGGGGCGTGCGTTTGAGTTTGACGACGTTCTCGTTTGCGAAGCTTCCGGTGCTGATTCGCGTGTTCGTTCACGCTCGGAGCGTGCAGCCGATCGGCACGGCCTCAAGGCAATCGATCTACCTTTCGGGGCAGGGCACGATGCAGCGGTGCTCTCGAATGCCGGCGTCCCCGTCGGGATGATTCTTGTGGCGAATTAAAACGGTTCCCACAATCGGTGCGAGGCTACGAAGATCGAGGACTTCCTGCAGGGAACGGAACTTCTTCGGCACACGGTCTGCGATTACGATAAGCCCTGGTCCGAAAGATAAGGTAAGCGGAAAAGTTTCCCTGAAAGATTAACTGCCCCAATCGGGGAAGGCTTCCTGAGACTCAAATCGCAGGAGTTCGGATTTGCTCGGATGGGGTAGCGTCAACTCTGAGGCATGTAGACACAGGCGCTTGCTTTTAACTTGATCGGCAAGAGCGCCGATACCATAGAAGGGGTCGCCGTCAATCGGAGTATTAAGGCCTATTGTGTGGGCACAGTGCACCCGCAACTGATGCGTGCGTCCTGTTGTCGGATAAAGAGAAACGAGGGCTTTCGGACCTTGTGCCGTCTGGATGACATCCGTCACTTCGTACAAGGTTTCCGAAGGTTTCCCGCCGGCGCTTTTCGGGATAACGCATTGCCGCGGAGTGTCCGTCCGGTTCGGGAAAAGTGCAAGATCGACGGTTCCGGATTGCTTTCGGGGAACTCCCGCAAGGCGTGCACGGTAACACTTCATGGCTCCGCCTGTGCGAAATGTTTCGCTTAAGGTCGCCAAGGCACTTGGAGTTCTGGCAAAAAGAAGAATACCGGATGTGTCCGTATCGAGCCTATGAACGACATAAAGGGGACCTTTGGTGCGCTCAAGCAGTGTTTTAGCATCAATCAGCTCTTTAATTCCCGGGACGGAGGCAAGTTTTGCCGGCTTGTCAATGACGAGAATGTCTTTATCTTCGTAAAGGATAGGGATGACGGGAACGTCGTCTTTTTCTCGCACGGGTTGCACAGTGCGGTGCGCAATGCCGGTTAAAAGCCAGTCAATGAGCGGCTTGGCACTTGTGCGCGACGGATAAAACGTTCCGTTACGGCGCATTTCGTGCGTCGGAGAGGGGCCGCACCAAAATTCGTTCATGGCCACGGGGATCGACCCGTCTTGTGCTTTGATAAATTCACGGAGTAGTTGAACCGAGGGACTTTTCAGGGCATCTACAAGAGCGTATCGCCAGAAGGCCTTGCGTCGTTCGATGACCTCACCCCCTTGTTTGTCGGGGCGTATCGGATATGGGGCAAAGAGCTTTTCCAGTAACTGCGTTAAAAGCAGTGTTTCGCCTTCTTTGTTTCGAAGCCGTATGAAGGGAACGTCTTTTTCTTGCATAAGAGGCCAGAGCCCCGTTTGTGTAATTGTCTCAAACGGACAAAGCCATGACGTCGGAATCGGCTCGGTGGCTAGATAAACGGTCTCGATTCCGTTTTTTCGTGTGATTAACGCACCGACGCGTCCGCAAAAGCCTGCCTCAGGTTTGAATGCTCGGGCAACTTCCAGCATGCTTCGGCTCGGTGCTTGCGAAAAGGGGCAGGGAAGAACGGTGGTTGCCATAAAAAGGGCGGCAAAACGTGTGCTTTGCCGCCTAATCCTTAATCTTCGTGGAAGGCGATTTCGCGTTTTCTACGCACGGACGGAGCGGCTACGACAATAAGGAGGGCTGCTGCCGCAATCAACAAACCGCAGGAAATCGGACTTGTGAAAAATGTCAACGGATCACCGCGACTTAAAAGCAAGGCGCGTCGCATGTTTTCTTCCATCATCGGTCCGAGAATAAAGCCGAGAATTAACGGTGCCGTTTCGCAATCGAGTTTGATGAAAAGGTATCCGACAGCTCCGAAGAAAATCGTCACCCACACATCCCAAATGGTGTTGTTAATTGAGTAAACCCCGATGCAACAAAAGACTAAAATGGCCGGATAGAGCCACCGGTACGGAACCTTAAGAAGTTGAATCCAGACACCGATCATCGGAAGGTTGAGGACAATCAAAAAGAGGTTCCCGATCCACATTGAAACAATCAGTCCCCAGAAAAGCGACGGATTCGAACTCATCACCTGCGGGCCCGGAACGATGTCATGAATCATCATGGCACCGATTAAAAGCGCCATGACGGCATTGGACGGGATGCCCAGGGTGAGCATCGGAATAAAGGATGTTTGGGCTCCGGCATTGTTCGCCGACTCGGGGCCGGCAACGCCGCGAATGTTTCCCTGTCCGAACGGGGGATCGGCCCGGCTTCCGGCAATCTTCTTTTCAATGGTGTAACTCGCAAAGGAACTTAAAAGGGCACCGCCTCCGGGCAGTACACCCAAAAGCGATCCGACGAGGGTCCCGCGAGCAATCGGAGCAGCCGACGCTTTCAGTTCCTCTTGGTTCGGAAGCACTGAGCCGACTCGGTTCGGAACAAGCGAGCGCTTTTCTCCGAGTTCAAGGTTTTTCATAATCTCGGCAAAGCCGTAAATGCCCATCGAGAGGGCCACGAAATCAATACCTTCCTGCAACTCTCCGATTCCGAATGTAAAGCGCAAAGCGCCGGAATTGACATCCGTTCCGATAATTCCGAGAAGTAGCCCGAGAATAATCATGCAAATAGCTTTGAGAATGGATCCGGTTGCCAGAACAATGGCGCCGACTAAGCCCAAAACCATCAGACTGAAGTATTCGGCCGGTCCGAATTGAAAGGCAACGGCAATTAGAGGCGGCGCAAAGGCGGCAATTAAAAGCGTGGCAAAGCAACCGGCAATAAACGAGCCGATGGCGCAAATGCCGAGGGCCGCTCCGGCGCGTCCTCGTTTAGCCATCCTGTGCCCGTCGATACAGGTCACGACGGCTGCTGCCTCCCCCGGAATGTTCACGAGAATGGCTGTTGTCGATCCGCCGTACTGAGCACCGTAATAGATGCCGGCGAGCATAATCAGGGCGGCCGAGGGATCTAAGGCGTAGGTGGCCGGAAGAAGCATGGCGACGGCAGCCACGGGGCCCATGCCCGGTAAAACGCCGATTAGGGTTCCGATGGTGACGCCGACCAAACAGTAAAAAAGATTTTGAAGCGAAACGGCGGCTTCAAGACCGATCATGAGGTTACCGATTAAATCCATGAATCAGTCCTCCGTCAGTGCAAAAAAGACGGCCAAACCGGCACAATCATGCCGATGCCGTAAACGAAGGCAGCCCAGGCAATAAAGTCCAGAACCACAATCAAGGCCACGGTTTCTTTCAAATAGAGCTTTCGTTCGGCTAAAAGCGAAAGAACAATCATGACAGCGAGCGATACCATCAGACCGAGAGGCTTTAAAAGGAGCGTGAAAACGAAAACGGAACCGAGAATCCAGCCGAGGATGTCCCAATGAAAAGCTTCGATCTTGCCGTCACTGAGTGTCGGTCGAAACATCAGGCCGAGAAGGGCAATGTAAAGACCGATGGCAGATAGCAGTCCGCCGAGCAAGGTCGGAAAAAAAGCCGGTCCCATATGGGCGGCCGAGCCCATCTCGTTTTCTTGTGCGAAAACGATGAAAAAGACTCCGAGTACGGCAAACATTATGCCGGCCCAAAAATCCTTGGCGTTTTTGACTTTCATGACAAATAGGGAACACGAGGGCATTCAGGGGCTTTTGCGCCTGAATGCCCGGCATCGTAACAACAATTAATCCACACGAGCGCCCGAGACTTCGACAACGTGCTTGTATTTCTTAAGTTCGCTCTTGATGAGCGCGGAGAATTCTTCCGGTGAGCACGGAGAGGCTTCGCCGCCGAGCTTAGAAATACGACTCTTTAACGTGTCGCTCTTTAAGGCCTTCGTAATCGCCGTATTCAAACGGGCAAGGACCGCATCCGGGGTCTTGGCCGGGACAAAGAGACCGTACCATGTCGAAATATTAAAGTCTTTGACGCCGCATTCAATCATCGTCGGGACATTCGGCAAAGCCTTGGTCCGAGTCGGTGTCGTCACTGCAAGCGGAATGAGTTTTCCGGCCAAAATGTTGGCGTTGGCACTGGCTAGGTTGTCAAAGATTAAGTCCGTTTGACCGGCCAGGACGGAAAGCTGCGCCGCAGCTGCTCCCTTAAACGGAATGTGGACCATGTCGATGTGTTCGATGGCTTTTAAAAGCTCACCGGACATGTGGCCTCCCGAGCCGTTTCCGCCCGAAGCGTAATTGAGTTTGCCCGGGTTCTTCTTGCAGTAAGCAATCAGGTCGGCAACGCTCTTAATGCCGGTTTTGTCTCGGAAAGCCGGTGTAATGACCAAAACGTTCGGGACATGCGCAATAAGTGTTACGGGTCGGAAGTCCTTAATCGGGTCATAAGGAAGTTTTTTAAACAAATTCGGGTTTATGGCGTGCGTGGCAACGGCGCCGACGCAAAGCGTCATGCCGTCGGGCTTTTGATGCGCCAGATACGAAACACCGATATTGCCACCGGCACCGGGTTTGTTTTCCACGATGACGTTGCCCAAATCGTCTTTAACGGATTCGGCAATGGCACGCGCCGAGACGTCCAAAGGGCCGCCCGGAGAATACGGAACAATGATTCGAATGGGTTTGTTGCCGGTTCCGACCTGAGCGAAACTCACGGACGGCAAACTAATTGTTGCACAAAGGCTTAATGCGCCCGCAATCAGGGCGCGACGACGAATGAGAGTAGCCACTTCATCTTCCTTTAAGTAACTGCATCTTTCCCCTCGCAGTGGACGCGATTGGACCGATGTTTTCTTGTTTATTGGAAAAACTGTCGCTTATTGTATTACGGAAAGTGATGAAATAACAAGAGAAATTTCTCTCCCTGTTGCTTTGGGGATGTACGCAAAAAAGGAAGAGAAATACCCAGGAATAGGTCCGAGCTTTTTATTCGCTAACATAAGGAGGTGTTAAAAGCTGTTCGGCCCCTCGGAGAATTCTGATGCCTGTTCATTCCGTATCTTTAAGCGATTATGTCTACGAGGAATTGTTACATCAATTCCAGACAGGTAAGTACAGCCCGGGATCGAGGCTCCCCGGAGAACTCAAACTGGCTCAGGAGTTTCGTGTTTCACGACCGATTGTTCGGGGAGCTTTGTCGCATCTACGTGATGATGGGTATGTCGTATCTAAAAAAGGATCAGGTAGTTATCTGGTCCGAGTCGATTCGGCAAGCGTTTCTACACTTGTTCATGTCCGTGAGCTTTCGGACTTGCTATTGGCCTTTGATTATCGTGCGGGACTGGAGGCAGCTATTGCAGCGAAAGCTGCGATGGCAGCAACGGAGTTGGATAAAAGAACGATTGAGAATACGTATCGAGCGAATTGTAAACGGACGGCGTCTCGTTATTTGGATCATTTGACAAATGACTTTGAATTCCACTGTGCCATTGCCGAAGCAACACACAATCCGTTTTACTGCCAGGCATTCAAAGAAATGCAGAAAACCATTTTGCAGGGAATTGATTGTTGCAGTGGATTACTGCAGAAGTCGCGTATGACATATCGTCCGAAGGACAACGAACATGCCGTCATTCTCCAAGCAATTAGTCGAAAAGATGCAATTCTTGCCTCCGCCGCAATGATGAACCATGTGCATGCGTCGAGTGCCCGCATGAAACAACTGCTTATCGGCGCGAGAACGGAAGATGCGCTCGGGGAATAAGAGCCGCTAGGCACAGTCCGACCCAGACAAGAAGGATAAGTGCTGTAGTAATTAGGTGAGATTTTCGAGCATTCGAGAATGCGAGATCCAGATTGTCTTGACCGATATACGTAGCGACGTGGTACTTGTCCGAGAGTCGCTTAATATTCAGAATATGGATGACGGGGATTCCTTTTTCTGCCATGCGAAAAATAGTGCCGCGAGCCGAACTGGTAACGGAAGGAATTCGGTCAAGATTGAGAGGGCCGTTGGCAAGCAATGCCGCCTCCGGAACCCAGCCGAGACTTGTGATATTGCCGCCGACATTCACGAAAGCTTTCGGCGTTCCCTCTGAAAAATACAGTTGCATCCGCCTTCTGGTATCGCGTACGACTGACTTCGGGGTTCCTTCTCGAATATAGTGAGCGCCGTTTTCTGATATTGATTTTTCAGCGATTGTAATTCCTGTTCCGTCAATGCCTCCCTCCGTGTCAGCAATACCGCCGAGTGAGGCAAATCGAGTGTGATTGGAAATAAGACCTTTGTCTTTCAGATGCTTTTCCATGTCAAGCCAGGAAAAACCGGGAATATTCGCTCCGTATACGGAAGCTCCGACAGAAGAAAAAATAGCGCCGTTGGCTCCGAGGGCGTCGAGTGCACAAAGCGTTGCAATGTTAAGAGCCGGAAAAGAGCCTGAAAAAGAAACAGCAACACTGTCGCCCTGACGGACACCGGCTTCGTAAAGCCACGTGGTAATCAGGGCCGAGAACGCCGGATTTACAGAGAGTTGTTTTGCTTTCAAATCACCGACGGTTGATGTGATGTCAGAATATTCGCATCCGATTAGCCCCGTTCCATTCGGATCAAGCGACGAATCAATGGGGATTCCTTTTTCCAGGCGCCATTTGAGAATCTCAGCGTAAGCCCTTTGTGTTGCGTGAGCAGCCTGCCTTGCTATCGGTGATGTTTCAAATCCCGGAGTGTTGACCTGGACGAAGAAAACAACCAGAGCCAGCACGACACTCAGAATGCCGAGAAGAAAACGCTTGTGAGAGGAAAGAGGAACATAAGACATTGCGGTTCCTGCTTATAGTAACGAGAGAAAGCGCAATGAGAGCCAAACGAAACACGTTAAAACTAACAAGGCAGCAAGCGTCACAGCAACGCCTTGTCTTTGCATCTCATTGGCAAGTAGTCCGGGAATAATAAAGCCGATTAAATCAAGTTTCCCATGAGCAAAATCCATCCCCATCAGACTGCCAACCACTGTCCACTGAAGAAAAAAGGCAATGAGAACACAGACCATGAAGCGACGCCTTCCGTAAAGAAGGGTGTAGCCAGCTAGCACCTGAACAAGTCCCATCGTAACTAAGGCAGTTGCCAGGCAAGCTGCTATGGAAATCGGGTCGTTTATATAAAGCGCTATGTAACCCGGGGCAATGAGTCCGCCTGCCACAATGCCGGACCATTCGAAAAGAAAGAACCCGTATACAAGTCCCACAGCAATAGATTCAATGAGCATAGTCAGAGGTCCGGAATGTTTCGAGATAAGATCGCCAACGTTCGCCTGCACCGTGTGCATTCCCTAAACCCGTTAGCCAAATGCGTCGGATGTTTTTTTCGTTAGCCTTGTTGCTTAACCAGTCCGAAATATCTCTCGGAGAATCGGAAAAAAGGACGGATTTTCCATCAAATCCCTTTTTATGAAAGAGTAGATAGAGCCGAGATACTCCCTTATGGTTTCCGGCAAACACCAGTACGTCAAACAAATCAGAATGATTAAGAAACCGCAGGAATGCTATCGTTCTTAAAGGTCTGTCCGAACGAGTCGAAAGAATGGCGACCCGCAGGGAAGGTTCTTTGATGTCATCACGAGCTTGAAGTAAAAGATTCGTTGATGTCACGTCATTGGAGGAAAAACAATCGAAAAAATCAAAGACAAGACTGTTTTGAATCCAAGAGAAGTGGGAAGGCTTGGTTTTCTCGAACGTCGAATCCTTCAAAGTAAGACCCTGTTTTTCCAAAATGTCCCGACACAGATTTGTCGCTAAGACGGGCGATTGCGAAAGCGAATCACAGGGAATGACTCGGACGGGAATATTCTTACTTAGCGCCTTCTGGATTAAAGGCTCTGTGTTCTCGTTGCTTGTGTAGAGAATCCCTTTTTGGGGAAGGGCATGCGAGAGAGTACAGCAAACGCCATCGTATCCGTTTCCCATGGTTTCGGCATGGTCAGGGCGAACATTGACGACAACGTAATGCGTAGCTTGAAGAATGTGTTCGGAAAAGGAAATCGTCTCATTTTGAAGGGCCATCCCTTCTACTACGAGAGCGTCAGCGTTGCAGTTTGCGGCTTTTAGCAAAACTTTGACATGTTCGGTTATACGAGCAGGACCTCGGCGGACATAACGGTGGGTTTCGCCGTCTGGCGTAATGAGTTCCGGAGCGTCTCCCGTTGTTTTCGCAAGGACTGTCAGCCCCGAGCACCTTAGCAGTCGTGCAATGAGTCTTACACAGGAAGTTTTTCCTCGTGTTCCGTGTACATGAATGCGAATCGGAATGCGTCGGCGGGCTCGAATTATCTGATGCCACTCAAAGGCGAGTGGAATAAGGATGAAAAGCAGACAAATCGAGTAGAGCATCGAATTGGTCCTCGGTACCTGAATTGATTCTACCAAAGCAGGGTTTTGAAAAAAAAGGAGAAGCTCTCACCTTCTCCTTCATACCAACGCTTTGGAGAAAAGCGATTACCAGAAGTTTTCACTGATTAAGCGCCAGACACCCGGAAGAGCGCGGAACCCAGGATACTGTGGGTTCTTGGGAAGCGGATGTAAGTAGTACCCGACTCCATTTTTCATCATATCCTCGTACGAGGGAATGCGCTCAAATTCAATTTCAACCCCGACGACATCGGCAAGCGCATGTGTCATAGCTTGCAGTTCTTGGACGTTACGTCCAACACGCAATTTAAGCGGGGCTCCGACGCCCTTTACCCACGGAGTGAAAAGATACCCGAGTTCCGAAGCCTTATCATAGAAGGCATCGACTCCGTCGACCGGAAGATTTTCATCGGTGATACCACGAATCTTTCCTTGGTTTGCATTGACCGTTTCCGAAGTCATGGCATACAGATTCGGAAACATATCGCCCATTTCCAGGTTACTTAATCCGCGGAACGAGTCCGGAGAGACTTCCGCTCCGATGGCCAGGTCATATTCCTGCATTTCCAACTGAACCATCGAAACCACATCCTGCGCACGTTTGTGCGCGCTGATGGCATTAATGAAGGGATACTCCGGTTGTCCTTCGTGCAAGTCAATTTGCATATCAACGTTTTCTTTGCGGATTAATTGTTGAACTCCGAAGGAGACGCGTTCAGCAAAAGTTCCGTTCAGACGCCCCGGATAAGATCTGTTCGGGTTGCGGCATTCTTCGCCGGAATACTTTTGTTTATGCGGATATTGAATGAACACTTCCGGATCGGGCCAGTGCTCTGCAGAGTTGCCGGTACGAGATCCGTGACGGAATTTTCGTTTGCTGCCGTCTTGGGTGGTCAAGTAAATGTACTGGGCGTGAGCTTCCTGCGGATAATTCGACGTAAAGCCCGTATTTGAATAGTGTGTCAAAACGATAACCCGCCCTTTTTTGACTTTGCAGTGCTCAACCAGGACAAGTGCCGTGCTCCATCCGGCGGGTTCGTCCGCGTGTGTACCGCCGATGACGAGGAACGTTCCTCCCGGCTCTTCACCCTCCATAATGTAGACGCGTGTATCCCCTAAAGACCCCTTCAGTTGCGGTAGGTAGTCGCTTAGCCACTTGACTTCGGTGACGCCTTCGCCCGGGATAATCAAGTCGTCCTTCCACATTTGCGCATAGTTGTAGGTCAGAGCGGCACTGATTAAAACACTAGCCGCCAGAACTCCGATTGCTGTTTTCTTCAAATTCATTGCCATACGATCACCTACTTGATGAACAGGAAGCGCATAAACAGCGGCACGATAATCAGAAGTGCCATCAGTTGCTCCCAGATGTTCTTTGCCTTAAAAAGATTGGAGCAGAGCAGGTACAGAATGAATCCTGTCAGTACGGTATACATGCCCATGACGGTTATATAAAGAGGAGGCATTGTTCAATCTCCTTAGAAGGGAACAAACCAGGCGGCAAACTGATTTGCAAACGCCAGTTCAATCATGCTTAAGACAACGCAGACCAAGAACGGAACCATGCACATCCGAAGAATGGGACCGTAATTCGGTTCCTTGGTTAATTCTTGAGCGAAATAGCCGCCTAGAGCCGACGGAGGAACGACTTGTGCCAGTACACAGAGCATAGAACAGCCGGCTACGACAGCAATTTGATTGGAACTGACCATCGCAAGCGTAAAGGGGATGCCGAGGATAACGGCCGCACCTAGGTGTGTTAACACACCGCCCAAGAGCGGAAGGCTTACGCCGATAGCCAGATACATTAAAACCGGGGCAATCGATCCGAAGACCATGGCTCCGAGAACAAGCAGCCCCTTAGCACCGGTAAGCGTTGTGACTTGAACAACGGCACCGACAACGAAAATCAGAGCAACGGTCGAGAAGACACCTCCGCGGACTCCTTCTTTGCATGCATCTACGTAGTTAAATTTCTTACCACAGAAAATCGCAACAACAGAACCGACCATAAAAACCATCGGGGTCACGATGTCGGGGAATTGCCCTGGGAAGATGCGAATAAGCGACATAATCGTGATGACCACAAGCAATGGGATATAGGGAGCAATAAAGTTCTTGCGGTACGGTTTGGGCAGGGCCTGTTCGACTTCTTCGAGTGTCGGCACTTTGTAATCTTTGTAGCCGAGAAAAAAGATTGTGAAAAGACCGGTCGGAACAGTCAAAGCCAAAAGGATATTCGTAAATCCTTCGTAAGGCATATTGATGCCGCTCGCGATAATGATGGCCGGAAGGTTCACAGGAGGAGCTGCCGCTCCGATGGAAGTGACCATTGCAACAATGGCGGCAATCTTCAGATTCGGAATCTTGCAGACGCGCAGAATAACAATCGATACAAGACCCGTACTTAAAACAGCGGCTGTTCCGACACCGGTTACCATGCCAGGGAAGAAAAGAAGTAACGTCACGAGACAGAACAGAATTGTCGGGCGCGTACGAAAGTTGATCAGAATGTCGTAGGCAATGCAGTCCAGATTTCCCGCCTGTTTCATGCAGGTTAGGAAAATCATTCCGCAGAAAATCACTAAATTGATATAAATGTACCAGACCGGACCTTCGAACAAATGCCGAAACGGGATGCCAAAACCTGTAACGACTGCGCTGACACCAACGGATACAAAGAGGTTTATGGCGATGGGAATGTTTTGTTTATACCTTTTCCCAAGGTACATAATCAGCAGATAGCAAAGCGCCATTGAAAGAAGGGCTATGCTCGCCGTGATGTACATTGCATCACCGTGAGAATGAGTCATCATATTGCTTCCTTCCAGGAAAGACGTGGATACCGCTTTGTTGCCGTCCCCGGCAATCGTCTTTTCGAAGAAAATTTCAGAGGACGGCAAGCGGCGGAATTGCGTTTCTAAACTACTTCAGCTCTTTTAGGAGATTGATCATTTTCATCGTCTTGGGAAGAAGAACCAGGGGCTTGCTCCCGGCACTCTTGGTGAAGTAGCCGTCAGCGTTTGCCTGATCGTAGACGATATAGGCGTCAGCGTGCGGCATCGCAATCTCAAGCATCTTGTTGGACATCTGGTCACGCCGTTCCGATCCGCCGATATGGACAAGAATTGTGTAAGTTCCGGAAGCTTTGGCGCTCCTGAATATGTCGTTGGCGCGAGCGGTTTCCGTATCAAGGTTCACGCCGGCAGAACCAAAACCTTTCAGACTGACGCCGACGCAGACAAACATCGTCTTGTACTTAGAGACATCCGTGCCGTTAGCAAAGGTCTTGAAATCCATGGGGACCTTGGCGCGCTTGGCGAGAACGCTCATGGTATGCGCATCAGCTGCTTGTCCGAGACTCGTTAAGAGAATCGGGGTTTTAAGTTGAGGAATTCCTGCCGCCTGAGCAATGCCGATGCAAAACATCAGGGCTGTGGTTGCTATTGTCGCGAAGAACTTTTTCATATCTAATCACTCCAAGTGTCTTTGTTTCCCGCCCCGCTGAAAAACGAAGCGGGAAAACTACTAAGTTGCAGTGCGCAATCCCTTACTTACGCGGAATAATCGGAAGAATGACGTGAGAGGGATGTTTTGCATCGATGTAGATTGTGTTGTCGGCTACAACATGTTCCTTGGCAAATTCCGGAACCTCGGCCACGTTCATGTTGCGAGACCAACGCGGGAAAGAACTGGAGTTGACCGTCACGCGAATCCGATGCCCGGGCTTGAAGACGTAACTTGTTGCCCAAAGATCAACTTCGAACTCATAAATCTTTCCGGGTTCCAAAAGCGACGGGCGTGTTCCGGAGGTGCGGAAGCGTGCACGTTGAATGCCGTCAACAACAGTGATGGACTTGCCGTCGGGACTCACATCGGTGACGCGGACCACCCAGTCGGTATCGACTGCAGAGGAGGAGGCATACAGAACAGCCTTAACCGGTCCCGTAACTTCCGTAGCCTTTGTCAGTTTTTCCGTTGTAAACGTCAGCATCGTTTTGTCAATCGGACTCTGATCAAGAGGTCCGGCTCCTGGGGCGCCGTCCGGCCCGTACGGGAACGAGTACAACGTCGCTCCGCCACGAGTCGGGGTCGGTTTCATCGGGTCGTACTTGTACGTCAACGGCTTGTTCATCTGCTTCGGAGCGTAAGTTACGAGACGACCGTCATTGAGCGATTCGATTGTTCCGCTCTTTAACGGATTTAAGTAGTACTTGGTGTACTTCGTTCTCGCAAGCGGCCATTCGTTTTCACTACGCCACTTGTTCTCGCCCATAACAAAGATGCGGACGGGTTTTTGAGCGTCGTACCCGGCGTGTTGAATATCTTTCATCCAGTAGTCGAAGAACTCCAGACGCGCTGTGTGATAAAAGTCTTTCTTCAGGCCCGGTGCATATTCGACTTCGCCTTGCTTTGTACTAAGCGGAGCTAGGTGTGTCCACGGACCGATGACAAGAGATTGATTGTCACGAGCCAGCGATGACGGCGCTAGTTGACGCACGTTGTTGTATGCGTGGTAGGAACCGGGCTGGAAGACATCGTACCAGCCGCCGATATGCATCATCGGAACGTTCATTTCTTGGTAGTAAGTCTTCGGGTCGCGTAGCCACCAGTACGGACCGTCCTTGTAGTGGCTTGCCCACTCTTTCAGGAGATTATTCTTATCTCCGATTTGAGCTAATTCCAAATCGGCAGCCGGGATTACGGAGAAGAAAGATTCTTTGTCCGCTTCGACAAGAGCTTTGGTTTCATCCCATGCCTGGGCTTGTTCCTTTGTCAGGTTGCGTTTGGCTAAATCCCCTCCGAATGTCAGGGATGCCCAGGAGGCTGCAAACGCATATTCCATTGCACCACCGCGGAAATACCATTCACGCCACAAGTCATTGGCCGTAAGACCGGGAAGCGCACAGGTTAGATGCGGCGGTTGCGCAATCACGGTATTAAACTGAACTTGGCCCATGTAGGAAACGCCGATCGGGGCAACTTTCCCATTGCTCCAGGGCTGTTTGGCAATCCATTCGACGACGTCATAGCAGTCATTTTGCTCTTGGACATGCAAATTTCTTTCGCCTTCCGATCCTTTGCAACCACGAGATTCCCACGAAACGACAACGTAGCCTCTCGGAACAAAGTAGGCATGAGTTCCCTTGCTCATTTCCGAGGAGCCGTTCTTGCCGTAGGGGGTGCCTTCCATCAGCGTGGGGTATTTGCCCGGAGTTTTGGGACGATGCACATCGGCAACGACCGTTGTTCCGTCGCGGAGCTTGATTTTGACATCGTAATCAACGACAACGTCATAGACAGGTTGTGAGGGTTGCCCGACTTTGGCATTGGGATTTCCTCGCGCAGCCAAGGCGTCCGGAGTAGCGCAGGAGAGTGCAAATGCCAGAGGCAAAGCAATCATGACGGCCTGCGTGAGTTTCGACAGCTTCATAAGTCCTCCTGTTGGTTAATGGAAACATCCTCGGACAAGAATCCCGAAGATGTAATTTATTGTAGGGTTTTGTATGAATCTGTCAATGTGTAAAATACAAGAGAATTCGGAGTTTTCTGTTGTTTTTAAAGAATATTGACGATTGTCAAGTTATGTAAACCTGTATTAAGTTGTAATTTTTTTATTACAGGCTCGGAGTAAAGAAAAAGAGGGACTCAAAGAGAATTGCTAGGAGTTTGTGCTTGGTTCGGAGGGGTTCGACGGGAACTGCTTTGTGCATTACATGGCCGTCAGCCAGAAGCTGTATCTTTGTTTCAGAACAAATTTCTTTTTAAAGTAGGGCACTAGGTACCTTTACCTGGATTGGGGTAGGATACATGGAAAAAAACACACCAGTTCCGGCAGCGAAGGGAACATATTTATCTGAGCGCAAAAGCGGTGCGCGACTTAATTTCTACGCAGTTACTAACTCTTGGGACCGAGTGAAAAAAAAGCAAAGCAAAACGCAAATATTCCTTGGGTCTTTATCGGGAGAGAAGTACCGTTTTAACGAACGGGCCCAGGATTACTTTTTCCTATTTGTTCAAACACCGCACGAATTAGCGTATTTGCGCTGGCGTGAGCACAAACTCCTTCAGGAGAACTTCTTTCCTCCCGACGCTTCCATTCGTTCGGTTAAGCGTGCCGGTGTCTCCCTTATCCTGAACCATGCAGCACGGGAAATGCCTCTTTGGGACATGCTCAAGCATGTTTTCGGAGAGAAAAATGCTCGCGGTCTTCTCTCGTTAGCGTATTTCGCTCTGATGATGAGCCCGTTTCCGCTTGCCAAGATTTGTGTTTGGTCGGAGAGCCGAGAACTCCCGAGTGATAGTCCGGTGACAATTGAGGAGATTCGGCGCCTTTTTCGAGAGGTCAGTTCAAAAGCAATCGCACAATTTCTTTCGCTTTGGCTGACTACGAGTCCGAGGGAAAATCGATTGCCGTTTACCATGATGCCGAAAGCTCGAATCGGCAAGGGCGTGTCTGATGTCATGCACGGACTTCGTCGGGATTCACTTCGATTACCCGAGATTCGAATTTTGCTTATTATGGATGACAAAACTCTGTTGCCATTGTGGTTCGGCATGTTGCCGTGGGTTGAGACCGAGAAGGCAAGTGTTGCTCAAACGCTTTCGGTACTTGCTCGGTTGGACGGGACCCCACAGCGTTTGGTTTTCGACCGGAGTTTTGCCATGGAGGAAAACTTCCGACAATTTTTCAGCAGAGGAGTGAAGTTTACGGTTGACGTCCCGTTTTGGAAGTTCCCGAAGCTTCAGGAAACTCTTGATAAAGCGAAAAAATTTTTGGCAGATGAGAATGAATGGAAAAGTCTCCCGCCACTTTTACGCTACGACGTGTGGATTCAATTGTGCGCTTTTTCATATTTCGAATCATTTAGTAAGCATCGTGCGCATATTCACTTATACCATGTCGGCTATAGCGATGAGTGCAAGGACCGCCTTATTCAGGAGACTCGACACAGAATCCGGCAAGCAAAAAAGAGCGGTCTTCCCCCGGACGATGAAGATTTACTATTGTCAGACCTTTTCCGACAAGGGAGTCGCACTTTTGAATCTAGTACTTGCCCAAGCCAGGTGACTCCCGGTAGCCTTCTTGATGAAGACAACGGATATTTTGCAATCTTGAGTTCTCAATTTAAAGATCCTACCGAAGCAATGATTGCCTGCGAGTTGCGGTACACAACCGAGAACTTCTTCAGTGATTTGCAAAATGATGAGGACTGTTATCGCCTCGACGTTTATACACCGCATAATCTCTATGTTCGCGTGTTTGTTCAGTTTGTCGCCCAGATTTTGCGAAGTTACCTGCGTTGGGTAATTAACCAGAATCAGGAAAAACTATCCTGGGGACAACCTGCACATGCTGTGCTTTGGGAAAATGATTCGCTTCAGCAAGTAGAAACAGTAGACGGACGTCGCTTTTATCGAGATGTGACACCCATGCAGGAGCAAATTTTGGATATGTTTGGAATCAATATCCGTAAAAGTCGGTAAATAGGGACATCATCGGAGGCTTTGCACCGTAAAATTTTCGTAGGACAGCTCGGTGGCTGTTGCAAGACTCTTTGCGGAGGATTTTATGGAATGTAAACCTATTGTCTCAAGTCTTATTTTGGCTGTCGGTATTGCGGCCGGTGCGGCATTGCTCGGCAATCAAATCGGTTCGGGAATCGAAGATCTCGTAAGCCGTGATCGTGTTGTGACGGTCAAGGGATTGGCGGAACAAGTTGTGAAAGCCGACCGAGTGACGTGGCCCATTGGGTATCGGGAACTCGGAAATGACCTGCAGGCGGTTTACGCCAAAATTCGTATCCGGCAAAACCAGGTTGTGGCCTTTTTAAAGAAAGCCGGGCTTTCGGACGCCGAAATTTCCGTGGCGGCTCCGACCGTCACGGATGCGCAGGCTGATAACTACAGCAATCAACCCAAGGCGTTTCGCTACAACATGGTCCAAACCGTGACGGTTTCGACCGACAAGGTCGACTTGGTTCTCGACCTGATGAAGCGGCAAAGCGAGCTACTGCAAGAAGGTGTGGCCCTTGCCAATGACTACAGTTGGCAGACGACATTCGAGTTTACGGGTCTTAATTCCGTCAAGCCTGCGATGATTGAACAGGCCACGAAAAACGCTCGGGCCTCGGCGCTTAAATTTGCCGAAGATTCCGGTAGCACGCTCGGAAAGATTCGCCGGGCCAATCAGGGACAGTTCTCAATTTCTAACCGCGATAACTTTACGCCCGAGGTGAAAAACATCCGTGTTGTCACGACGGTAGAGTACTACCTTAAAGACTGATTTAAAACGGTTTTCCTTGAACTCTGTTTTTGCCTTCTCGGTGAAAACGGCGTTTTTCGTGCCGTCTTTCACTGAATGTAACTATCTTGAAATCTCCTAAAAAAACCCCATATAAGGAACATGGAAAGTTGCAAATTCCGAGGAGTCATCCCGGTTCCTTGTAGCTTTCAAGGAGATTCGTATGAGACAAGACAAATTAACGACAAAGTTTCAGCAGGCACTTGCCGAAGCACAATCGCTTGCTTTGTCCAATGACAACCAATTTATCGAACCGGAACACATCCTTGCGGCCGTTATGGACGATGAGGAAGGGGTGGCTAATGGTCTTTTCGAACGGGCCGGGGCCAATGCCAAGCAAATTCGTGAGGCCGTGACCGATGCGATTGCCAAATTCCCGAAAGTGACGGGAACGGGCGGGGACGTTCAAGTCAGTCGCGACACGGTTCGTGCCTTTAACTTGGCGGAAAAGGAAGCGACAAAACGCTCCGATTCGTTTATCTCGTCGGAAGTCTTTTTGCTGGCGTTAACGGATAGTTCGCTCGAAGTTTCTAAGCTTTTGAGCCGTTTCGGTGTGACACGTGGTGCTCTTTCGGCCGCAATCGATGCGATTCGCGGCGGCGAAAAGGTCGAAGATGCCGAAGGGGAGTCCGGTCGTGATGCCATCAAGCGTTACACGGTGGATTTGACCGAGCGAGCTCGCCTCGGAAAGATTGACCCTGTAATCGGTCGTGATGATGAAATTCGTCGCACGATGCAGATTTTGCAGCGCCGCACGAAAAACAACCCGGTTCTGATCGGTGAACCCGGTGTCGGTAAGACAGCTGTGGTCGAGGGACTTGCCCAGCGTATCATCAACGGTGAAGTTCCCGATAGCCTCAAGCACAAGGTGATTTTGTCCTTGGACATGGCAGGTCTTATCGCAGGCGCCAAGTACCGCGGCGAATTTGAGGAACGCCTTAAGAAGCTACTTAAGGAAGTGACGGCGGCCGAAGGCAAAATCATTCTCTTTATCGATGAGTTGCACACGGTTGTGGGCGCCGGGAAGACCGAAGGGTCGATGGATGCCGGTAACATGTTAAAGCCCGCGCTTTCGCGCGGTGAGTTGCATGTAATCGGAGCGACGACCTTAGATGAGTATCGTAAGTACATCGAAAAGGATGCGGCCTTAGAGCGTCGTTTCCAGAAGGTTCTTGTGGACGAACCGAGTTTGGAGGATACGATTGCCATTTTGCGCGGGTTGCAGGAAAAGTACGAAGCGCATCACGGCGTTGAAATTACCGACCCGGCAATCGTGGCGGCGGCCGAACTTTCGCAGCGCTATATCACCGATCGCTTCCTTCCTGATAAGGCTATTGACCTTATCGATGAGGCTGCAAGCCGCGTCAAGATGGAAATTGACTCCAAGCCCGAGGCTCTTGATAAGCTCGATCGTCGTTTGATTCAACTGAAAATCGAACGCGAAGCGATGAAAAAGGAGACCGATGACGCAAGCCACAAGCGCTTAGCGGCCATTGAAGAGGAAATCGCGAAACTGTCGCGCGAGTACTCGGATTTGGAGGAGGTTTGGAAGGCGGAAAAGGCGCAAGCCGTCGGTTCGAAGTCTGTGCGTGATGAAATCGAGCGCACGAAAATCGAGATGGAAGCTTGCCGTCGTGAAGGTAAGTTCGAACGCTTAGCCGAATTGCAATACGGAGTTCTTCCGAAGTTGGAAGAAAAACTTAAGAAAGCGGAAAAAGGCGAAAAGCAAGCGGTAACGCATCCGAAGCTCCTGCGTACGAGCGTGGGTGCCGAGGAAATTGCCGAGGTCGTGAGCCGTGCGACGGGGATTCCTGTTTCTAAGATGATGCAGGGCGAAAAGGCCAAGCTTTTGGGTATGGCCGATGCTCTGAAAAAACGTGTTATCGGACAGGATGCGGCCGTTGAAGCCGTAGCGCAGACGGTGCTTCGTAGCCGTGCGGGACTTTCCGATCCGAATCGCCCGTATGGGTCGTTCCTCTTTTTAGGTCCGACCGGTGTCGGTAAGACGGAGTTGACGAAGGCTTTGTGTGAATTCCTCTTTGATACGGAATCGGCTCTGATTCGTATCGATATGAGTGAATTTATGGAAAAGCACTCTGTGGCTCGTTTAATCGGTGCTCCTCCGGGATATGTCGGCTATGAAGAAGGCGGCTACCTGACGGAAGCCGTGCGTCGTAAGCCTTATAGCGTCATCTTGCTCGATGAGGTGGAAAAAGCGCATCCCGATGTCTTTAACGTCCTTTTGCAGGTTTTGGACGACGGTCGTATGACCGACGGACAAGGTCGGACGGTGGACTTTAAGAACACGGTCATTATCATGACGAGTAACCTCGGCAGCGATGAAATTCAGCGCTTGGCGAATGCTCCGCATGAGCAGGTGAAGGAAGCGGCGATGGCACAAGTCAAAGCGCACTTCCGTCCGGAGTTCATCAACCGTATTGATGAAATCGTCGTATTCAATAATTTGGATAAGACCTCGATTCGCAAGATTGCTTCTTTGCAGATTGCGTCTCTCGGCAAGCGCTTGGCCGCTCAGGGTATCGGCTTGAAGTTAAGTGACGCGGCTTTGGACTTTGTCGCAGCAACCGGATTCGATCCCGTGTACGGTGCTCGTCCGTTAAAGCGTGCCGTTCAGGATTTGCTCGAAAACCCGATGGCAAGAGCGCTTCTTGAAGGTAAGTATGCGCCGGGCGATACGGTTCAGATCGAATTAAAGGACGGCAAGTTGGTGTTCCTGGATAAGAAAGACTGACTCGATTCCTCACTGAAATAATCCCGCAAAGGACAAATCCGATGCGGGATTTTTGTGCCGTCAGCGGCGTTCTTGCGTCGGCTTGAAGAAGAAATCGAACTGTGCTCCTTCGATCAAGTAAGGAAACGTCTTTTGTCCGTCAGCAAGAACAACACTCTTGTGATACACAAAACTTAAAGCCGGGAGCGTCTTGGTTAAGTCTTCAAACGCTTTTTCAGCCAGTCTGTCAAATTCATCGGTTTTTATCCAAGCACTTCCGTTCCAGCGGAAAAACGGCATACCGCTTGCATTCTGGCTCGGGGCATACGGGTGTGCGCCGATTCGATAGCCGAGTCGGTCTTCACGATCTAAAAAACTTGTGAGCACTTCTTCGGGCCGTTTAGGCTCGACCTTTTCTTTTAGACCTCCGATCGCAAAGGGAATCACGGCCGGTTTTGTATCATCCGGGGACCTTGCAATCACAATCATCCCGCACGTTCCGATCGGGGCACGGCCGACAGCCTCCGGGCTATAACGGCATCCGAGCGATTCGTTTTCCAGAAAGACAGCCATGGAATGCACCGTAGCATCTTGGGTTACGGTTCTGCGGATTAAGTCGAGGTGATAGACCGATTGGGTGTCGGTTTTTCGTAGGCTGTTAAAAAAAGAGCGCGTTAAAAGAGAAACGATTTTCTTTTGCGCTTGTCCGTTGGTGTCGGCCTGCGCTTCGTCGACAAAGCCGAAGAATTGGTTCTCCGCCGAAGAAGTCGTCAAATTTGCCGTCATGGCCTCAATGAGTCCCTCGGATGAATACGTGCCCTTGTAATTAGGTGTCTTGTTCGGCTGAGCACGACTGATAGGAGTGCCCCCTTCAATCCAACGTCGCTGCAAAACGGTGCTTGTTCCTGCTTTCCCGGAAAAATCGGAAGGAGTTGACGTGTCGGACGGCACGCCTTGTAAACCGAAGTAATGCACGAGGTTGCCGGCACGTGAAATCGTCGCATCGTAGTCCATACCGTATTGCCGCGTGACGGTATTTTGGCAGGCGCAAAGAAGTGCGCAACAGCAAAGAACGGAACTTAGTAAAAATCGATCGGACACAAAATCACCTGAAGAAAAGGAAATCCGGAGACAGGATTGACCCTGCCGCCGGCTAAAACGTTAGGCTCTCTTGGCAAGCTCAACGGCTTTGCCGATATAACTTGCCGGTGTCATCTCGAGAAGACGGGCCTTGGCTTCTTCGGGGATTTGCAGCGTTTGGATAAAGTCACGCAGCACTTCAGGTGACATATGACCCTTGCCGCGCGTTAAGGCCTTAAGTTTCTCGTAGGGCTTTTCTACCGCATAGCGACGCATGACGGTTTGAATCGCTTCGGCCAGCACTTCCCAAGCCGCGTCCAAGTCTTCGGCCACTTTAGCTTCATTGAGTTCGAGCTTTCCGAGACCCTTGACTAAAGAGGCGTATCCGGTAAAGCTGTATCCGAATGCCACACCGAGGTTGCGTTGTACGGTCGAGTCACTTAAATCCCGTTGCCAACGGGAAATCGGAAGCTTTTCGGAAAAGTGTCGGAAAAGCGCATCGGCAATGCCGAAATTACCCTCGGCATTTTCAAAGTCGATGGGGTTGACTTTATGGGGCATTGTCGAGGAACCGACCTCACCGGCCTTAAGTTTTTGTTTGAAGTACCCCAAGGAGATGTACGCCCAGATATCGCGCGCCAAATCCAGTAGGACCGTGTTGGCGAGGCGGATTTCGTTGAAAAGTTCGGCCATGTAGTCATGCGATTCAATTTGCGTTGTGTGGGTGTTAAAGGTCGCCCCGAGCCTGTCTTGAACGACGGTTTTGGCAAACGCTTCCCAATCAAAATCCGGATAAGCGGCTAAGTGGGCATTGAAATTGCCGACGGCGCCGTTCATCTTAGCCAGGAGCCGAACGTTTTCAATCGATTCGATGATGCGATTGAGGCGCACGGCAAAGACGGCAAATTCCTTTCCGATTGTGGTCGGAGAGGCGGGCTGTCCGTGGGTGCGAGAGAGCATGGGAACGTCGGCCCAGCGATGCGCATAGTCTTGCAAAATCGCGTGAATCGCACGGAGTTTTTCAACAAGAGCCTTGCGACCGTCGGCCAACATCATCGCGTAACTGGTGTTATTGATGTCTTCGCTCGTGCAGGCAAAGTGCACGAATTCGCTTTCAGCTGTCAGCGCCGTATCGTGCGCAACCTGTCCCTTGATCCAGTATTCGACGGCTTTGACATCGTGATTGGTGGTCGCTTCAATCTCTTTGATTTGCTTGCAGTTTTGCAAGGTGAAATTCGAGTAAAGCGAGCGCAGGAATTGCGCATGTTCACCGCTAATGGGAAGGATTCCCGGAAGGCCGGCTTGAGAAAGGGCGATAAGCCACTCGACTTCGACCTTGACGCGAGCTCGCATAAATGCGTATTCGGAGAAAATTTCCCTCAGTTCGTCACACTGTTTGGCATAGCGACCGTCCAAGGGGCTGATGGCGCGTAGCGTAGATAGTTCAGGCATGGCAGACTCGAAAAAAGATAAAAATCAGACGGTAAGTATTGTAAACGAGCATGGTACGCTTGCCGAGCAAGAATCCAGTCAGGGGGAACAGAAAAATAAAGCCTCCGAAATCCGAGGGCTTCGAAGGCTTTAAGAGAGACCCTGCTTTTTAGGGCATTTGGATGGGAGAACTGCCGGTATCCGGCGGAACACCGAATCCCGGGGTGCCCGGCGTGACAATTTTCGTTGCGGCTTCGCGGCGCATTTCCTGAATCTTGTCGATGGTCTTTTGAACACCGGCTTTCGCCGCTTCTCCGTACTTTTTGACAGCTTCTTGAACCGTGTCGGCTTCGATATCGAAGTTAATCGGCAACGGTCCCATCTGGGTCATGATTTGAATCTCGCCCGAGAAAATGAGCTTACGGGAAGGATCTGCACTGCCGTCGGCAAGAACGGGAGTGAGAATACGGATGTTTCCCATCTTACGGTCAGTGAGAATCTCTTCCGAATACAGATTCGCCGCGTCCATCTCGGCATTGATCGAGTCAAGCTCAGACATTGTTTCTCCTAAAAAGACAATCGGCTCGTTACCGGGCCGAAAAACGTATTAACGGTAAACGATAACCGGCAATTTGGAATAGGCCAGAACCCGCTGCGTTTCACTGCCGAGAATCAGGGCTGCCAGACCTTTGCGCCCGTGGCTCGCCATAAAGATGCAATCGCACCCTTTGGACTCGGCTGTGGAAATAATCGCCTCGGCCGGCGAGAAATTCTTAATCGCCAGCGTTTGAACGGGAACTCCGGCATCCTCAGCAATGGCCTGCGCTTCCGCAAGTCTTCCTTCGGCAAGCGCGAGCATACGCTCGTCGTAGTCATCGATGGATTCCGGACGGTATTCATTGACGGCGGTGTAGTTGTACGGCTCAATGACGGTCAGAAGCGTGATTTTTGCCCCGAGTTGTTTGGCAAAGGATACCGCTCCCTTGACTGCCGCTAAAGAGAGGTTGGAACCGTCAGTCGGTACCAGAAAGCTTTTGTACATTACGCGCCCTCCGATTAAATCGATGTAACGCTCCTATTTTAGGGCAAGGAAGGCTGAGTGGGGTGTCGCAAGAGGGGAAAATTTCCGAAGGCCGCTCGGGCCCTCGGAAATCCGTATCGACTACTCAGATTTCGGTGTTTTTTTCGTGCGGGCAAACCACGTGAAAAAGACCGGTACGAAGAACGTGGCAACGAAGGTAGCCGCAAGCATGCCGCCGCACACGCCCGTTCCCATCGAACGGCGTGCCATGGCACCGGCACCGGTACTGAACACCAGGGGTAAAACCCCGAGAATAAAGGCCATCGATGTCATGAGAATCGGTCGCATACGAAGACGCGCTCCGGCAAGCGCCGCCTCACGCGCCGATAGTCCTTCGTGCATTTTTTCACTGGCAAATTCGACAATTAAAATCGCATTTTTCGCCGAGAGTCCGATTAAAACGAGTAGGCCGATTTGAAAATAAATGTCGTTGGGCGTTGCTCGGATTTGCAGAGCCGTGAGAGCCCCTAAAACGGCAAACGGCACCGACATGATGACGGCAATCGGAAGCGACCAGCGTTCATAGAGCGCTGCTAAGAGCAAAAAGACAATCACCAAGCCGAAACTAAACGCCTGCATCGAAGAGCTTCCGATGCGTTTTTCATGCCAGGCTTGTCCGACCCAAGAGATACCGTACCCATCGGGAAGAAGTTTTTCGGCCATATCTTCGACAAGACGCACGGCATCGCCTGAGCTCACGCCCTCGACAGCCGAACCCGAGAACATGGCCGCCAAATACCCGTCGTTACGCGTCAGACTTTCGGCTCCCGAGACACGCTCGGTCGTAATCAGAGAGGCCAGCGGAATCATGTTTCCGTCGCTACTACGAACCCAGCATCGCGTCAGGTCTTCCGGACTCATACGAAAACGCGGTTCGGCTTGCATGATGACGCGTCGAATCTTGCCGTTTCGCGTAAAGTCGTTGACGTAGTTTCCGGAGAAAAAACTCTGGAGCGTCGAGAAAATCGAAGCGGTCGTCACGTTAAGACGCATGGCTTTTTCTTCATCGACATTGACTTTGATTACCGGGGCCCCCGCACGCATCATATGGCGGAGACCTGTTAGTTCCGGGCGCTTTTTCAGCGCGGCGATAAAATCATCGGCGACGGCATGTAGCAAAACGGGATCGTCGGTCCCTCGAGCCTGAATGTAGCCCGAAAAACCGCTTGAACGACCGAGTCCCCGAATCGGATTGGGCTGAGAGGCAACGGCAACGGCCTCAGTGGATGTATCGCCGAGTTTTTGCAGTTCACGGCGTAGCTCGAAGGCCGTTTTCTCACGCTGGCTCCAGTCCTTGAGTTTTAAAATAAAGGTCGCGGCCGAGGCACGTATGTCGTTACTTTGTTGGTCGTTTCCGACCATCGCCAAAACGCTTTCCACGCCCTCGAGATTTTGCTCGATCAGAAGACGCATCTTCTCGACTTCTTTTTCCGTTCGGTTAAACGAGGCGCTCGAGGGAAGCGTAAAGGACATGCGCAAAATGCCTTGATCTTCGACAGGCACAAAAGTCGTCGGTGTGGAAATAAATAGGAGATAAACCGAAGCGCAGACACCGAAAAAGACAAGGACCGCCGTCTTTGTGTGATCTAAAAAGAAGGCAATCCCGCGAAGGTACAGGGCCCCAGCTTTTTTCAGAAGGCAATTGACCGTATCAAAAAGGCGATTGCGTGTAGTTTTTTCCTTTTTGAGGAGAATCGCACACAGGGCCGGTGTGAGCGTCAAGGCAACAAAACCCGACAGACACACGGCAACGGCCACGGTGGCCGAGAACTGACGGTAAAGCTCGCCGGCCATACCGCCCAAAAAGGCCACGGGCACAAAGACGGCCGAGAGCACGAGGATGATGGCTACAAGGGCACTTGAGACTTCCTTCATGGCTTTTTTCGCAGCCTCGTGCGGACTAAGACCTTCGCTCATCAGACGAGAAACGTTTTCCAAAACGACAATCGCATCGTCAACGACAATACCGATGACAAGCGTCATGGCAAAAAGCGTGAGCGTATTTAAAGAAAAGTTAAAGAACCAAAGACCGGCCATCGTACCGATGAGCGAGACAGGGACCGAGAGCATCGGAATGAGTGTTGCGCGCCAGTTTTGCAAGAATAGATAAATGACGAGCAACACCAGTAGACCGGCTTCTAAAAGCGTGATGAACACTTCGTGGAGCGAGGCATTGACAAAGACTGTCGTATCGTCGGTGATTGTGTGGGTGATTTTGTTTTTCGGATACAAGTGAGCAAGACGGGCTAGTTCTTCTTTCGCGGCTTTGGCTGCAGCAACGGCATTGGCGCCGGTTTGCAAAAAGACAGCGAGCGTAATCGAAGGTTTCCCGTTAAAGATGTTGACCATCTCGTAGCTGCGGTTTCCGAGCTCAACGGTGGCAACGTCACGCAAGCGGACAATGCGGTTTTCCGAATCCGCGCGCAGAATTACCGCGCCGAATTCCTCAGGCGTTAAAAGCTGTCCTTTGGTACGTGTGGTGTAAAAAAGTTGTTGCTCGTCCGTAGTCGGTGCGACACCGATACGCCCGGCACCGCGTTCGTAGTTTTTATCGTTAACAGCCGCATCGATATCCTCAGGCGTAATCCCGAATTTGGCCATGCGTTGCGGGTCAAGCCAGATGCGCATGGCGCCTTGTGCGTTACCGAAGACGCTGACATCACCGATTCCGGGAAGTCTCCGCAACTGATCGACGACATTTAAAAGGGCGTAATCGGCCATGTCGATGCGGCTCATCGAGCCGTCCGGCGACGTGTACGCTACGATTAAAAGCGTTTCTTCATCGTGCTTACGAACGCTGATGCCGTCTTGCTGAATCTTTTTGGGAAGGCGCTTTTCAACGGTTCGAACCCGATTGTTGATTTCCAAAACGGCATCGTTTGGATTGGTGCCGACATCAAAAATGCACGAGATACGGACGTTGCCGTTTGAACGAATACTCGTGTTGTAGTAAAGAAGTCCCTGAATGCCCGAGAGTTGATCTTCGATGGGGGCTGCGACCGTACGAGCTAAAACTGAGGCACTGGCGCCTTCCCAGGATGTCGAGATCGTCACCGCGGGCGGCGCGATGTTCGGATACTGAGAGACAGGCAAAACCAGGTAACAAAGGATGCCGCCGAGCACGATGAGGATCGACAGAACCGAAGCGAAGATGGGACGACGGATGCAAAACTGACTGAGCATGGGGTCCCTTCTTACGGCGTACCGTCACGGGACACGATGTTGACGGAAACCGGCAGTCCGTCCCGCAGACGTTGGATTTGGTCAATCAGGATTTTATCGCCTGTTTTAAGGCCGGAAAGAATAATCCAATCGGTATCTTTCCAAGTGCCGACCGTAACCGGTACGGACCGAACGCGTCCGTCTTGCTCTGTAAAGACACGGTATGTTCCGTCAGACATCTGTTGGACACATTTTTGCGGAATGCGGTACACCCCCGCCAGTTTCTTAAGACCGAGTTGAACGGAAACAAGCTCGCCGGGCACGAGTCCCGAGCCCGGGGCCACAACGCTGCGTAGCGTTCGCGTTGAGGTGGTCGTGTCTATTTGCCGGGAAACATAGTCGAGTTTGGCGGCAATCTCGCGCCGTGAGGAATCAAAGAGGCGAACGGGGTTATCGGTCGTAACGGGGTTCCCCGCTAGGTCACGCTCGGAAAGCTGAAACGTGACGCGCAGATTATCCGGTTGCGTCAATGTTGTCAGTCGTGTGGAATTGGCGCTAATGAGAGCCCCGATATTGAGTTCACACCGACCGGCAACGCCGTTGCTCGGTGCCTTTACACGGGTGCGGTCGAAAGCGACCTGAGCATCGTCTTGTTTTGCTCGTGCTTGTTTGAGTTGTGCCCGAGCGACTTTCAGAGCGCTTTTAGCGTCGTCAAAAAGCTTGCGACTTGTGGCATTGGCTTTTAAAAGCGCTTCATAACGTTTGTAGTCGGTAAGCGCGATTTGTTCCGAGGCAACAGCCTGTTCGACCGAGGCTTTTGCCGCATTTAAGGCCGCTTCATACACGGCATCGTCAATGACAAACAGTGTTTGACCGTCTCGGACCGTATCGCCTTCTTTGTAGGTAATTGCCGTCAAAGTGCCCGAAACTTGAGCACGAATTTCGGCTTGGCGGGCTCCCTCGGTTTCTCCGAGGGTTTCGATCCACAGTATTTCATCGGTCGGGGTCGCACTGACGGCCCGAACGGCTAGCGGCGTTTCGGATGCAACGGCTTGTTTGGGTCCCCCTTTGTCGCATCCCGTGAAGGAGACGAGCATCGCGGAACTGAAAAAAAGAAGCGCAGTCAGCGTGACTGCGGATGTCGGAATTCGCATGATGGTCCTGCCGCATATGTTAACAACCCTTTGAGTAACGTTACCGCGAAGTCAAAAGGCAGTCGATTCGATGCAAGAAAAAACTATTTCAACAAATGTAACGAATTGTACATTCGCCCGAGAGCCGTAACTTAAAGCGGGGCAATCGCTTTTTCAAGCCAACGCATAGAAACTTCCCCGAGATAAGGAGCGAGCCGCTCGCATACGAGGGCGTGATACGTGTCGACCCAAAGCTTTTCGTCTTTCGTTAAAAGTTCGGTCAGAATCAGGGTTCGATCAAACGGGCATAGGCTCAACGTTTCAAATTCTGAAAAGCCCTCAAAGGCGGACCGAACCGGCGTGACCAGGTTCTCAAGACGCACGCCCCAAAGACCGGCCCTGTATAGCCCCGGTTCATTGGAAACGACAATGCCCTCGACAAGGCGCGTTGCGTCCGTTGCCGGAGTTCGCGGAGAAATCGAAAGCGGAGCCTCGTGGACGTTCAAAACAAATCCGACGCCGTGTCCGGTTCCGTGCCCGTAATCGGCTCCGGCTTGCCAGAGCGGACTGCGCGCCAGAGAATCAAGGCGCCCGGCATGTAGACCTGTCGGAAAGCGCGCTTTGGCCAAAGCAATGTGCGCGCGTAACACGGTCGTGTAGTCTTTTTTCATCGCCTCGGACACAGGGCCGATTCCGATGGTTCGCGTGATGTCCGTTGTTCCGGTTAAGTATTGTCCGCCCGAATCGAGTAGGAGCATGGTCCCCGGCGTAAGCGGGTCGGACTTTTTCGGACTCGGGGCGTAATGCGGTTGCGAGGCATTGGCGCCGACGGCGGCAATTGTCGTAAAACTTGTTTCGATAAATCTCGGAGACTGTTTTCGTAGTTCCAGGAGCTTTTCGGAAACATCCCATTCGGAAAGCACAACTCCCCGAGTTGTTTGATTTTCAATCCAAGAAAAGAGCGACACCAGTGCAATGCCCTCGTCGACCATGCTTTCTTGAATCAAGGCCAGTTCTTCGGGGTTTTTCCGAGTTTTCAGAACGGTCACCGGATTGGTTCCCGTGACGATTCTGACGCCGTTTGCGACCGACTGATACAAGTGGGCATTCATTTGTGTCGGGTCGACAAAAAAGACGGTATCGGGAGACAGTTCCCGCAGCGCTTCGCTAATAGCCTCATACGGGTGGCACCGTACGGAATCTTTTCGAAGCGAGGCAACGGTTGCCGGACCGAGTTTTCTCAGATTGATAAAAAGATCGGCGACTTCAGCCCGAATCAGAAGGTAGGCTAAAAAGACCGGTGTGTTCGGAAGATCCGACCCGCGTAAGTTGCAAAGCCACGCAACGTCGTCTAAAGCGCTGACCAAAAGTGTGTCAGCTCCGGCCTTTTTCATGGCTGCACGAGTGAGAGCGAACTTTTCCGAACGCGGACGCTGACCGCTCTCAAAAGGAAGAACCGGAACGGCTTGAAGTTCGGGGCGATTGTCCCAAAGCGCGTAAAGGGCTTCGGACACGTCGCCGAGTGTCATACCGCGAGTTTTTAAAGCGGTTTGCAACTTGGAAAACGGCTTTAACGCGTACGAGCCGGCATCGATGCCGATGCGACTGCTGACGGGGAGATTTTCGCAGAGCCACGGCGTTAATCTCGGAGTTGCCGGATCTCCGTCACGCATTAACGTAAACAGAGTTCCCTCAAGCTCGATTCGAGCTTGCTCCCAGTAACGCGAGTCTGTCCACAGTAGGGCCTTGTCGCTTGTAATGACCACGCACCCGGCCGACCCGGTAAACGGGCATAGGGCTTTTCTCAATTCCCAGTGAGGGCAGGGATATTCGCTTGAATGCGGATCGCCGGTCGGAATGATGACGGCACTTAAACCGTGCTCCCCGAGCAAATCCCGCACACTCTGGATTGAAAGCGACATGGTCGTTCCTAAAAGATTTTCCGCATCGTCAGTTTAAGCGACATGCCGACAACGCCGTTGGTATTTTCCGGCTTGCCGATATCGACGCACTCGGTTCTCCAGCCTGCATCACGCATTTCGTCAATGGTTGCCTGAACGTTGATTTCTGCACAATTGAAGAGAATGGATTTAAACGGAAGTTGCACGGACATCGGTTGCGTCGAGGTGCAGACCGCAACCGATTTAGTGGGTGCATTCATCAGGGCGGGAATGTTTCTGGCCTCTCGGGTTGCCTTTAAGGTATCGGCAAAGGACGCTTTTTCATCCTTGGGGGCATCGCTCGTCGCGCAGCCGGCAACGAAAAGAGCCGCCGAGCACAGTAGGCTCGCAAAAAGTATCTTCTTGAACATAGTGCGTAGCATTGTACCGAAACAGTCCTGTGAGTTTTCCTACGACCGGCGGCGCTTTAAACGCAAAATCGGCATTCCGGGCGGCAGATTCGAACGTACGGTTTCAAAGCGTAAGTCCTTTTGCAGCGTGCTTTTTGTTTGACGCGCGACAAATCCGAGCGTGTCTTTTTTTCGAGCCTTCGGTTTACCGGTTTCGCTTTGCGCCTTTTTCCCTGTTAAGGACGCCCTTTCCCAGCGAACGGAAGCGGGTTTTTCCCCGAAAGTCTTCGCAGGGGTATTTTGCGGTTTCTTATCCAAAAAGGCCTTCTCAGGGCGTTGCGTTGCCTTTTGACTCCCGGCTTGAACAGGGCGCTTTCGACCGTGTCGACTTTTTCTTTGTGTCGGTTTTCCCGTCGATTCAGTTTCCTCGAGATCCGACCGGCCCGCATTCTCGTAGCTCGGAGCATTTTTCACTGTCAGTTTCTTTTTCAGCAGGCGCTCGACGGCTTTAAGTTCCGAAGTTTCTTCCGGGCTGACAAGACTGATTGCCAGGCCCGCTTGCCCGGCTCTTCCCGTGCGGCCGATACGGTGCACATAGTCTTCGGGCACATTCGGAAGCTCATAGTTCACCACTTGCGGCAGTCCCTTAATATCCAAGCCGCGCGCCGCAATGTCGGTTGCTACCAGCACGCGGATAGTTTTGTTTTTAAAGCCGCTTAAGGCTTTGGTTCGAGCCGATTGGCTCTTGTTGCCGTGAATGGCAGCGCTTGTCAGACCGTCTTTTGCCAGTTGCTCGGCAAGGCGATTGGCGGCGTGTTTCATGCGGGTAAATACGAGAACCTGCTCCCAATTGTTGTCGACAATGAGGTCTCGCAGTAAATCGCGTTTGCCTTTTTTTGCCGCAAAGTACACCTCCTGACGCACCAGAGCACAGTCTTGATTCTTGGCAATTTCGATATCGACGGGATGATTTAGGATACTTTGCGCGAGTGCATGGATATCGTCATTAAACGTTGCCGAGAATAAAAGGGTTTGGCGCCTTTTCGGGACCACGGCCAGAATCTTGCGAATATCCCGGATAAAGCCCATATCGAGCATGCGATCGGCCTCATCGAGCACGAGAAAATGCACGTTACTTAAAGAGACGTTTCCTTGTCCAATATGATCTAAAAGTCGTCCCGGCGTTGCAACCAGAATGTCAACGCCGCTACCGAGCGCTGCCGTTTGCGGGCGGATGTTGACGCCGCCGAAGACAAGGGCCGTTTTAAGTCCCGTTCCTAAGGCATAGCCGCGAATGTCTTCTTCAATTTGAGCGGCCAACTCTCGAGTCGGAGCGAGAATCAGGGCGTGTGCGGAACGCGCCTTTCTCGGAGCTTTTCCTTGCAGAAGTTTTTCGACAAGGGGTAGCCCGAATGCGGCGGTTTTCCCGGTCCCTGTTTGAGCAGCTGCAAGAACGTCGCGTCCCTGAAGAATTGGGTCGATGGCTTGAAGTTGAATCGGGGTGGGCTCTCGGTAGCCGAGGGCTTTCACGTTTTTTAAAAGAAGAGGGGAAAGTCCGAAGTTAGAAAACGAAGGGGTCACAAAAGGAATCCAAATACAAAAAGAGTCACACGGGGTAAGAGAAAACTCATTATCCGCCGGATTCAATGCCGAGGGTCTTAAGAAGGGCGGCCGTTTGAAAGGCCGGCAGTCCCATGATGCCGCTAAAGCTCCCGTCGATGTGGTCGATATAGACGGCGGCAAGTCCTTGAACGGCGTAGCCGCCGGCCTTGTCATAGGGTTCTTCGGTGGCGCTGTACCAAGCGATTTCCTCCTCTGTCAGGGGCCGGAAATGCACGTGTGAAACACTGACGGCCTCCAGAAGGTGAGTCGGGGAAGTAGCGATAACGAGCGCTGTGCGGACGGTGTGCGTCGTGCCGGAAAGTGCTTCTAAAAACAGGATTTCTTCCTCTCGGTTTTTCGGTTTCCCGAGGATACGTGTTCCGAGGATGACGGCGGTGTCGGCAGCCAGAACAGGACGAGCGGCAAGGCCCTCTTTTTCGATTCGATCGAAAGCGCGTAGGGCTTTTTCACGCGCCGTTCGACACACGTAGTCTTCGGGGCTTTCGTCGGCAAGACGCACTTCATCACCGGCAAAGGCCGTCGGGACGGTTTTGTCCGAAAGAACGGTAAAGTCGTGAAAGCCGATGTCGCGCAGAATCTGCGCACGCCGAGGGCCCTTGCTCGCTAAGTAAAACAACGTCATGCGCGGTGATAGGGGTGGTTATTGAGAATCGACCACGCGCGATACAGTTGCTCGCACAGCAGGATACGAGCAACGGCATGCGGTAGCGTCATGGAGGAAAGTCGCATGGAAAAATCGGCTTTCTTTTTAAAGTCGGCATCGAGACCGTCCGGCCCTCCGATGACGAACGTGACATTTCGCGAATCGTCCTTCCATTTGGCGATGCGGTTAGCAAACTCAACGGTTGTCAAGTCCTTCCCTCGTTCGTCTAAAACCACAAGCACGTCATCGGGGTCGACGGATTTTTCGATGCGACGCGCTTCCGCTTGCATGAGCTTTTGAGGGGTTTGTCCGGCTCTGGGCTCGGTTTTTAACTCCCGGAGCTCGACGGTAAAACCTTTGGGAAAGCGCGCAAGATAATCCTTGACGGCTGTATTTACCCAAGGGTCTTCACGCTGTCCGACGGCAAGGACGATTATGCGCATCTATGAGGCCTTTGCGCTCTTTTTCGCCGTCGAAGCGGTTGCTTTCGTCGTCCGTTTTTTTGCAGTGCTCACAGGTTTTTTTGCTGAGGATGCAACGGCTTTTTTAACCGTGGTTTTCTTGGCCGCGGCCTCTTTTTTCGCGGCCGTTTTTTTTGCGGCAGTCTTTTTCGCCGTCACTTTCTTCTCGACGGTTTCGGCCGTCTTTGTGCTCGTCTTTGCCGTCTTGGTCGCGGTGGTTTTCTTTGCCGTACTGCGAGGTGCACGCTTGCGAGCGGGCTTTGATTGCTGCTCGTTTTGTTCGGCCTTTGCAAAAAGTGCCTTCACATCAAGCGCATCCGGACCCCAGAGTTCTTCTAAGTCGTAATACTGACGAATCGCCGGCTGCATGCAGTGGCACACAACTGAGCCGCAGTCTACGAGAACCCATTCGCCGGTATCCGTTCCTTCGATGCCGCTCACTTTGCCGCCGGTGGCTTTCACAGCCTTGGAAACGGCGCTAGCCAAAGCACGTGTTTGGCGATTACTCGTTCCCGAGGCAATGACAACATGATCGAACGCGCTCGTTTTTTTCGTTGTGTCATAAACACGGATATTTTGGCCTTTGACGTCTTCTAAGGCGTCAACGACGGTTTTCAGTAATGTTTTCTTATCCATTGTTCGACTGTTCCCTGTAAAGATGATGATTCCGAATGTAGGCTTTCACATCGGGGCAGAGCCACGTATCTAGGACCGACTCAGTTTCCTTAACGGCTTCGCCTTTAAGGATAGTACGAATTTTAGAGGAACTTGCCGACGTGGGCGGCATGGAAAAAAAGGCAACGGATCCGTACGGGGTAGCGCAAAGCACGTGAGCGGGCTTTATGTGATCGGCAGCCCAAGAGGCAACGAGCGGGCAGGGCTTCGGCACTTTTCCGTCGCGAGTGCTCACGGCGATGTCGACGTAGTCGAGAAACGAGGTCCACTCTTTCCACGTATGAAGGTTTTCCCATTGATCGGCCCCGAGAATGAGAACAAGCGGCGTATCCGGTCCGACTTCCCGCCGCATCTGATGCAGCGTATCGATGGTGTATGTCGGACCCGGGCGATTGACTTCACACAGATTGACGGCAAGACCGGGCTTCCCGGCTACGGCAAGTTCGAGCATGCGAACACGGTCGAGTGCCGGAGTCAGAGGATGCTTTTGCCAGGGGTTCCCGGCCGGTAAAAAATCTACACGCACGAGGTTTAAAACCTTCAGTGCCTGCTCGGCAAGGGCAATGTGTCCGACGTGCACCGGGTCGAAGGTACCGCCGAGTAGCCCGATGCCGAGGGCAAACTTGCCGGACAAACCCTCGGGGGCGCGCATCAATGCTTGGTTTCCTCGCGCGATAGGGCACGATAGCCGATATCACGGCGCCACTGTGCTCCGGCAAAGTGCACTTGATTGACCGCTTCATAGGCCGTTTCCCGAGCCGTTCTAAAGGTTTCTCCGAGGCCGACCACACAAAGGACGCGACCGCCTGAAACCGTCATATGCCCGGTCGAATCGATTTTGGTCCCTGCATGAAAGACTTGATGCGTGGCATCGTTTTTCGGAAGCGATTCGATACGGGCGCCTTTTTCAGGCTTTTCCGGATAGCCCTTAGCGGCTACGACGACGCCGAGCGCAATGCGAGGATCCCACGAGAGTTCGGCCTTATCCAGGTTGCCCTCTAGGGCAAGCAGCAACGCCCTGGCAAAGTTTCCCCGGAGGCGAGACATAATCGGTTGGGTCTCCGGGTCTCCGAAGCGGCAGTTAAATTCCAGCGTTTTCACGCCGCCTGCTTTGTCAATCATCAGGCCCGCATAAAGAAAGCCCGTGTAAGGATGCCCTTCTTCTTTCATGCCGCGCACCGTCGGATAAATAATCTCGCGCAGGACTTTTTCGTGGACGGTCTCGGTCACTACCGGAGCCGGCGAATAGGCACCCATGCCGCCCGTGTTCGGTCCTTTGTCTCCGTCCAAAAGCCGCTTGTGATCTTGACTCGAGGCCATCGCAAGTACGTGCTCGCCGTCGACCATGACGATAAAACTTGCTTCTTCTCCGTCAAGGAAATCTTCGAGGACGACACGTGCGCCGGCCTTCCCGAAGCGGTGGTCTCCGAGCATGGCATCGACTGCCTCGTGCGCTTCTTGCTCTGTCATGGCGACGACAACGCCTTTGCCGGCGGCAAGCCCGTCGGCTTTGACAACAATCGGAGCGCCATGTTCGGTGATGTACGCGTGTGCCTTCGTCGCATCCTCAAAGGTGGCGTACTCGGCTGTCGGAATCTTGTGGCGCTTCATGAAGGCTTTGGCAAAGGCCTTGGAGCTTTCAAGCTGCGCCGCTTCTTTGGTCGGTCCGAAAATCGGAAGGTTTTTCGCGCGAAAAACATTGACGATGCCCTCGGAAAGCGGAGCTTCGGGGCCGACAACCGTTAAGGCGATGTGCTCTTTGACGGCAAAGTCCGCCAAGGCCTCGATATCGGTAATCGGGAGATTTTCAAGGGACGAATCGGCATCTGTACCGGCATTGCCCGGAGCTACGTAAACTTGGGTAACGTCTTGGCATTGAGCAAGACGCCAGGCTAAGGCGTGTTCCCTTCCGCCGCTACCGATGACAAGAATCTTCATAACAAACCTCCCGTTTTTTCGTCCGTTGCGTTCAGGCGTGCGCTTCTAACTATTCTTCGTCACAAAAGACTGCGCTCGTGTAGACGTGGCTGACGTCATCTAAGTCTTCGAGGGCATCGATGAGCTTGTGCATCTTGGCGGCATCTTCCCCTTTAAGTTCCACTTCGTTTAAGGGTTTCATCGTGACATCGGCTGAAACCGGCGTGAGCCCGGCCGTCTCGAAAGCCTTCTGAACAGCATCGAATGTCTCGGGGGCGCAGACCACCTCAATGGAGCCGTCCTCGTCGGTCACGACGTCATCGGCGCCGGCATCCAAGGCCGTTTCCATCACGCAATCTTCATCGATTCCCGGAGCAAAAAGGAATTCTCCGCAGTGCTTAAACTGGAAGGAAACCGAGCCTTCGGTCCCGAGATTTCCGCCGTGTTTGGTAAGTTCATGACGCACATCGGCCACAGTACGCGTGCGGTTATCGGTTGTGCAATCGATAATGAGCGAGGCTCCGCCTACGCCGTACGCCTCGTAACGCACTTCTTCGTAGTTCACGCCTTCGAGCTGACCGGTGCCCTTCAAAATGGCATTTTGAATCGTATCCTTCGGAACGTTACCTTCACGTGCCTTGGCGATGGCAAGACGCAATCGGGAATTCATGTCCGGATCTCCGCCGCCTCCGACGCGGGCGGCAACGATGATTTCACGGACAAGCTTTGTCCACAGATTGGAACGCTTGGCATCCTGGCGTCCCTTGCGATGCTGAATATTGGCCCATTTCGAGTGACCGGACATAACAGAACCTTTCTAAAAACAAAAATAAATGTAAACGAATCAACCGGCTTCGTGCCGAAAGTGCAGAGCAAAGGGACGCGGGAGCCGGAGAAAATCGAAGATGCGCAAGTTTATCATTGTGTCTGTAAGATTGCCTTTTTCTTTGCCAACCGAACACCATGTTTGTCCATCCGCAATTTGATCCTGTGGCCTTTAGTGCCGGTCCCTTAAGCATCCGTTGGTACGGACTGGCGTATCTGCTCGGCTTTGCCTTGTTTTGGCTTTTGGGACGGTATCGGGCTCGTCAAGCGTGGCGCGGGATAAGCATCGAGAGCGTCGAGGACTTACTTTTTTACGGTATGCTCGGCGTGATTGTCGGCGGGCGGCTCGGTTTTTGTTTTTTTTATCAGCCGCAATGGTTCTTAACGCATCCGTCCGACATCCTGAAAGTTTGGCAAGGCGGCATGAGCGCTCACGGCGGCATGCTCGGTGTGATTGCGGCGATGGCCTTTTATGAGGTCAAGACACGGACGGGTTTTTTACGGGTAGCTGATTTTGCGGTTCCCTTGGTGCCGCTCGGCCTATTTTTCGGGCGCATCGGAAACTTTATCAACGGTGAACTTTGGGGCCGTGCCTGTGATTCGTCCCTTCCTTGGGCGATGATTTTTCCGCAATCGGGCACGCTCATTGCTCGGCACCCTTCTCAACTTTATGAGGCGCTCGGGGAAGGGCTCCTTTTATTTATTTTGCTGTGGGTGTATTCGGCCAAGCCGCGTAAAACCGGTTCCGTTGCGGCGCTTTTTTGCGTCGGTTATGCAACAGCTCGATTTATCGTCGAATTTTTCCGAGAGCCCGATGCGTACCTCGGGCTCGGCTTGTTGGGGTTAAGCCGCGGGCAGTGGCTCACGCTCCCGATTTTGGGCGTCGGGCTCGGTCTTTTTTGGATTTCCCGTCAAAAGAGGCCTTCTTAGAGTGCCCATCGCGCCGTTCCGAAACGTTGGGCGATTGTCTCTAAGTGTTTGCCGGTTGCATCAAAAAGGGAATTCCACCATAAGCTCCCGGTGAGCCCTCCCGGCACCAGAGAATGGGCAACTTGGTAACGAAAAAGATTCGGGGCCGTATCGGCTAAGTACCGCCAATTGTCCGTGATTTCGTCTTTTCGACTGTAAAAGAACTCAAAGCCCGGGAGCTTATCGGACTTGGTGCGATTGACGGACGGACTTGCCGGCATCAGATTCCAAAGCGCATTGTTGTGCGTAAAGGACCACGGGAGGATGTGGTCGACATCGAACCGGTTTTTCAAAAGAGTCTTGCCGGACCAAACGCACGTCAAGTTGTCTTTTTGTGCATACAAGAGGCGCGCCTGACCGGTATCGCGTTCACATCCGTTACAGGCAAGAAGTTTCGGGAGGATGTCTGCCAAATCGGTTTCTCCCTGGGAAAACCGTGCGGTCAGATCGGCCCACTGCAGGAGAATCGAATCGATAAATAAGAGTCCGGTTTGTCGCATCTCGCTCCATAAGTCGGCATCAAGGCAAACAAATCCGAACCCCGAGTCGTCGGCGAATCGGTGCGGACTGTTTTGGGCGGAAAGATGCATAAAAACCGGCTCTCCCGAGGCTGTTCCCGAGTAGACAATCGGTCCTTTCCTGACGGCAAGAGCCATTTTCGAGCGAACGAACTTAAGGGCCGATGATGCTCCGTTCGAGAGGCTCTCGGACTCCAAAGCACGTCGAAAGGCAAAGTAATCCCCGGCAAAACACTGCGTTAAGACCTTCAAGGACGTTTCGAATCCGGTTTTCCGCGTACCGCCGATTTGTTGTGTCCCGAGAAGCGGCCAGTAATACCCGATCCATTTTTCGACCACTCGGGAAAGCGGAACGGCAACGGTGTTTTCTTGGCAGACACGGGCGCAGTCTTCATCGCCTGAGGCAATCTCGCAGAGCGCCCGAAGTAGGGCCAATTTGTAGGTGCTTGTCTTCCTATCTTCGAAAAGAACGGACTGCAACTTTTGTCTTCGCCGCGAGATTTGTCGGCTTTTGCGTAAGACCAAAGTGACCCAGGAAAAGGTGCGCTTTGCGGCATCGTCGTTTTTTTCTGCGGTTAGGAGTTGAAACCCGAAGTCTTCGAGCGCAAAGCGCATCGCTTCGACGGGCCTTGCGGCGTAAAAGCGGGCATCGTCCGTCGGATGACCGAGGGGAACGGAAAGGATTAACAGGCCGTCGTCTTCGGTCAGTTCGGCAATGTTTCGAGCCGTTCGGAAAAATGCCTCGTCGTTAAGGTGCATAAGGACGGCACTTGCCACGACAACGTCAAACGCTCGGCCGGAATTGTCGGCGCGTAGGCCGGTGACGTCCGAAGCCGAGGCCGGCAAGGAGAAAAGCCGATATACGGGTTTCCCTTTTCGTTCGCGTGCCTCGGATAGCATACCCGCCGAGCCGTCTGTGGCCGTAACGCGAGCACCGAGCTCGGCCATAAAACGCGCGTCACGTCCGGAACCGCAACCGAGTTCGAGAACGGATGTGTTCGGGGCAATCCAACGCGTTAAAAGCCGATGGAACGCTTCCGGAATCGTTTTGTCGTATCGGGAGCAAAGCGCCTTGGCGTGTGCATTGTAGTAGTCGAGGGTCTCGGACATCGGTTCTGATATTCCGAAAAGGGTCCCTGAAAAGCTCGGGCGATTCAGGGGTTTGTCGGATTAATAGAACTTCATGTCGCCGCTTGCAGCATTGGCAAGCGTAGCAGCAACAAGACCGGCTGTTTCCGTACGAAGTACGCGCGGTCCAATCAGAACCGATTCCCATCCGAACTTAGCGGCAATGGCAATTTCGTTTGCGGAAAAGCCCCCTTCTGGACCGACGGCAAAGGCCACGGAACTGATGCGTGTCAGGCGCGGTGCCACAGTACTTGAAAGCGCAAGCATGTAGCGGCGGTCGGCCTTAACGTTTGCCATGGCTTTTTCAAACTGCATGAATTCAAGCGTCGGGATTGAATTGCGCCCGCATTGCTCACAGGCGGCGTGCATGATGTCGGCCCAACGAGTCAGACGGCGGTCGCGTCGATCCTCCGGCAACTTGGCCGTCGAACGAATGGACGGGACAATCACAAGATGACTGACACCGAGTTCCACGGCTTTTTCCACAACATAGTCGAGCTTTTCGGCACTGATGAGGCCCTGAACCAGGGTAATGGAAAGGGGAGACTCGGTTTTGGGACGCTCTAAGGTCTCGATGGTAATGTAGGCATCATCGCCTTCAAAGGCAATCGGACCAGTCGCAATATCGCCTAAGCCGTTAAAAACACTGGCTTTTTCGCCGGCAGCCATGCGAAGAACACGACCGGCGTGATGCCGAGCGGCGGGCGGAAGATACGTACGAACTCCGATTTGGAAGGTGACATTCGGGATATAGAAACGAGGAATTGCCATGGTAAGCGGCTCCGTTCGGAAATAAGGGATAGGCTCCTTTCGCGGAGTCTACGCTATCTGTCGGGGAAAAATCCGAGCGCGACGAATCGATTTTAGTCGGAAGAAGACAACAGTTTTTTCAATATCTTACTGATTTATCAAGAATAATAAGGGCAATTCTAGGCTTTTTCAGACGTTCTCACGCGTCGTTTACAAGCTCCTTCGTGTCGGATGACGGCCCGATTCAGGCGTTTTTCTTAATAAGGAGCTCTTTTAACTCTTCGTTAGGGTATCGAGCGACCTGATAGAATCGGAACGAACTTTTCAGGGCATCCGCCCTTCTTTTTATATAAGTTTCACGCCCACTACCTATATGTCAGAAAAAGTATGTGCTTATTGCATGGCCAACGCCGTGCGCGCTTTGAGTATTGACGCAATCGAAAAAGCCAAGAGTGGCCATCCCGGTATGCCGATGGGAATGGCCGATATTGCCGTAGCCCTTTGGCTCAATCACCTGCGGCACAATCCGAACAATCCCAAGTGGATCGGGCGTGACCGTTTTATTCTCTCGAACGGTCACGGGTCGATGTTGCAGTACGCACTGCTCCATTTAACCGGTTACGACCTTTCGATCGAGGACATTAAGGTGTTTCGACAATTTAAAAGCCGTACGCCCGGACACCCGGAGTACCGCGTCGTTCCCGGGGTCGAAACAACCACAGGTCCTCTCGGACAGGGAATCGCCAATGCCGTGGGCATGGCGCTTGCCGAAAAGATGCTTGCTGCCGAATTTAACCGAGAGGGTTTCCCGGTTGTCGACAATCGAACCTATGTGTTCTTAGGCGACGGGTGCATGATGGAAGGCATCAGCCACGAGGCTTGCTCGCTTGCCGGTGTCTGGAAACTCAATAAGCTCATTGCCGTCTACGACGATAACGGAATTTCGATTGACGGCGATGTGAAAAACTGGTTTGCCGACGATAACCGTAAGCGCTTCGAAGCCTACGGGTGGAACGTCATCGGACCGATTGACGGACACAATATCGAGGCCGTCGATAAGGCGCTTTCCGAGGCTGAAGCGAGCACGGACAAGCCCACGCTCATTATTGCCAAAACCGTCATCGGGAAAGGCAGTCCGCATCTTGCCGGTACGGCCAAATGTCACGGTGCAGCTCTCGGGGCCGAAGAAGTGGCGGCTACGCGTGCCAACATCGGTTGGACGTATCCGCCCTTTGAAGTTCCCAAGGCGATTTACGAGGCGATGGATGCGCGCGAAAGTGGCAGAAAACGCCAAGAGGCGTATGACGCCATGTTTGCCGAGTACGAAAAGGCGTATCCGCAACTGGCATCCGAATTCAAACGTCGTCTGTCCGGTAAGCTTCCCGAGAACTTCGATCAGACGGTTTTCGAAGCGCTCTGCCGAGCCCAACAAGACAGTGAATCTCTTGCCACGCGCAAAGCCAGTCAGAAGGCTTTAAATGTTTTGGCTCCGGCACTTCCCGAGCTTTTCGGAGGATCGGCCGATTTAACCGGTTCGAATCTGACGGCTTGGAAGGGGGTCGTTCCGTTGATGCCCGACAACCCCATGGGGCGTCATGCCAGTTTCGGCGTGCGTGAATTTGCCATGGCAGCCATCGGAAACGGGATTGCGCTTTACGGCGGCTTTATTCCGTTCTCGGGAACGTTCCTGACGTTTTCCGACTACGAGAGAAATGCGGTGCGCATGGCCGCACTCATGGCTATTCGCAACATCTTCGTATTTACGCACGATTCGCTCGGCGTCGGCGAAGACGGTCCGACGCACCAGCCGATTGAGCAAACATCGGGCCTACGCCTGATTCCGAATTTAAGAGTTTGGAGACCGGCCGATACGGTGGAAACGACGGTTGCTTGGGCCGAGGCTCTGGAAAGAGACGACGGACCGAGTGCGCTGATTCTTTCCCGCCAGACCGTTGCGTTTACCGACCGCGAAGAGGTCGACGCAGACCTGATTGCACGCGGCGGGTATGTTGCAGCCGAAGCACCTGCCGGGGAAGGTAAAGCACAGGTCATTTTGGCAGCAACCGGTTCGGAATTGCCGCTTGTGATGAAGGCGCGAGCCCTTTTAGCCGCACAAGCCGTTCAGGCACGTGTCGTTTCCTTGCCGTGTATGGAAGAGTTCGATTGCCAGGATGCCACGTACCGAGATTTTGTCTTTACGCCCGGAGTTCCCGTCTTAGGGGTCGAGGCCGGTGTGACCGCTCTTTGGTATAAGTACCTGCGCGGCAACGGGGATGTTCTCGGAATCGATACGTTCGGAATGTCGGCTCCGGCCGGCGATTTGTGGAAGCATTTCGGCTTTACGGTGGATAATGTCGTTGACAAAGCCTTGCGACTTGTCGCAAAGGTCGGGTAGTTTGTTGTGTCGGATGGGTAAAACGTGTGTTTTACCCTGCCGACGTCGTTCTTAAGGAAGAAAATTAAAATGAAAGTTAAAACCTTGGAATCCTTGGCAAAAGAAGGTTTGTTGGACGGAAAACGTGTTTTGATCCGTTCCGATTTGAATGCCCCGCGTGATGATGAAGGGCGTATTACCAACGAGAAGCGTCTCGTGGCAAGCGTCCCGGCGATTAGTCTGGCACTCGATGCAGGCGCAGCCGTGATGATCATGAGCCATTTGGGCCGTCCGACCGAAGGTGAATTTAACGAACGTACCGACAGCCTGGCCGGTATTGCCGTTCGCATGAGTGAACTCGTCGGCAAGCCCATCCGCCTCGTGCGTGACTATCTGAACGGCGTGGATGTCAAGCCCGGCGAAGTGGTGATGCTTGAAAATTGTCGTTGTAACAAGGGCGAGAAGAAAAACAACGAAGAGTTAGCGAAAAAGTACGCTGCGCTTTGCGACGTGTATGTGAACGATGCATTCGGCACATCGCACCGCGCTCAGGCCTCGACCGAAGGCGTGGCACGCTTTGCGCCTATTGCCTGTGCTGGTCCCTTGATGGCCGCGGAAATCGAAGCGTTAACTAAGGCTGTTACCGAAGCCAAGCATCCGCTTGTGGCGATTGTCGGCGGTTCGAAGGTTTCCACCAAGTTGACGATTCTGAGTAACTTAGCGGAGAAAGTCGACCACTTGGTTGTGGGCGGCGGCATTGCCAATACTTTCCTGTTGGCCACGGGACACAAGATCGGAAAATCGCTTGCCGAACCGGAACTTGTTGATGAGTGCAAGAAGGTTCTTGCGAAGTTAAGTGCTAAGGGTGCGGCACTTCCTTTGCCGACGGACGTTGTCGTTGCCAAGGAATTTAGCGAAACAGCCGAACACCGCACGTGCAAGATTGAAGACGTGGCCGATGATGAAATGATTCTGGACGTGGGCCCGGAATCGGCCAAGGTTCTGGCCGATGTGGTTTCTCAGTCTCAGACCGTGGTTTGGAACGGACCGGTCGGTGTTTTTGAGATGAAGCCGTATGCGGACGGCACGCGCGTTCTGGGTGAGGCTATCGCCAAGCGTACGGCCGAAGGCGCATTCTCGATTGTCGGCGGCGGCGATACGATTAACGCGCTCAGCGTTTTCGGATTGACCGATAAGGTCAGCTACATTTCCACAGGCGGCGGTGCCTTCCTGGAATTCCTCGAAGGAAAGACGCTTCCTGCGATTGCAGCTCTTGAGGCCCGTGCTGACAAGTAAGACAAACTTGCCTTAAACACAAACACCCGTCAGAGAAATCCGGCGGGTGTTTGTTTCGAAGAATCCGGCGGATTAACGGCTGGATTTTTTTTGCGCGCGTTTGGCCAAAAACCGATGCACCCATTCCCAGCACAGGGCGACGATAATCGGACCGGATGCGGCGGCGACAACGCCGAGAATTAAAATCATCGACAGATGATTTTTCACGATTGGTAGGTTTCCGAACAGATATCCTGCGCCGATGATGCTCACGGCCCAGATGACGGCCCCGAGGCCGCTGAAAAGTTCAAAACGTAGCATGCCCATGCCGGCCGCTCCGCCCACAAGAGGCGCAAAGGCGCGAACAATCGGTACGAAGCGAGCCAAAATGATGGTCTTACCGCCGTGCTTTTCATAAAAAAGATTGGTTTTCTCGAGTTTTCGGGCATCGATCCAATGAATCGATCCGTCGTAGATACGCTTGCCGAACCAGCGACCGGTATGAAATCCCAGAGTGTTGCCCGCACAGGCTCCGAGGATTACGGAAAGCATCAGGACCCACGGGTTCATCGTGCCGGCTGCCGCGACGGTTCCCGCGACAAACAGAAGGGAGTCTCCCGGCAAAAAGGCCATGATGACAATGCCTGTTTCCAAAAAGAAAATCATGAACATTGCCGCATAAACGAACATACCGTATTCGGTGGCGATGGTGACAAGAAAGTGATCGGCCTTCGTGAAAAGTTCAATAACGAGATCGACAAAAGACATAAAGTTCCCCGACTAGCGTTTTAAGCGCCGAAGAATTCTAGCCGATGCCGTTGCTAATGTCGGAAAATGCATCGGCATTCCGAGACGAAAAAAGCGCGACGGCTGTCGCGCTTTCGTAGAAGGTGCCGAAGCAACCTACTTAAAGAAAGGAATGATGCCGAGTACAAACACCGAAAGGATAATCAGCGGCAGAATCCACGTGCAGTAAAAACGCATGATATTGGGCATCCTAAGACCCCTACCGGAGTTGACTTCCTTCATGTAGTTGCTCCAGCCCCAGCCGCTCTTACGGGTGCAAAAGAGCACAAAACACAAAGACCCGAGGGGCAGCAAAATGTTGCTGACGATAAAGTCTTCCAGGTCGAGCACAACCGTTCCCGGTCCCAAGGGGTGGAAATCCGAGAGGATATTAAAGCCCAAGGCGCACGGCAGCGACAGCACGGCCACGGTCACGCAGCAAATGAAACTGGCTTTCGGGCGAGACCAGTTTGTTAAATCTCGCACGCACGACAAAATGGCTTCGCACACAGCCAGAACAGTCGAGAATGTGGCAAACGTCATAAATAGGAAGAAGAACGAACCCCAGACGCGTCCGAAGGCCATCTCATGGAAGATGGTCGGAAGAGCTTCGAAAATCAGGCTCGGACCGGCCGTCGGTTTCACACCGTACGTAAAGCAAGCCGGGAAGATAATCAAACCGGCTAAGACGGCTACGACCGTATCCAAAGCGATGACGCTGGCTGATTCTTTCACAAGGGATTGGTCCTTGTTAATGTAGCTTGCGAAAATCGCCATACTACCGATGCCGATACTCAAGGAGAAGAAGGCCTGATTCATCGCAGCGACCACCGTGGCACTCGTAAACTTCGAGAAGTCCGGGAGCAGATAAAAGGTCAGTCCCTCTCGCGCCCCGTCAAGAAAGAGGCTATGTAGGGCCAGGAAAACCATCAGGACGAACAACAACCCCATCATCCACTTAGAGACCGTTTCCAAGCCGGTTCGAAGCGGGAAGGACAGAATGATGAATGCACCGATGACCGTGATGACGGTATAAAACGTGACGGTCGGGGCACTCGAAAGCATGGCGCCGAAAAAACCGCCGACTGCTTTGGCATCGAGGGACGCCAAGGTTCCCGAGACACTTGAGACCAAGTAGTAGAGCATCCAGCCCGAAACAACCGAATAAAACATCATCAGAACGACATTGCCGATAAGAGCGGCGTAGCCGTGCCAATGCCATTTGGAGCCGGGAGGCTCGATTTGCTGGTACATACAAACCGGGCTTTTCTGTGCGGCACGGCCGACGGAAAATTCCATCGTCATCACCGGAAGACCGAGCAAAATTAAAAAGCAAAGATAGGAAAGCACAAAAATGCCGCCGCCGTTTTGTCCCGTGAGCCAGGGAAATTTCCAGACATTACCCACGCCGATGGCACAACCGGCACTGAGCATCAAAAAACCGAGACGGCTTGAAAGTTGTTCGCGTTGCATATTCGTAAAGAATCCGAAGTTTGGGCACCGGCCCTTAGAAAGTTACCGATTGTAACGGTTCGGTCGGAGTAACTAAAAGAAAGTCGGTGTTTTTTTGCTTGAGAGCGCACTGGGCTCCCGATAAAATGCACGAATCGAAAAAACGTGTTCTGCTTTTGTGCGCGAGAAAAAGGCTATGAGTGAAAACCTAACGCAGCGACATATTGCACCGCTTCCCGATCAACTAATCAGCCAGATTGCCGCCGGCGAAGTCATCGAGCGCCCGGCCTCGGTCGTCAAAGAGTTAATTGAGAACTCGGTCGATGCCGGAGCCAAGGCCGTTGAGGTTCGTTTGGAGGCCGGCGGCATCAAGCGCATCATGGTGACCGATGACGGATGCGGCATCGCTCGCGAAGAGCTTGTCTTAGCGTTGCGGCGTCATGCAACAAGCAAGATTCACAGCCTGTCGGATTTGGAACGCGTCGCGAGTTTCGGATTTCGCGGCGAGGCGTTAGCCTCGATTGCCGCCGTGGCCGATGTTGAATTGACAAGCCGTACGAAAGATTCCGATCACGCTTGGTGTATCGGGAAAGACGGCGTTCAGCCGGCTTCGGGCTCTTACGGAACGCGCATCGTCGTTTCAGACCTTTTTTACAAAACACCGGCCCGGCGCAAGTTTTTAAAAAGCGAGTCAACGGAAGCTTCTCACGTGCGCGAACAAATCGAGCGCGTGGCACTTGCGCATCCGGCTATTGCTTTTCATTTTTTCGTTGACTCGAAAAATGTACTCGCCCTGACTGCCACAACGCGCGAAAAGCGTATCGACGCCGTGATGCCGCGAACATTTCGCGAAGCATCACGAGCGGTCTTATCGCAAGCCCCCGGCATTACGGTCAGAGGGGCAATCGGGTTGCCGTCTGCGGCACGAACACGTGCCGATGCTCAGTTTTTTTTCGTCAACGGGCGCTTTGTCCGTGATCGGGTTTTGCAACACGCCGTTCGAGCGGCCTACTCGGATGTGCTTCACGTTGCCCTGCAGCCGATGTTTTGCTTGGAATTGATTGTTGACCCGGCGCGCGTCGATGTGAACGTACATCCGCAGAAAACCGAGGTGCGATTTCGGGATGCCTCGTTCGTACACCGGGTTGTCGCGAAGGCTTTAACCGAGACTTTGGCTCGCATTGAAATCGATGCGGAAACAGGAGAAATTAAGTCCTCGAAAGTTCCCGAAAGTGAGGAAAAAAAGCCCGGCCCGATTCAAAACACTTTTGCGTTTCGGCGGGAAAACCCATTAAGTCAGGCACAATGGACGGCGCTTTTTTCTTCGGCCGAAGGGACTAAGACATCTGGTGTCGTACCGAGCGATTATCTGGCTCAAGAACCCTCGGACGGCCCCTTAGGGCACGCCTTGGCTCAGCTTGCCGGCATTTATATTCTTGCCGAGAATTCTCAGGGGCTTATTATTGTCGATATGCATGCGGCGCACGAGCGCGTGACATACGAGCGCCTGAAGCGCGAGGCCGATGGGAGCCTTTCCGTGCAGCCGCTTTTAGTCCCTGTCAGCATTTCGGTGAATGCCGAGCAGTCCGAAGCCTTCGAACGGCATCAGGACGATTTACGGGCCTTGGGATTGGATTTGAGCCGCCTCGGCGAGTCTGCTCTTTTGCTTCGGTCTCTTCCGGCCTTGTTACGCATGGGAGATGTGGATGCTCAAGAGCTTGTTTGTCGCGTCCTCGATGACTTTTCCGGATACGGAACATCGAAATTAACGGTTGAATTGAGAAATAAGTGCCTGGCTTCCATGGCTTGTCACGGGTCGGTTCGTGCTCACAGGACTCTGACAGTCCCGGAAATGAATGCGCTCTTACGCAGTATGGAAAGAACGGAGCGGTCCGGGGAATGCAACCACGGTCGTCCGACCTGGCAGCAGATTGCTTTGTCCGATTTGGATAAGTTTTTCATGCGGGGTCGGTAGATGACGCAACCCCGTGCTCTTTTGCTTCTCGGTCCGACGGCAAGCGGCAAAACGGCTTTGTCGTTTTTGCTCGCTAAGCACTATCCGATTGAAGTCATTTCCGTAGACTCGGCATTGGTTTACCGAGGGATGGATATCGGAACGGCCAAGCCCACGCCGCAAGAGCAAAGTGTGTGTCCGCATCACTTGATTGATATTCGCGATATTTCGCAGACCTATAGCGCGGCAGAATTTGCCGACCAAGCCGAGCGATTAATCCCTCAGATTTCCTCACGCGGACATATTCCGCTGATTGTCGGCGGAACGATGCTTTACGCCAAGGCTCTCCGAGAGGGAATTGACGACCTCCCATCCACGGACCCGGCCGTGCGCACGCAGGTGTTGCAAGAAATCCGAGATAAGGGTTTGGCGGCAGTGCGTCAAGAGCTTGTCCGTATTGATCCGGTGTGTGCCGCGCGCTTAACGGACGGCGATACGCAACGAATCGCACGGGCGCTTGAGGTCTACCGTATGACCGGAAAGCCGATGACAAGTTTTCAGTCCGGGGTTCGCAGCCCCGATTGCTCGCTCCCGGTAATCGGACTGATGCCCTCGGATCGAGTGCGCCTCCATCGGGACATTGCCCGGCGCTTTGACGCGATGCTTCAGACCGGATTTGTTTCGGAAGTGAAGGCTCTGATGGCGCGGGACGACTTTTCCCCCGAGTTGCCTTCGATGCGTTCCGTCGGATATCGACAAGCCATTGAGTTTGCGGCCGGGAAGACCGATTTGGCAACCTTCGTTGAAAAGGCTCTGGCCGCAACGCGTCAGCTCGCTAAGCGTCAACTTACGTGGTTACGTTCCATGCCGGAGACAACACTTGTCGATCCGCACACACAAAGCCGGGACGATCTTTTTTCGTGCATTGCGCCCGTTTTGGAGTCAATTCTCTCCGGGATACAAAAAAACGTCCCTTCCGATTCGGGCAGGGACGTTCGTTAGCCGGTGCGGTTTTACAGAACCACGCAGCCGGGAGCCCCTTCGGGACGTTTGACAATCGTGCCGATTCGGTAAACGGTTTCACCTTGCGCTTGGAAAGCCGCCTCAGCCTTGTCGGCATCTTCTCGGCTCACGATAACGGCCATGCCGATTCCGTTGTTAAAGACGCGGTGCATTTCATGATGATCGATGTTGCCGGTCTTTTCCAACCAGTCGAAAATCGCCGGACGCTTCCAAGAGTTCGCCTCAATGACGCACTGCGTGTCCTCGGGTAAAACACGCGGAATGTTTTCCAAAAGACCGCCGCCCGTAATGTGGGCCATGCCCTTGATTTTGACTTGTTTCATAACGGCAAGTGTCTGCTTGACGTAAATACGTGTCGGTTCTAGGGCGCGGTCTGCCAGGGTCGCTCCGTCAAAAGGCATGTCCCAAGAGGTACCGGAAACTTCGACGACCTTGCGAATGAGAGAAAACCCGTTGGAGTGGGGGCCGGAACTTGCCAGCCCCAAGACAACGTCACCGGCCGTGATGCTCTTGCCGTCGATGATTTCATCTTTTTCGACAATACCGACGGCAAAGCCGGCAAGGTCGTATTCGCCTTCGGGGTACATGCCGGGCATCTCGGCCGTTTCGCCGCCGATTAAAGCACACCCGGCAAGTTCGCATCCTTTGGCAATGCCGGTCACAACGCGGGTTGCCGTCGGGACATCTAGTTTCCCGCATCCGTAGTAGTCTAGGAAAAAGAGCGATTTGGCGCCTTGAACGAGGATGTCATTGACACTCATAGCCACGAGGTCTTGTCCGACCGTATCGTGGCGATTTAAGGCAAAGGCCAGCATCAGTTTCGTACCGACACCGTCCGTTCCCGAAACTAAAACAGGATTTTTGTAGTCTTTACCGATCTCAAACAGCGCTCCGAATCCGCCGATGGACCCGAGCACGCCGGGAATCAGGGTTCGTTTGGCAGCCGGTTTGATTTTTTCAACGAGTTCGTCACCGGCATCGATGGATACGCCGGCAGCAGCATAAGACAGTTGCGTCATGGGGCTAATGAGTTAAAAATTAAGAAAAAAACCGATGGTTCGCGGTAAAATCCGCGCTTATTCCCGAAGGTCGGCGTCATTGTAGCGTAAGCCAATCTGTTCGAGAAACGATTGTAAGACAAGAAAAAACCGATTCATTCTAGATGGATACACCGCAGCAGCTTTCCTTGGCGTTATCGCCGGCTCAGGAGCCGACGCTTGAAAATTTTGTCGTCGGAAACAATGCCGAGGCAATGGCGTCCGTACGCGCATTTTGTCAGGGAACGGGGCCGCAGTTTTTGTATCTGTGGGGCGAGCCGGGGTGCGGATGCTCGCACCTCATGCGCGCTGTTGCACCGCACCAGAGACAAAGAATTCCTGGCTTTGACGAAACCGTATCGCTTTATGCCGTCGATGATGCGCAGGCACTCCTTGTCTTTGAGCAAGAAGAGCTTTTTAATCTGATGAACGAAGTGCGCTCCCATCCCGGATACCGCATTGTCGTCGCCGGTCACGCTCCGATTCACCAATTGCCGCTTCGGGAAGATATCAAGAGTCGCTTAAGTTGGGGCCTTGTATTTGAATTACACTATTTAGATTCGGAAAGCGCCTTAGGCGAGTTCAGGCACCTTGCTTCGGAACGGGGCATTGATTTGGATGAAGGTGTTTGTCGCTGGATTGCCGTGCATTGCCCGCGGGACATGCGTAGCCTCAGGCAATTTCTCGATGACATTGATGCTTACGCAATGGAAAAGAAACGGCGCGTAACGTTACCGCTTCTATTGCAGTGGGCATCGGAGAGGAAAGATGAATCTGGCTGTTTTTGATTTGGACCATACGCTTTTGCCGTTCGATTGCGAATGGGTCTGGATTAACTATGTGGCTTCGTGCGAAGGAATCGATCCGAAAAAGGCGTTTGCTCCGTTAAAGCCCATGTATGAGGACTACTACACGCGTCACCACTTGGATGCGGATGCTTTTTGCCGGTTCCAACTGGCGTTTATCAGCCGGTTTCCGCGCGCTAGGCTCGATTGCTTACTTGCGGATTTTGTCCGAAAGACCGTCTCTCCTGCGATTTCCAAAGCAGCGCGCGACCTCGTGACCTCGTACGTTAAAAGAGGGGATGTGACGGCAATTTGTTCCGGGTCGTATTCGTACATTGTCGTGCCGATTGCCCGCCTTTTCGGAATTCCGGAGATTTTGTGCGGAGAGCCGGAAACCGATGCGGCCGGAAATTTCACCGGACGGCTTGTCGGTATCAACAGTTTCGGGGCCAATAAGGTTGTGTTCGTTCAGAATTATTTAAAGAGACATCCGTACATTCAGTCCGTCAGTTTCTTTTCCGACTCGCTCAACGATAAGCCGCTTTTTGACTATACGGAAAGCTTGGGCGGCCAGTGCTATGCCGTCAATGCGGGAGAAGATTTGACGGCCACTGCGAAAAGCCGGCATTGGAAAGAGCTCACGCTTTATACGCAAGAGGAAAGGAACAAGACCGTCTCCATTGCGGATGTTTTGGGTATTTAAGGCATGTTTGATTATGTAAAAAATGTAGTTCGTCGCCTGTGTGGTCAAACGAGCAGAACGTTTAATAAGACGCCTCGTATCATTGAAAAGTCCGAGCACGGCATCAATCCGAAACTGGTGAGTTGGCAGGCCAAGAAAACGTGTGAAGCCTTGCAAAAGCGCGGATTTAAAGCGTTCATCGTCGGAGGCGCCGTTCGCGATCTTTTGCTCGGAGCGTCTCCAAAAGACTTTGATGTTGTGACGGATGCAACGCCCGAACAGGTCAAGCACTCGCAGCGGCGCGCCATCATCATCGGACGTCGCTTCCAAATTGTTCACGTTTTGTTCGGCCCGGAGATTATCGAGTGCTCGACGTTTCGGGCCCTCGATGCGCTCGGAGTTCGGAAGGATGCCGAAGGACGTGTCGTGAGCGACAATGTTTTCGGTCCGATGTGGCAGGATGCAGCGCGACGCGACTTTACAATCAACGCGCTTTACTACGACCCGGTGACCGAGCAAGTTTACGATTACCACAACGGACTGAAAGATCTCGCGCAACGGCGCTTACGGATTATCGGATTTGCACCGGAGCGGTATCGGGAAGATCCCGTGCGCATGATGCGCGCCATTCGGATTGCCGGAAAACTCGGGCTGAGCATTGAGGCGGCTACGAAAAAGCCGATTATCCAAATGGCCGACTTGTTGCGTAATGTTCCGGCCGCGCGTCTTTTCGATGAGATGATGAAGCTTTTTACTTGCGGGAAGGCTGAGATTTGTCTGAAAGAGATGCGCAAAAACCACTTGCTTTATCCACTCATGCCGGTTTTGGACGTGATTTTGAGCGAGCCGCAGGGCGAAGAGTTTTTGATGCTCGCCATGCACAGAACCGACGAGCGTATTGCCGTCGGAAAGAAGATTTCGCCGTCCTTTTTGTTTGCAACACTTTTGTGGCCGCAGGTCAAAAAACGGTGGGATGCCTATCAGAGTCGTCCGAGAACAACACGCGTTAGCGCGCTTTTTCAGGCCTGCGAAGATGTGGTTGCAACACAATGCAACGGCCTATTGATTCAAAATCGTTTCATTATCGATATGAAAATCATTTGGATGCTTCAAGTGCGTTTTGAGCGTCGGACGGGGAAAAACCCGTATACGCTGATTGCGCACCCGAAGTATCGTGCCGGGTACGACTTTATGCTTCTACGGAGTCAACTCGGCCACGTTCCCGAGGAACAGGTGCATTGGTGGGAAGCTTTTGTTGCCGCCGATGAGACAACACGCGAGGCGATGGTCCTTGCGGAAGAAAAGGCCGCTGGAAAAATACCGGCCAAATCGCGTCGCCGTATAAGGGCCTCTAAGGGAGCAGTTTCGGAATCCGAGGTTGCCGAGGCGCTGCAAACACTCGAGTCGGAAAGAAAGGTCAGAAGGTCTCGGAAAAGACAGACTTCCCGCAAGAGAGCCGACAAGGGTAAGGTGATTGCCGAGGTGTCCGAATCGACGGAACAGACATCCCGATCCGATTCGCGCAAATCAGTCCGGGAGAAGTGCGTTGATTCCGAAACTTAAGAAAGCCCCTGACGATTTTGTCTCGGCTTACGTGGGGCTCGGCGCGAATTTGGGTGATGCGCAAGCCACGCTGCGCGCGGCACTTTCGCAAATGGACCGTCTGGAGCACACACGTCTTTTGTCATCCTCCTCGTTATATCGGACCGAACCGATTGACTCGTTCGGGGACGACTATATCAATGCCGTTGCCTGCCTGGTTACAAAGCTCAGTCCTGCGGACCTTCTTTCTTCCTTGCAGGAGATTGAGACACGTTACGGTCGCGTGCGTCCTGCCGGCATTCATAATGCGCCTCGAACGCTTGATTTGGATTTACTCTTGTATGCCGATTTAAAAAGCGAAGACCCGGACTTAACACTTCCGCATCCGCGGATGAAAAAACGGGCTTTCGTTCTCGTGCCGCTGTTTGAAATTGCTCCGGCCGGGTTTCCTTCTCAAGACCTGCTACCCGATGTCTTGCTCCCCGGCGTCTCCGGGCAACGCATCACTCCGGTGACAAAGGCCTTGTTCCTGTCGTCTTCGGAAAGAGGCGGATTTTAGGAGTTTCTATGCATTTTCTTTCATCGGTGCCGGTTGTTGTACAAACGGCATTTCTTTTGGTACTTTCCAATTGCTTCATGACATTTGCCTGGTACGGGCATCTTAAAAATCTCGCCGGCTCCCCTTGGTATGTTGCCGCCGTCGTCAGTTGGTCGATTGCACTTTTTGAGTATCTACTTCAGGTCCCGGCAAACCGAATCGGGTTTACGGAGCTTTCGCTCGCGCAACTTAAAATTCTGCAGGAAGTCATCACGCTCAGTGTCTTCGTACCCTTTGCCGTGCTTTACATGAAGCAACCGCTTAAACTTGACTACTTGTGGGCGGCTTTGTGCCTTTTCGGGGCGGTCTATTTTATTTTTCGTTCCGCCTAAGATCCTTGCAGAAAAAATCAGTATAATTCCGCTCTCACGTGAAAGCCCGGGTGGCGGAATGGTAGACGCAGAGGACTCAAAATCCTCCGCCCTTAAAAGCGTGAGAGTTCGAGTCTCTCCCCGGGCACCATGAATTTCTCCTATGTGGAAGACGAAAAAAGGGAACGCTCGCGTTCCCTTTTTCTTCGTCATCTGCGTGCTTTTTATTCGTCAACACGCATACCCTTGACGGTCCATTGACCGGTACTTTCCAAAACGGTCCGCCACAGTTCGCTCTTGGGATCCATCTTGCGGCGCTTTGCCGTGACAAGTTCCAACGGAACGTACACGAACTCGTCCATGATTCGAGAGACGACAACACCGGTTCTGCCGGCCATTGCCGCATGGACGGCGTGCTGACCGAGCTGTCCGCAGTAGGCAGCATCGGATGTGTTGGCATGCACCGAGCGAATAATGTAGCTCGGATCGATGTACTTGATGGTCAAATCTTGATTGCGTTCGGCAAAGAATTTCTTTAAGCGTTCTTTGAGGAACGTTCCGATATCGCTTAAAACAATGTTGCCTGACGGGTCGTACTGTCCGGTTCCTTGCATCAGGTGCTGCCCGGCGCCTTCGGCTGCCACAATCACGGCGTGACCTCGGGCACGGATGCGCTTGAAGACCGCCTCAAGAAGTCCCTGCGGACCGTCAATCTCAAAGGGTAGCTCCGGTACGAGCACGAAATTGACATCGCGCATGGAAAGTGCGGCTTGAGCGGCAATAAATCCGGACTCGCGTCCCATGAGTTTGACCAGACCGATCGTGTTATGACATCCCATAGCCTCGGCGTGCGCACATTCGATGGCCTCGGTGGCTTTCTCGACGGCCGTGTCAAAGCCGAACGACTTGGGCACATAGTTAATGTCGTTATCAATCGTCTTCGGGATACCGATGACGGAAATGTGCAACCCGCGCTTGGCGATTTCGTTTTTAATGGCGATTGCTGCCTTCATCGACCCGTCGCCTCCGATGAAGTAAAGAATGTCAATCCGTTCTTTTAAAAGACGGTCGACAACGCGTTCAATCGGTTGCGAGCCGCGGGATGTTCCGAGAATCGTGCCGCCGAAGTGATGAATGTTGCTGATATCGTACGAACGAAGGACAACGGGAGTGAAGCCTTTTTCTTCAATAAATCCGGCGAGCCCGTACCGGAAGCCGAGAATGTCATCGGCACCGTACGCGTAATGGGACTCCAAAACAATGGAGCGAATCACATCGTTCAACCCCGGGCACAAGCCGCCGCAGGTCACGATAGCGCTACGTGTGCGCTTCGGGTCGAAAAACAGGCGTTCATGGGGACCGGCGGCCTCAAACAGACAGTCGGTATGTCCGCCGACATCTCGCGAAAAATCAGTAGGTAGGTGCAAAAGCACCGTATGCGAGGACGGGAAAACGCCGCTCGCTAAATTCGAGTCAAACCGCGCTTGTCCCAGGATTTCCGTATTGATTTTAAAAATTTTCTCGTCAGTCATAGGTAGGAGAAATATTCTTGAAAAACGAACGCACTCTATCAAATCCGAAGAGCCTTGGCGAAGCCTTTACAAAAAAATTCAAGTAGGGCGACCTGCCCGGACGCGTTGCCGAGCGCAAAAGGCGTCCGGTGCTTCTTCAGTCGTTTGACAAAGTGTTTCGGGGAAAGAGGATGTTTTTCCGCGCCCTTTTCCTAGTGCATCTTGAACCCGAATCGTCCAATGTAAAAGCCGGCACCGATTAGGATCCAGACTACAAGGAGTATGTACGAGGGAGTGCCGAAATGCACGAAATCGAGTCCGGGAATCGGAATCAATTGCAATGCGATAAAAAACACGGAAAAAGCGGCGCCGAGTATGGAAACAATCGAAAGGAAACAATCTGATTCTCCGTTTCGCTTCATCGTGACACGCGTAGCAAGGCACGTGAAAAGAAAGCCGATTGAGGCACCGATAGCGCACATATCGACAAACCAACCGAGGGCCTCTCGACCGAGAATCGGGCCCGAAAGCGAAATGCCGATGCAAAACAAGAGCGCATTTTTCGGCGTTCTGTGTTTGGGATCGATGACGGCAAAGGATTTGGGGAGATATCCGTCTCTGGTCATCGAATACATCAGGCGCGAGGAGGCCATTTGACGTTCTCTCCGCCGTGCACGACGGAGATTCTCTACTGTGTCAGCAGCTTACGCCGCTGATCACTTCGGTGGATTCCTGCTGCTGATTCGGCGTCGGTCTTTTGGA
>UQOW01000002.1 GCA_900542805.1 uncultured Sutterella sp.
CATAAAAAATTCCCCCATCTAGTAGATACTGGTCTACTAAACGGGGGTGTGTTCATGGAGCGACAGGGTTTTTCTTTCAAGCGCCCCTTATTGTTTCGTAGTCGCGACAAGAGGCCTCGTTTCTTGAAGTATCGCTGCCGTTCTCGAATCACTTTTCCTTGTCCGTTTACGGGGCCGTATAGGCATTTGTCCTAAGGAGAGCGTCTTATTTTCGCGATACAATCAATTGAAATCGAGCACGGCTATCCGTGCTCGAAATGGTTTTTATCGTGACGAAAGAATTCCTATGCCGAAACGATTCATTTACCGTGCGACAACGCTTGCTCTGATGGCTTTTTCTACTCCGATTTTTGCAACAACGTTTGCATGGACAAGCGCCGGTGACATTCTTACCTTTGACATTCATGCGCAAAACGAAAACCTCAACAATGCGGCCTGTTCGGCTGTCTACGAGGGACTCGTACGTTGGAATTCGGAAATGAAAATCGAACCGGCCCTAGCCACGTCCTGGAAGCGTGTACCCGAAGGATTTCTCTTTGAGATTCGCAAAAACGTTCGCTTCCACGAAGGACAGACTCTGACGGCCGATGATGTGGTCTTTTCGATTCAGCGCGCCCTGGGCCCTCGTAGCCAATTTAAAAACAGCACAACGGGAATTGTCGGCGTGACAAAGACCGGTCCCTACGAGGTTCTCGTTAAAACCGTTAACGGGTCGCCGGTCATTATCAATCAGATGGCCGATTTGCGAATCATGAATCGGCAATGGGCTCAAAACCACGCTGCAATCGAGCCGCAGGACTATATCAATAAAAAAGAAGCCTATGCGGCGCGTCATGCCAACGGCACGGGCCCGTTTAAGCTTCAAAGTCGTGAAGTCGACGTGAAAACCGTTTTTAAGGCCTTTGACGGGTGGTGGGATCAAGCCAAGCGCCGCGGTAACCTCACTGAGGTCGTTTACATGCCGATTCAGTCGGCCGCTACACGTACGGCCGCTCTTCTTTCCGGCCAAGTGCAGTTTGTCTTAGATCCTGCAACGCAAGATCTCGGACACTTAAAAGCCTCGCCGGATGTGAAGGTGCTCGAGGGACCTGAAAATCGAACGCTCATGATTTCCCTTGACCAGATGCGCGACGTGAGTCCTTATGTGACCGACAAGGACGGAAAACCCTTAAAGGCCAATCCCTTTAAAGACGTGCGTGTGCGACAAGCGTTAAGTTACGGCGTCAATCGGACGGGCCTCGTGCGGGCGGTGATGCGAGGCTCGGCTGTTGCCACGGGCTCGATTGTCATGCGCAAAATCGCCGGTTGGGATAAAGACGCTGCAGCCGTCCCCGAATACAACCCCGCCAAGGCCAAGGCGCTTTTAAGTGAGGCCGGGTATCCCTCGGGATTTGCTTTTACACTCGATTGTCCGAACAACCGCTGGATTAACGATGAGGCCGTCTGTAAGGCTCTTGCATCGATGTGGGCCAAAATCGGTCTTACGGTTCGCGTCAATTCCATGCCGCGCTCGCAGTATTTCCCGAAGGTTCTTTCCTTTGATACATCGGCGGGCATGGTCGGTTGGGGCATTCCGACGTTCGATGCTTTGTACGGCTTGCAATCGCTCTCGCAAACTTTTGATGCGAAAACCGGTAACGGCATCAGCAACATCGGCCGGATTTCCAATGCCAAGATCGATGCGCTTATCGGTGCCGTGAAGGGAGAAGAAAACCCGGACAAGCGCACGGACCTTATGCGTGAGGCCCTGCGGCTTGAACGCGACCAGATGCTTCACATTCCGCTTTACGAGCAGATGATTCCGTGGGCGATGCGCAAAAATGTCACGGTCATTCATAGGCCCGATAATCGCCTGATGCTCGATGCGGTCACGGTCAAATAAACGCATGACTCGGCTTTGCGGCTTTCCGAGTAAAGCCGAGTCGATACACTCGGCATGAGGATTGATGATTGAGTAATCGTCGCGTTGCGTTGCCAGTCGCTTTAGAGAATACGATTTTTTATGATCGGTTTTGTTTTACGACGCGCTTTTGCGGGTGTGCTGGTCATGCTCGCCGTTGCGGCCGTCTCGTTCGTGCTCTTTCAATTTGTGGGAGACCCTGTTTCGCAGATGCTCCCGATTGATGCCTCGCCGGAAGATCGCCGGATTCTTGCAGCCTCCTTAGGACTCAATGAGCCCGGATACGTGCAGTTTTGGCATTTTCTTTGCAATGCCGTACACGGGGATTTCGGGATGTCTCTAAGACAAGCCGCACCTGTTTCCGCCTTGATTGTCGAAAGACTTCCGGCAACAATCGAATTGGCGACGGTTGCCGTCTTTTTTGCTACGGTCATCGGAATTCCGGCCGGAGCCTATGCGGCAATTTACCGCACGGGGCGAGTTGCCCGAACTCTGATGGGATTGTCGCTATTGGGGATTTCGCTTCCGACGTTTTTTATCGGCATTTTGCTGATTTTGGTCTTTAGCGTCTGGCTCGGTATTTTTCCTGCGTTCGGGCGCGGTGAGGTGGTCAAAATCGGTTTTTGGACCACGGGGCTACTGACAAAAGACGGGCTGATGCACTTAGTACTCCCTGCAACGACGCTTGCAATCTTCCAGGTCGCTTTGGTCATTCGTCTCGTGCGCGCTCAAATGCTCGAAGTCCTTCGCAGTGACTTTATTCGTTTTTGTATGGCGCGCGGCCTTTCGTTTCGGTCCGTTTACCTCAGGCATGCGCTCAAAAATACGTTACTCCCCGTGATTACGATTACGGGGCTGCAGCTCGGGGGGCTTATCGCCTTTTCCATCGTGACGGAAACGGTCTTTCAGTGGCCGGGCATGGGGTTGCTTTTTTTGCAGTCGGTGCAGTTTGCCGATATTCCGGTGTTAACGGCCTATCTATGCCTGATTGCCCTGATTTTCGTACTGATTAATTTTTGTGTCGACGTGCTTTATATGGTCGTCGACCCGCGACTAAAAACCCAAGGAGGTCAATAAATGCAGTCCGATGTTAAAGCGCTATCAGATGCCGTACATGCCGTCATCGGGCCGGTCAGGGATTTTCGGCACGCCTTACATGCGCATCCGGAAATCGGCCTGAAAGAATTTAAGACGAGTGAGGCGGTCTCTCAAAAGCTTCGCGATGCCGGGTGCGACTCTGTGACAGAAGGCGTCGGCGGGACCGGCGTCGTGGCTCTCATTTACGGCAAAAGACCGGGAAAGCACACCGTTGCCTTTCGCGCCGACATGGATGCGCTTCCGATGACCGAAGCCACCGGGTGTCCCTGGACAAGTCGCACTGCCGGTTTGATGCACGGGTGCGGACACGACGGACATACGGCCTGGGCCGTGGCGGTTGCATCGGCTCTTTGCGCCACGCGGGACTTTGCCGGAACAGCGATGATTATCATACAGCCCGGGGAAGAGGGATGGGCCGGGGCACGCAAGATGATCGAAGACGGGCTTTTTACGCGCTGGAACGTCGATGAGGTGTATGCCGGGCACTGTGCGCCGGAACTTATGGCCGGGCAATTCGGTCTGACGCCGGGGCTCATGACCTCGGCCGCCGCTCTTTTTCACATCGATGTGACGGGCGTGGGCTGTCACGGCGCAAGACCCCAACTGGGGCGCGATCCTGTTGTGGCAGCTTCAGAACTGGTTCTTGCCCTTCAGACGGTTGTTTCGCGTTCGATTGACCCGATGCACCCGGCTGCCCTTACGGTCGCAAGCATTCACGGGGGCAATGAAAACGGCGTGTCGGTCATTCCCGATTCGGTTCGAGTCTCAGGCACGACGCGATGCCTTTTTCCCGCCGATTGCGACACCATCGAAGGGCGCATGAACGCGATTTGCCAAGGCGTGTCGATAACGACAGGTTGCGCCGTGAAACTGACATACGTACGCATGTACCCGCCGCTTAAAAACGCCGAGCCGCAACGTCAGGCTGCCGGGGCCGTTCTTCGCGAACTTGTCGGAGAAGAAAACGTAGATATGAATAACCCGGCGAGTATGGGAGCCGAGGACTTTAGTTTTATGTGCAATGAAAAGCCCGGTGTTTACATTCGGGTCGGCGTGCGCGATGCCGATCACACGGCTAATCTTCACAATCCGCATTACGACTTTAACGACGCGGTTTTAGAAAAAACCGCCGTGGCGTTTTCTCTCTTAATCAAGCGGCGCTTAGATGCTCTTGAAGGATGCTCTCAGTGACTTCTTTTGCTTTTAAGATCTCCGAAAAAGGGCTTTTCGCGCGCCTTGTCGCAAGGGTTGATGCCTCCGATGTGCTTTTTGCGTTTTTTCATACACCGTCGGCGATACTCTCGTCGCTCGTGTTCGCCCTTTTGGTCTTGCTCGCGCTCGCGGCCCCTGTTTTGGCTCCGTTAAACCCTTTTGACCTAGCCCGAATCGATGTGCTCGATGCGCACCTGCCGCCGGTATTTTGCGACGGAGGGGATGCGCGGTTTTTCTTCGGCACGGACGATCAGGGACGCGATTTACTCTCGACGATGCTCTACGGCTTACGGATTTCTCTTTCAATCAGCCTTATTTCCGTCGCGCTTTCCATTGTCATCGGTGTCGGAGTGGGCCTTACCTCGGGCTTTGTCGGCGGGGTTCTTGATGCCTTCTTAATGCGTCTTTGCGATGTGATGCTCTCGTTTCCGGCGATTTTGACGGCGCTTCTGATTGACGGCGTTTGTCGGGCGATTTTCCCGAGTACTTTTCATGAGTCGCTCGCGTTTTTCGTGTTGGTTTTCGCCATTACGCTTTCCGGGTGGGTGCCGTATGCCCGCACGGTCCGCGGCTTGACGCTTGTGGAAAAGGGAAAAGAATATGTGCTTGCCTCGGAATTGACGGGCCTGACAAAAGTTTCGATTATGATTCGGCACATTCTTCCGAATGTGTTGGAACCCGTGTACGTTCTTGCTGCCGTTAACGTGGCCACGGCCGTGATGACCGAGGCAACACTTTCCTTTTTAGGGGTCGGCGTTCCCCCGACAACGCCGTCTTTGGGAACTTTAATTCGCATCGGAAACGATTATCTCTTTTCCGGTGAATGGTGGATTTGCATATTCCCGGGGCTTGTTCTCGTGGCTCTCGTGCTTTCCGTGAACCTGATGGGCGATTGGCTACGCGATGCCATGAACCCGAAACTACACTGATCGGAGTTCGGAAAATGCCGAAAGACCATTTGGAACCGGTTTTGCGTGTTGAGCACCTTAAAGTTGAGATTCCGACGCGCCGAGGCCCCTTGAAGCCTCTTGATGACATCACGTTCACGATTGCCGCAGGTCAGATTCTCGGCATGGTCGGCGAATCGGGCGCCGGAAAATCCATGACGGGAAGTGCTGTGATCGGTCTGATTCCTTCGCACGGAGCCATTACGAACGGAGCCGTTTTCCTTTCGGGACGCCGCATTGATTGCCTTCCCGAAAAAGAACGTCACGCACTGCGCGGCTCGCAGATCGGAATGATTTTTCAAGATCCTTTAACAAGTCTTGATCCCTTGATGACCGTCGGAGACCAGATTGCCGAAACGGTTTTAGCCCATAGGCCCACCTTGACGCAAGCCCAAGCGAAAGACGAAGCGATTCGCCTCATGCAAGAGACGGGCATTGCCGCCGCTGCCGAGCGATTTTCTCACTGGCCGCATCAATTCTCGGGAGGGCAACGCCAACGGCTTGTCATTGCCCTTGCGCTTGCCGGAGACCCCGAACTGCTGATTGCCGATGAACCGACAACGGCCTTAGATGTGTCCATTCAGGCACAGATTATTGATTTGATTAAACACCTTGCCCTCAAACGCGGAGTTGCCGTGCTCCTGATCACGCACGACATGGGGGTGGTTGCCCGGACGGCCGACCGCGTTGCCGTCATGTATGCCGGTCAGATTGTCGAAATCGGACGCGTCAAAGATGTGTTCTTGCGCCCGCAACACCCGTACACTCTCGGGTTGATGGAATCGATTCCCGACATTCACGCGCAAAGCCGGTGGCTTGAGCAAATCGACGGGGCCATGCCGAGCTTAAATGCCGTCCCGACCGGATGTGCTTTCCACCCGAGGTGCCGTGCAGCCGAGGGAAAATGCTTCACAGAGCGTCCGCCCTTAATGCCGATGGGTACGTGTCTTGCACGTTGCTGGAAAGCCTCGATTACGGGAGGCCCCGTGCCTGAGAGGCTTGTCACATTTAGGCCCCGTACGTTGAAAAGAGAAGAAACCGGAGGCCGAGTGTGAATCCGAAAACATCGATGCCCGGGAAGGGCCCTGTCCTTGAGGTACGGCATCTGACGAAAACCTTTCAGATGCCGAGTTCGTTTTTCGAGCGACTTCTCGGGCACCCGAGACGCGTCCTAACAGCCGTCAGCGACGTCAGTTTTACGATTGACCCGGGGCAGACGTTTTCGCTTGTCGGCGAATCCGGTTGCGGAAAATCCACATTAGCGCGCACGGTCGCAGGTTTGTATCGTCCCGACAAGGGCTCGGTTCGCCTTTTCGGAATGGACAGCCGAACAAAAGACAAGGTCGAGCAGGCTACCCTACGACGCCGTGTGAACATGATTTTCCAAGACCCGTACGCAAGTTTAAATCCTCGTCGGAGCATTTACGATGCCGTCTCCGAACCGCTACGCGTGCAGCATCCGGAAATGACGGAAAAAGACATTCGCGAACGTGTTGTCAAGACCGTGGAACTCGTGCGACTCTCGCGGGATGTACTTGACAAGTACCCCCATCAGTTCTCAGGCGGGCAGCGACAAAGAATTTGCATTGCGCGGGCGTTAACCGGACGTCCGGATTTTCTAATCTGCGACGAGCCCACAAGTGCGCTGGATGTATCCGTTCAGGCTCAGGTCCTTAATTTAATGCGTGAACTTCAGGAACAAATCGGAATCACCTATTTGCTGATTTCGCACAATTTGGCGGTCGTGCATCACATGAGCGATACGGTTGGAGTGATGTATTTAGGACGCCTTGTGGAAAAAGCAAGCAAAGAAGATCTTTTCTCCGAACCCATGCATCCGTATACCCGCATGCTCATTGCTGCGATTCCAACGGTCAAAACCGACGGGAGACAATCGGGCTTGCATGTTTTAGGAGAGGTTCCGAGTCCGATTAATCCGCCTTCCGGGTGTCCCTTTCATCCGCGGTGCCCGATGGCTTGCGGGAAGTGTCGACACGAGCGGCCCGTTGCGCAGACTTTCGAGGGCAAGAACGGACCGCGGACCGTGGCCTGCCACCGGGCGTCGCCCTGAGTAACTCCGTCGGTCTTTTGATTGTCGGAAATCACAGGGCGGAGCTGTTCGCTCGAGCATTATTGACGGTCTCCCTGCCGTAAGCGAGGCAGATTCTTGTCTGCAAGCAACTTGCGCCGCTGATGACTTCGGTGGTTTCGTTTCGTTGATTTGTTGACGGCTTTTTAGACCGCCCCGAATTCACTTGAGTCTTCTTCTCAGACTCCCCGCAGGCTAACGAGCTTTGCCCGCGCTCTTTGCTGTTTATCGCAGCCGTTACGTCCGCATTTCCCCCATGAGCGCAGGAGACGCATTTGAACAATGCCGGCGTCTTGCGATTGTCTTTTGAAACCCGAAAAGGGATTTGCATTGTGATACGCAAGGCAAGTCGGAAGAAACCCGGCAAGCGAAGGCGTACGGCCTACAGCCCCCTACAACACGAAAACGTTTTCCGAATCCGGAGCTCGGGTATTTTGATAGACCGGAATGCGATCTGACGAATTTTCACCTGCCGTGTACAGGTACGGCGCCACCCAGGGCGTTATTTTGAGCATCTCGGGAGCAATGGTCGTGCGGAAATACTCACAGGCATGGCGGGCGAGGTGACCGGCCAGTTCCGAATGCGTGTTCTTGCGGGCCACGACGTAAATCTCACGAGAGGCCACGGGAGAGGGCATGGGACGAACATCGACCTGCTTTGCCAGGTTCGGGTGTTGCAAGAGCGTTGTCGGACGCGTTAGGGCCCAGCCGGCGCCGTTTGCTACATAGTCAAGTAAGAGTGCGTTGATATCGATTTCAAAGCGATAGACAAAATTCAGACCGAGTTTGCTAAAGAACTTTTCCTGAAGTTTTCCGCCCGAGTTCCGGTTGTTGTACTGCACGATCGGCAGCCCCGAGTACTGCAAGCGCTCCCAGGTTAAGTTCTCCGGTAGCGACGTTCCCTTGGGAAGAATGATGATTGAGGGTTCCTGGAAGATAAAGTAGCGATCTAAGTCGTTTCGATTGGTAAACGGGTCGGGGACAATGGCCGCGTCGATGATTTCGTGATCGAGAAGTTGTAAAAGGTACGAGCTGATTCCCGTCAGAACCGACACGGTCGAGTAACGCTTTCGGATTTTTTCAATGACGGGCCAACTCATAGTGCGAGCAATCGATTCGACAAAGCCCACGCGCAGGGGAGACAAAAGCGCGTTATTGGCGCGAAGTAGTCCGAGTTGCTCGTCAAAGCGCGTAAGCTCTTCGGCCAGGAAGTGATACAAAGCCGCGCCGGCGGTTGTAGCATGTATGGGGCGGACCGAGTGGTCAATCAAGGAGACTTTTAAATCCTCTTCCATCTCGGCAATGGTGCGCGAGACGACGCTCTGGCTGATTTTCAGACGCTCAGCCGTTTTCGTGAAACTCTTGGTTTCACATAAGAGACAAAAAAACTTAACTCGCGCCTGAAAGAGTTCAAGCGAGATGTTGGCTTTGCTAATCGGTTCGGCCATCGGTTTCTCCCTAATCAGACGGAGCATACCGAAAAAAGCCCCCGAATACTATTTTAGGTAGGCGGCAATGCCGGTAAACATCATGTGACTGGAAAGCGCTGCAAGAATCAGGCCCGTTAACTTGGAGAGCATCGAAATACCGCTTCGGCCGATTAAGCGCTTAATTTCCGCCGATAGGTACAGGAGCATGCCGACGGCAAGGGAAGCCGCCATAATCGCCAAAGCCGTCAAAAGGCGCGCTGTGAGCGATGTGGTTTCCGTGCTCATGACGACAAGAGCACCGACCGAGCCCGGGCCGAGCGTGACGGGAATGGCAAGCGGGACAACAGCCAAATCCATAATCGAGCGTTTGGCCGCCGGTAGTTCCAGTTTGCCGTTTACAAGCGATACGCCCGATAAAAAGAGGAGGGCACCCGCCCCGATCCGAAACGCGTCGACCGTGATGCCGAGCGTCGTGAAAATCGTCATTCCGGCAAAAAAGAGAATGAGGCTGATGATGACGACGGCAATCGTGATGCGCACGGCGAGTGCATGACGCACCTCGACCGTTTCGTTTTCCGTCATTGCGAGAAACACAGCGATGATGAAAAACGGAGTCAGAATGAAGAAGAACTTTACAAAGACTGCAAAGAATTCGGAAAAAGGCATAGCGCAGGCTTAAGGTAAAAATCATTCCGAGAACCGCGTGATGGGGGAGATTGTAGCGGTTCCCGGAAAATAGCCGTTAATTACTTTTTAAAAGAAGACGGCTCGAATGCCGAAGGCCAGGACAACGTTGGCAAATGTCGCGACGAACCCCGGCAGGAGATACGAGTGGTTAATCACGAGTTTTCCGATTTTCGTTGTGCCGGTTTCGTCGAATGCGACACCGGCAAGCAAAACGCCCGTCGAAGGAATCACGAAGTATCCGCAGACAGCCGGGTACATGCACACCAGTGTCAGAGGGTCGATGCCGAGCGATAGCCCGAGGGGCATTAAGGCCGCCACCGTCGCTCCCTGCGAGTGCGTTAAGGCCGACACGAAGAAAAGGGCAAAAGCAAAGAGCCAGGGGGCACCTTGCACGACGGCCGCAACCGTTGTCTTGATATACGGTAGGTTGTTGGCAATCCACGTATCGCTCATCCACGCCAGACCGAAGACCGTCACGACACCCATCATGCCGGCGCGAAACACCGATGTCCGAATGACCTCATCGGGTTTGGCCTTGCAGAAAATCACCATCAGGGCCGAGACGACTAGCATAATGAGTTCGATCATATGTGTCATCGAGACCTGAGAGGCCTTGCCCGCGGCGTTTGTCACATGCGGACGCAGTTCCGGGAATGTGCCGACGAAAACGACCGTCACGGCAGCTAAGAGGAAGAGTACCACGGAGAACTTAGCTTGTTTGGTATCACCGCCTTCGGTTCCCATGGCTTTGGCTTTGGTCTGTTCGGCAAAAAGACCGGCATTGACCTTAGCTAAGTACTCGGGGTCTTCCGAGAGTTCCTTACCCCTTTTGCAAACGGCCGCTGCGCCGACCATGAGACCGAGCAAAACAGCCGGGGCGACAATCGCGAGAATCGTCATCACAGAAACGCCCGAAGAGCCCAGAAGGGCTACCATCGCAACGGTGGCTGCCGAAATCGGGGAGGCCGGAACGGCGTGTTGCGAGGCAATGACGGAAATGGAAATCGGTCGTTCAGGACGAACGCCCGCTTCACGCGCAACTTCCGCGATAACGGGTAAAATCGAATACAAGACGTTGCCGGTACCTGCCATGAAGGTAAAGACAAAGGCAATGATCGGAGCAACGAAGGTAACGGCCTTGGGGTTGGCACGCAAAAGTTTTTCGGCAATGCGCACGAGAAAGGCCATGCCGCCCGAGCTTTGCAGTGTTGAAGCCGCAAGCACCACGCTCATCATGATGAGCATGACTGCAATCGGGGGATTGGCCGGCGCAAGCCCGAAAATCAAAATCAGGGCCATCAAGCCGACGCCGCCGCACATACCGAAGAAGACGCCGCCGTAACGGGCACCCAAAATCATCGCGAAGATGACGATTAAGAATTCATAAAAAAACATCTGTACTGACTCCTTATCTCGGAATTTCGTTCGAAAGGGACCCGATTGTAAAGGAATCCCTTTCGATGCAACCTGCTACTCGGCGTTAAGCGCCGATTGCTTCGTTCACGGTCTTCTCAAGTAGGACCGAGGCTACCTCAAGCTGACGGCGGCGTTCCTTTAGGACCGCTTCGTCGGCCTTAATCCCTTCTTCAATGAGGTCAAGTTGACGCGTCACTTCTGTCGGATGCGTTCCGCCGATTACTTTCTTTTCCATGACAACGCGCTTGGGATCTAAGGCTTCGGCAATCATCGCATCGGACAGTTTCGTCTCAAACCCGAAAAGCGACTGGGTGGCGGCATTGACGGCAGCCCGATCGATATCGGCACTTGTCTTTTTCGCATCGCACATCGCACCGACGACGTGTGCAATGATTTCGTGCGCTTCGCGGAACGAAATGCCGTCGTGACGCACAAGGTAGTTCGCAAGTTCCGTGACGGTGCAGAAGTTTTTACGGGCGTTTTCGAGCATGCGCTCTTTGTTGACCGAAAGTGTTTTAATCGTCACGGTCAAAAGCGCAAAGTCCGATTCCATTTCCGACAAAGCCGTGTAGAAGTAACGCGGCGTTTCCACGCTCGTATCGCGGCAGTGCGAGAAAATGACGTTCTTCATCGCGTTGTAAACGGATGTCGCAAAGCCTTCCATGTGGGCGGCCTTAGCTTTGACGTGTTCGAACGTGAAGGGGTTTTTCTTTTGCGGCATAATCGACGAGCACACGGCGCAGCTATCGTCGACTTCGATGTAGCCGTACTCGGGGGTTGCCCAGTTGTAAAAGTCAAGCGCCGTCCGGCTCATCGTCATGGCAGTTTGCGACAGAGTTGTCACAATCTCAAGGAGGTAGTCGCGGCTTGCTACACAGTCCAGACTATTTTGCACCGGGGCATCAAACCCTAAGAGTTTGGCTGTGTAATTGCGGTCAATCGGGAATGAGGTCGAACCCATGGAGCCGCCGCCGAGCGGGCACAGGTTAAGAGCCTTCCAAGCGCGCGCGTAGCGGTCGTAGTCACGCGAGAAGGCCGCCAAAACCCCTGAAAGATAGTGGGCAAACGTAATGGGTTCGGAAGGCTGCATGTGTGTGTAGCCGCTCATGACGGTTTCCAGGTTCTTGCGTGCCAAAGCCAAGTAGGCACGACGCAATTCCAAGAACATCTCGGAAAGCTTTAAATACACCTTGCGGGTATCGAAGCGAATCTCGGTGGCAAACAGGTCGTTACGGGACCTTGCCGTGTGTTGCTGTCCGCCCACTTCAAGACCGGTTAACTTAATGAGGTATCGCTCCAAGTTAAAGTACAGGTCTTCGACATTGGGATTGATTTCGAAGGTCGGATGGTCTTTTTCGCTTTCAATCTGGCGGGTAGCGATGAGAAGTTTCTTAGCCACGTCCTCTTTGATGATGCCGGTTTTTGCGAGCATCAGAATGTGGGCTTTGTTGATATCAAGAATCGTGTTGTACGAACGCTTTAAATCGCCTTCGATAGCCGGACGAATCAAATACTTGACAACTTCAGCGGCCGGAGCTTTCTTAATCTTGCCGCGTTGGACTGTTTCAGACATATTCAAAATCCTTTTCCCCATACGGGGAGTCTTATGAGGGGGAGACAGGCGATATTTTCCTAGGGAAAACATCGTATGAATAATTTAATGTCCCCTGAGACTTTGAGTTATGCGTTTTAGCGATTATGCGTAAAAGGGATAACACAATTTCTTAGCACGAATACCGAGTCAAAGCGCGGTTTCTTGTATACTGTATACAGCGTATCGCCTTTCGGAGACTCCTTTAAAAATCCTATCTTTCATTTGAAACGGCACGTTTTTTCCCTCGGTAGGATGTCTTCCGATGCGGGGAAGAGAGTGCAACTTTTTCTTGAAATATAAGACGAATTTCTCAAGGGCTTTTACCCGATACTGCTTTGAGTTTTCCTGCTTTTTGCTTCTTTTCTCTAACACCGACGGCACGATTGTCGGGATTTTTCAAAGGAGAAACCATGAAATCCGTTCGGCACTCAATCGGTCAAGTGAGCGTCTTGGTTGCAGCCGTCCTTTCATCTCTGACAGCGATATCTCACGCAAATCCTTCGCTTGAAAGCAGCTCCTTTTTTCGAAACGGTCAAACCGATCAAACCAACGCTTTTGATAGTCCAAACCCATCCGTTCGATGGGATAGCCGCTTAAACGCCCCCCCCCGTCAAAGGCCGACTCCGAACGGCATCACGATTAAAGCCGGAAGGACCGGAATCGAAGTCCGAGGGGATTCCAACCGGCTTGTATCCGTCGACGGAAGAACGGTGACCGTACGTCCGGATGGGGAGAATGCTTTCGGACAGATTTCCGAGATTCGACAGGTGTGCGAAATTGGAGAGTTGAACAATGAGTTATTCATCGAAGTGGCGGATAATAAGGATTTAACGCTCTCCGTCGATGAACCGAGACTCAACACTTCCAATGAATCAGCCGTCGTTCTGGAAGGGACAGGAACTTTACATTTTTTCCGAAACGGGTCGGGAGACCAAACGCTCAATATCTTCCAAGGGAGTGAGTCGTACTCCGGAGAGGTAGGCGTCATTCTTAATGAAGATAGCAACGGAAAATCGGCAACCCGACTTACCGTAAACGGGAACCTCAACATTGTTCTCTATGTAAGGAGCCTTTATTCAGATGAAGGAGTCATACGTCTTTACCAATACACTGAGAATGATGATCGACAATCGCTTTCAGTTACGGGCGATTTAACGGGAAAGGTCATCATCAACCGTCCCGATAAGCCGGCTGATTTGTCGTTTCTTTTTCCCGAACGGACAGATGCGACAGTGGGCGGCAACGTCGATGTCAGCCTGTCGGCAACCGTCGGCTCCGGCGTTTTCTACGGCGTGCAAAATCGCGGTTTCAACTCTGTTTGGTCGGAACGCAATGCGGCATCGGTAATCAATTTGGGGGACGAGGGCAAAGTAGTCGCATTGCATGACATTATGATGGTGGCCCGAAACCCAAGCACAGAGAAAGGGGCCGAAGTCTACGGCCTTTACACATCCGGTCTTGCTTCTGAAGAAACCGGGACGCCTGAAATTATTGTTCGGGGTGATGCGCGTCTTACGGACATTCGAGCTGCCGTCAAGAGTTCCGATCCGTCCGTCTATGCGTACGCCGCGGGAGCCGAGGCCCACGATGACGGAGTCATTCGGTTTTTAAGAGGGCTAACCGTCAACAACATTGCCGCTTCTGTCAATGAAGCCGGGGTTCCCTGTGTTTCGGGAACAACGGACGCAAGTTCCGAAGCCTATGGGCTTTCTGCGTTAAACGGCGGAACGATTCTGGTCAATCACGACAGACTTGAAAACGTACATGTGAAGATCGAAAACAATCTTCTCTCGTACGGTCGACATGCCCCGTCCGATCGCCTCTCTTTAGTCGATATCAATTTCATGACGCCCGAGTCTTTTTTCACCGGACTCACGCTAAGCGGCACAACCGATGCACCGGCTTCTCCGGGCAAAACGAACCTACGTTTCTTTAACGGGGCGACGTGGAATGTTCCCGATGACAATAGGCTCGAGGGAGAGATCCATCTTAATAACGGCAACGTCATTTTGGGACACAATCCGTCAAGCATCGAGAGTGATATCCCCTTTGCCGTGAACTTGGAAGTTAAACATCTGACGGGCGAGGGCGGTCTGTTTTCGATGCGTGTCGATAAGAGTCGAGACATCACGGATCATCTGGCGGCAGATACCGGGACCGGAAGCCACAAGGTGAGGTTGCGCTCAACGGGCCATGAACCGACGGATGCGTCTCTTAGAAGTTTGATTGATACTTTGCAAGGGGATGCGACATTTGCTCTTGAAAACGGCCCGGCGGAGTTCGGGGTGTACCGCTACGATTTGGTATCGACAAGGGAAGGTGACAAGACCACCTGGTACCTTGACCGTACGCAAGGCTCCGATCCGACACCCGATCCTAATCCCCCGGAGCCCGGCCCCGATCCTGATCCGAATCCTCCGGGACCGGTCTATTCCAATTCAGCCCGTGCCGTTTTAGCGTTAACAAGCCTTGCTTCGCAGGGCATGCAATACGTAAGCAGCCTTTCGGATCTACGTAAGCGCCTCGGAGAAGTGCGGCGTGATGAGGATGACGGACTTTGGGTGCGTGCCGTTGCTGCCGAAGACCGCATGACAGGGTTTGAAGGGATGCGGTTTAAGCAAACCTCCTATCGCTTGAATGCCGGCTTTGACCATGCAAGCGGCCCGTGGTTATTCGGCGGTGATTTTGCCTACGCCGAGAATCGCCAAAAGATGGACCGAAAAGTTTTTAAAGGCAAGTCCCATAGTTACGGCTTGGATTTGTATGCCGCGTATCGCGCCGAAAACGGAGGCTATGCCGATTTTGTCGTAAGCGGCCGTCGGAGCACCAACACCTGACGACCGTGATGCTAGACGGTATCGGTGTGAAGGGTTCTTATCGCAACACCGGGTACGGTGCCTCAATCGAAGTCGGGCGCCTTATGACCGTAAGCGAGGAGCATGACGTATTTTTCGAGCCGCAAGCGCAATTGGCGTACTTTGCGGTACAAGGAAAAGATTGTGTGCTTTCCAACGGGCTTAAAGTTCGGCAAAAGGATTACGAAAGCCTCACGGGGCGCCTCGGCGGTGTATTCGGGAAAAACTTTACGTCACCCGAAACCGGTCGCTTCGGCCAGGCGGCTTTGCACGCAGGCTGGAAGGGCAGTCTTTTCGCTGAGTCCGGCGTCACAGTAAACGACGTGCGATTTAGCGATAAGCTTCTATACAACCGCTTTTATTACGGTGTGAGCGGATACATCACGCAAGGAGAGAACCTTTCCTTTTACGCCTATGCCGAGAGCGAGAAAGGGCAGGGGTATGCCAAAGCTTTGGAAGCCGGTATCGGGATGAAGTACCGCTTTTAAACGGCAATTGGGGCCTAATGAACGTAGGGCTCGGCCGCACGAGGGTTTTCGGCGCTTTTGTTGTGATTGAAGTCATTGCAAAACCCCTGCCGATCTCCGGCGCTTTGCATCGGGGATTTCTCGGTGCACGCGGCACGGACGCAATCTAACGGGTGAAAGACCCGAGTGCAGAAGGTAGCACCAAGCCTATCGGAACCGTACGGCCGGTGGTGCGAGAGGACGGTAGCGGAAATAATCTGCTACTTCCTACTCGATTTGTGCGGCGACAAAGAGGCAAAGCTACTTTTCAATCGCGCTTAAGACTTGTTCAACGCTCGAACAGCGCTTAGCAAACGAATCGCGCGCCTGACGCTCGGCGTCGCTCAATGCAGGGGCTTTTGACTTTTTTTGTTGTTCGAGACGCACATCAAACGGGAAGCCGCCGACGCGAAGCGACTGGCGGAGAAAGACATTGATGGCACTTGTAAGCGTAATACCGAGTTCCCCGTAAAGGGCTTCGCATTGCTTCTTTAGATTGCTATCCATGCGGACGCAAAAATTCGTAGTTGTTGTCATGAAGAAACTCCCAGGCTTTGTACGTGCATTATATAGACAATGCTATGCAAATGGCGGTCAGAGAAAATGCCTCTATTCCCGGAAAGTCGCTCTCGTAATCTGCGTTCTTCGTGCCCCGCTTTGTCACCACAGCAAGAGGGGCGAGAACTGCGTTTTCTCGCCTAAACGGAGTTGCGGGACTGTCGGGTTGTTCGGCGCCGGGTCTCCGGACAAAGAGTCTTGTGGCAACGTCTCATGCTTTGCCTCAATGTTTTTTTGAGCGATTGCTTTTCCGAATCGAACGCATAAGACAAAAGAGTTTTTTCTCCGAGTCGGTTACTTTTTGCTCCGGTCTTTTGGTACACTCAAAAACGACGCCTCTTGTCGTCTGAGCAATAACCCATTGGATAGGAGGGGCTATGAAACGCTCGGACTACTACGATCGTAATTACGATTTTTCCGAAATCGAAGACGATCCCCGGCTAAGAAACGCCGCCAAAGAAATGCACATTACGTTTTGGGCTTACGCCGCTTACGTCTTTGTGACACTCACCGTAACGTACCTTACCGCTCATCACTTTGCTCCGAATGAAGTGTTCTGGGGCGGAATTCCGGCTTACCTTTTTGTGCTTTGTGTCTGCGCGGTTGTCGGCATGCTTGTCATGGTGACACTCGCGTGTTTTCTCTTTTCCGACGATAGTCTGGAAGACTAAGAACCGGGCATCTAGCAGGAGGGCGCTATGGAATTGGATATCACGTTCGGCCAACGCATGGCCATGATCGTTACTTTTTTTATCTACACCGTCGCTATCGTTGCCGTCTCGCTTTGGGCTAAGCGCTCGATGGATAAGGCTGCTGTCGATAGTTACGTCGAAGAGTTTTACACGGGAGGTCGGGGCCTGGGAGTCCTCGCCGTTGCCTTCATGATTGCCGCAGGTCTATGCGGAGCCGGGACGTTTGTCGGGGCTCCGGGCTTGGCGTACAAAGTCGGAGGTCCCTGGCTTTTAATCAATGCATCCCAAATCTTCGTAACCTTTGTTGTCTTGGGCGAAATCGGCAAAAAGATCGGCATTGTCGCGCGGCGTATCGATGCGCAGTCGTACCTGGATTTACTCGTACACCGCTTTAACGGCAATAAGGTCGTTATCCTCTTCGGGGTGATGTCGGTCACGGTCTTTATGCTCAGTTTCGTCGTCGGTCAAACCGTGGGCGGCGCCCGAATCTTCGAAGCCTTAACGGGGCTCCCTTACTGGGTCGGATTGCTCCTATTTGCAGCCACCGTTCTCATTGTGACAGTCTTCGGCGGGCTTCGCGGTGTGGCTCTAGCGATTATCGTCCAAGGGATTGCCATGACGATTGCCGTTGCCTGTCTTGTCATCGGCGCCCATGTGGCTGTTACGGATTTAGGCGGTTGGGAGCATTTAATGCGTGGCGTTGCCGCGCGAGAACCGGAGTATTTCGATCCTTTCCGCTGGTCGTATCGGTATGAGTTTTCGCAGTGGATTATCTACGGCTTTGCGGCAATTAGTCTCCCGCACTTAGCGATGGGGGCTTTGACGTACAAGAGCGTGAAGGCCATGCGTAAGGCCGCGATGCTCGGCATTGTCATCGTCACGTTCTGGACGTTGGGTCTAGGGATTTACTGCGCACTCGCTGCCAAAGGCATATTCACGGATTTGAAGATAGCCGATCATGCCGTACCGGTTCTGACGATGAAAGTGGTGCCGACGTGGTTGGCGGGAATTACGCTCGCGGGTGTCGCAAGTGCCGTTCAGTCGACCGTGGCAGCAATCATTATCGTCATCAGTTCAACGCTCGTCATTAACTGCTACAAGGCCTTGATTGCCCCGAAAGTGACGCCGGAAAAACTCAAAAAAGTGTCCATCGTGACAACGTCGGCACTCTCGGTCGTGGTTTTCCTCTTTGCATTAAATCCCCCGGACCTCTTGCAGCTTGTGATTACCTTCAGTATGGGCGGAATGGCTGCGGCTTTCTTCTTTGCCATGCTGCTCGGGTGCTACTGGAAGCGCTGCAACGAGTATGGGGCTGCAGCGAGCATGCTCGGCGCCTTTGTGACCTATTTGGTGGTCGAATTAAAACTCTTGCCGTTTGACATCTCGATGGGCATGCACACGGTGGCCGTGTCGATGCTCGTCGGCTTGCTACTTCTCGTCGGTGTGTCGCTTGTAACGCCCAAAACACCCAAGGGCATCATCATGACGTGGTTCGGACGCCGCTACCCGCGTGAAATTACTGATTAAGGAATCGCTATGACACTCAATCACCCGATTATTCGCCTGCAAGGTTCGCCCTTTGAGCGCGGCCTCATTTACGGCTCAGCCGCTGCGAAAAAAGTGGCACACTCCATTGAAACCTATTCGACGCTTTTTGCCGGCCACGCCGGTTTAAGTTGGGAAAAAGCTGTGGCATTGGCACGGCAATTTGAAGGTCCCATTCAAGAGTATTTGCCCTCGGCGATTGAAGAGATGAAGGGGATTGCGCAAGGGGCAGGGGTGACCTACGGCGACATCCTCGCTTTAAATTGCCGCAGTGAAATCATGTTTGCGCGTCCCGACGGCTGTAGCGTCATGGCTGTTTTGCCGGAAAGCTCGGCCGACGGTCACACGTATCTTGCGCAGACCTGGGACTGGATTATGCCTGCACGCGCGTCGACCGTGATTCTCGACATCCGGCAAGAACCGCTTCCGCGGCTCCTTATGGTGGCCGAGGCCGGGATGGTCGGCGGTAAGGGCTTTAATGACAAGGGAATCGGCGTGGCGCTAAACGCTTTGACAACGGGGAAAGGCCGTGTCGGGGTACCCTTACATATCCTGTATCGCGGAATCCTCAATGCGTCCCTTTTGACCGATGCCATGGAGAGGGTCACGCGCAGCAAGCGTGCCGGGTGTGGGAATTTTACGATTGCCTCGGCAGAGGGCCTCGCGTTTTGCATGGAGTACACGCCCGAGAATTTCGATGTCCTGACAACCGACGGCGAGCCCCTTTATCACACCAATCATTACTTGTCTCCGCTATTTATCGCCGAGGATAAGTTAAAGTTCCAAATAACTGACACGTACGTGCGGCTTAATCGCATTCGCAGAGCTGCAAAGCCATATGTCGGAAAGCTCGATGTCGAAACGATTATGAAGGTGCTCGGCGATCACGCCAATTGTCCCGACTCGGTCTGCAGTCACGAAGATATGCACGACCCTGTGGCCATGCGTATGTGCTCGGTGTACGCCGTTGTCATGGATTTGAACAGTCAGTGTCTATGGGTCACAAACGGCTATCCGTGTGAGGGGCCGGCGTACCCGGTGAAGTTCGAGTAGTAGGGCGTTTATGTGTCCGGGTATCAATCCCTGACAAATTCCCTCGGCAATGGCCTCAAACGATTTGCAATTGCCGAGGTTTTCTTTTTTTAATTGCCTGATTAGCGGTTGCTGTCTTTAAAAAACCATTCTGCAATCAAACCCGCAATCGACCGAACGAGAAAAGTTGCAGCCGCCGTATCTTCAATGATGGACTTACTGATTTCGTCGTTGATTTGTTCCACATGTCGTTTCTCTCGGCCGGAAGCCTTTCGAAGTGCCTGCTTGGCGCTTCCGGAGCCATTGCGCTCGAAACGAGCCCGACTGCTCAGGTATTTATCACGGTAGTTCTTCATTCTCCCGGCCTTGAAGCTTCGGCCGGTAGACAGCGCGGCGGCGTTGCGCCCTGCCGGAGGCTCTGACTTCAGTGTGCAATACAACTTCGAAAACGCCGGATTAAACGGCATGACTGGTCTTATCGGAATGTATGCCATTTAGGATGTTCCGTACGCTCCGGCGGCTAAGAAGTTAAGACTTTCTCCTTGTGAACTTCAGTCTATTACGTGGAAAGGCGTTCGCGCTATGTTCCCCGAAGACCTTAAGAAGGCGGGCAACGGAGGCAATCTCAAAAAGTTTGACGAGATTTGGGCAAAGTCGATTCGGGATAGTCCGTGTCCCGCTCTTTTCGTCCGAGAACGGTAATGCAAATATCGGTTTCTATAACTAATCCATCCGAGAGTTATCGGCAGATTTCTGACCCAATTTAGATATCAAACATAAATAACATGCCAAATGGCACTGGGTTTTACTTATGCATCCGGGGCTTACTGGAGACGTCCAATCCGTCAAAGACGAACGGATTGTTTCGTGAAAAGCTCAGGTTATTCGCAGAGAAACAGATGTCGCAGGAGGTTAGTGGGTACGTCGGCCACCGAAAGAGTCCTGTCAAGAGGGGTGCATCAAAAAGGCGAGCTTTTACCAAGCGCTAAGTCTCTTGGAGCGCACTCGGCATACCTGTAAAGAAAATTCCTTCAGGTAAAACAGCTGTACCGAGCCTGGCTTTAATGCCGCGAGCAGGAAGCCGATAGAAGCGAAGATCGTCTTCTTTTTTGTCGATCAGGGGTTTGACGGCATTGAGGCACTTTTCAAGCTCGGCATCGTTGCCCGTCAGCATAAAGACGCTGTACTGAATAGGGACGGCAAAGCACAGCATCTTACGGTGAACGCGTTGCAGCCGGTCTTTTGCACGAATGTCGTAGCCGATTAAAAAGCTTGCCATTTGCTCGAATCTAGTCTCTCGTGAAGGGGTTGCCGACTCGGCGCACACAAAATTCCGTCAATTTGCAGTGGATTTGATTTAAGGTATCGGACGTCAGTTCCTTTCCTCGCATTGACTCGGAAAGATTAAGTTCAATAGCGATAAAACGCGCTCCTTTCTGACAAACGGTAGCGGCCGCTTCCATCGAAAGCGTTCCGATGACGGTGTCGCCCGGCTCAATGAGCGAGGTGTCCAAGTGCTTAATCCATTTGTCGACCGGAAGCCCTTTGGATTTAATCCAATCCAAGGCTCCTGGATGGCGGGATACAAACCAAGTCGTCATACCTTTTCCTTTTAATTACTCGGTGTGTTATCCGAGATGACAACGGTTTTTTGTCGAGAGGCAATCTCGGTTGTAAAATCGCCGGCGTATTTGTAGGCGCGCTTTTCAATGAGAGGGCGCCAGGTTCCGGCCGCTTCCTCGTAAGCCGGATAAAAACGCGTTCGAGCCGCCTTTCCCATTAGACATCCTTTTTCCGACATCGTAAAGTCTTCGACTCGTAAGGTGCCTTCCTTGAAAAGCGTCATGGCAAATCGGTCGGCTGTTGCTCGAAAAGATTCGACCATGTCGCAGGCAAAGGAGTAACGGGCAAAGTCCGCTTCGTGCAAAAAGCCGACAAAGGGATCGAGTCCGGCGGCATAGATGCCGAGCGCCGAATCAGCGATAAACAGTGTGTAGGCCAAAGAGAGCGTGGCATTAAACGGGTCGGTCGGGGGGCGACGATTGCGTCCCGTAAAGTTCAGGGACTTCTTCAGAACACAGGAAAGCGCTTGAAAGTAGGCGGCAGCAGCGTGCCCTTCAATGCCCCGCAACTCACTCATGGTGATTTTGTCGTACACGCGTTCGGCATCTTCATGAACCCAGTTGCGGTTTCGGTTAAATTCGATACCGGCTTGCGGGTGCTCCTTGTAAATCTCGTCTAACAGGTCGGCCTGCGAGGTGATTTTCTCTCGAATAAGCGCAACGGAAAAGAGGCGTTTAAATTCCTTATCCTCACTCAAGACACATTGAGCAATACGGCGTTTGACATCGTTATGCGGTGCCGGAAAAAAGAGGGAAGGCGTGTTTTGATAGCCCGAAAGAACAATGAGCCCGATTCCGTTTCTACCGAAATCGCCTAATACCCTGGTCGTCACCGTGGCATTTCCTTTGATGATGACGCGGTCTAAAGGCGCGGTCGGTACCGTGCCGATGCGTTCGTTGTCCTCATAAAAGACAAGCGCACCGCCGTCGGTACGGACTTCGACATTTTTGCGATCGATGTAAAGGCTACTCAAGCTCGTGCTTCCTAAGATTTAAAGGATAAGAAACGGCTTTAAATTTTGACGTCGCGCTTGACCGAGAAAGACGGGAAAGTGCGACTCATCTAATTCAAAAAAATGAACGCGGTCCGTTGCTTGATTAATTCGCGTGCCGATTTTCTCAATGAGGTCTTTAAGTTCCGTTACGGTAACCCAGCATTCGTAAAAGGATTTTTGCCCGCTCACGGCAAACGAAGTCAAGAGTTTCTTAACACGGTAAAGGGCCGAGGAATCGGAGATGTCATAAGCTACGAGAACGAGAAGTCGGTTTTCCGTCAAGCGCAATCCCCACTGTAGTAACGGCGCCATTATTCTCCGTCAAAGTACGCTTGAGAACAATCACAAATTTGTGATGCTTGAGAGGCGGTCACTCGATTTGTCAGAATCGGACTGTTTGAACCTTTTCTTTTCTCCTGAAATTTGTAAAATTCTTCAGTCGGAGAGCGTTTGCGGTTCAGTGGATTTTAATCGGGGGATTTATGGTAGAAAATGAAAATAAATGCACGTTTGATTTGTTGCAATTTCAGATGCATCTGTGTTTAGTTTCCGATCAAGCCGCTGCCAATTATCTTCCTGTTGTTTGCTTTCGTCCTAAATGCGTGGTTCTTGTCGTTTCTCCGCAGATGAAGGAACAAGCCGCCTCTTTGGAAGAAGCCCTTAAGCGCGCCGTTCCCGGAATTCACGTTGAGCACCTGGCTATTGCCGATACCAATGATATCAACGGCAATGTCTTAGCGTTTTGGAATGTCCTTTCTGAAAAGGCGGGTTTAAAGCCGTTGGTCAATCTTACGGGCGGAACAAAAACCATGTCTATTGCAGCGATGAAGGCAGCTGAGTCGGAGGGATGTCCCGCTTTTTATCTCGCCATGGAAAACAATTCCATTACTTTTTTTCCGAAGGGAGAGCTCTCCGAAGAACGACACATCGAACACATTGCCTTTAAGCCCAAGATTCAAAATTATCTGGCAGCCTACGGCTATCTTTCCGACGGGGTTTGTCCGAGGACGGCGCGCCTTTCGGATTCGGAACTTGAGTTGTACCGAGAATTGATTGTGCGACCGAACTTCCATTTGGCCATTCCGTTGATTAACAAATTCGTCGTACAAGCCGAAGGAAGAAACCGCACAAGAGGCCTGAAGGCGGCTTTAGATTCCGATATCTCGAATAAAAAGACGGTACTCTCGGCCGTTAACGAGTTTCAAAGAGCCGGATACTTGACCTACAAGGACGGGGAACTCTTTTTTACCGATGAATCGAATCGCTTTTTTGTGGCCGGCGGTTGGATGGAAAAGTACGCGGCTCACTGCTTGGATAAACTCGGGATGCACCCGTGGATAAATCTTGAGGTTGAAAAGGGTGTTAAAAACGAAATCGACGTTGCCTTTTTACGGAATAATTGCTTGTATATCGTCGAGTGCAAGACAAGCATGACCAAGAACAAGGAAACGGCTGAGAAGATTGTTTACAAACTTGAAACGTTAAAGAAAATCGGGGGCTTGAAGACCCAACTGATTTTAATCAGTTACCAAGATGTGGAAAAAAATGCAAAAAGGCGCGCTGAACAAGGCGGGATTGCCGTCATCGACGGAAAGAAGATTGAAAACCTGGAGTCGTATTTGCGCCAGGTGATTGAATCATGACAGAACCGGACCGACGCATCCTTGTTTCCGTCACCGGCATGACTCCGCAGGTCGTGACAGAAACGCTTTATGCACTCGTGACTCAGGAACATGCCGTTCCGACGGAAATTCATCTGATTACGACAGCGAACGGCAGAAATCGGGCTCTGCGTGATTTGCTTGATTCTCAAACCGGACAATTTCACGCCTTCTGCCGGGATTACGACTTGGTCGGTCGAATTCGTTTTGATGATTCGATGATTCACGTCATTTGCGATGCCAACGGGCACCCGCTAAGTGATATTCGAACACAAGACGACAATACGCAGGCTGCCGACTTGATTGTTCGCCTCATGCAGCAGTTTTGCAGCGATTCGGAGGCGTCCGTTCATGTTTCTCTTGCAGGCGGTCGTAAGACTATGAGTTTTTTCGTCGGTTATGCGCTTTCGCTTTTCGGACGTTCCCAAGATCGACTTTCCCATGTTCTTGTCTCGGAGCCCTACGAAAACAACCGAGATTTCTTTTATCCGACACAAATCCCACACACGATTTTTAATCATTTCGGTGAGGCACTCGATGCTCAAAGCGCAAAAATTGCTTTAGCCGATATCCCGTTCGTGCGATTGCGTAACGGTCTGCCCGAAACGCTTTTAACGGGTAAAGTCGGCTATAGCGAAACGGTGCGAGTGGCCCAAAACCGCATTGTTCCGCCGGTTTCCGTCTCTTTTGATTCGGAAAAGCGCCTTGTCCTTTGCGGCATGCGTCCTGTAAGAATGTCCCCGTGTCTTTTTGCGATGTATCTGTGGCTGGCCATTCGCTGTAAAGAAAAGGCTCCTGCCGTGCGTCCCGGAACGAATGCTCAGGCAGAAGAGTTTCTTCGTGTCTACAAACGCATCGCCGGACAAACAGGCGACTATGACAACGCCGTTGCAGCGCTACGCCACGACGGAGATTTCTTGCCGTATTTTCAGGAAAAGCGCTCCTTGATACATCGGCAAATTCGAGCTGAGCTCGGCGCGTCATCCGCGGTCCCGTACCTGATTCAGTCGCTTGTCAAACGCTTGGATACGCGATACACGTTAAAACTGTCGCCCAAGGAAATCACGCTTCCGTCACAAGTTTGTTATCTGAGTCAAGCAATCCGAAAACGCCTATAGTACCTTAGGTCGTTAGAGAGAAAAGGGGAAAAGTCATGTCAAAACCCGGAATGTTTCAAAGACGTCTGTCGCGTTCGGGTTTGGCGTTCCGTCTTCTTGCGGGAACGGTCCTGTTTTTCATTGCCTCACTCGGTTTTGTGGAGGCGAACAATCCGGATTCTGCCCTATTGCAACTTGTGTGGGTTGCGACGCTTTTATGCATTTCAGTTTGGATGTTTATTTGTGCCGTTGAGCGGCTAAATGACATAAATCGGCCGCGTTGGTTCGTGCTTTTTCTGCTGATTCCGTATGTCAATCTTGCTATATGGCTTTGGTTGTTGTTTTCAAAATCACGGCAGGAAACTTGCGAAGGGCAGAACGGAAATCCGACGGCGTCGGGTGTTTCGTGATTTACGTGTAAAGGAGGGGTATGCCTAATCTATTGGATGCAACGTGTCGCGTGGCACTGGCCGGTCTCGTGCACGATTTGGGAAAATTTGCGCAACGAGCAGGCTTGGAAGTTTCCAAAGAACGATTGGAAACACACGAACAACTGTACTGCCCCCAAAAGGAAATCGGCGGGAAAATCTGGTGGACGCACAAGCATGCGGCGTACACGGCACTTTTCTTTGAAGATATCGAAAAAGGGGCTCCGGACTTAGTCAAAGGGGATGCCTACCCGTTTGCCTCTCGCACGGAAGGCGGTGAGATCACCGATTCCATTGCCAATGCAGCGGGAGCCCATCACAATCCTAAGACATTTTTACAATGGATTATTGCTGTCGCCGACCGCGTCTCATCGGGTTTTGAGCGTGATGATTACGCCGATAAATCGGCTTTGGACTCGGAAAAAACCGATTACATCACGACGCGGTTAAGAAGTCTTTCGGAAGGAGTCTCTCTGACCGATTCAAAGGCTAACAGTTCCGACTTGAAAAAAGCACTTCCTCTAAAGCCGCTTTCGGCAGCTGCTCTTTTCCCGCAATCGCTCGAGCGCGTTGAAACAAACGATGTCAATCAGGCAAAGCTTGAATATCGAAACTTGTGGAAGGCGTTTTCCGAGGCTATGGCTCCGAATGCCGAGGAGCCGATTCCCGATGCCTTCCGTAAGAACTGGACGCTTTGGCTCGATGTCTTTGACACCGCTTGGTTGACGTTTACTTCATCGATTCCGTCGGCTACGGCTTTCGGGGTTCGTCCCGATGTTTCTCTGTACGACCACTGCAAGGCAACGGCGGCGATTGCCACAGCTCTTTGGGCTTGGCATGAGGCGACCGGAAAGACCGATGCCGAGGCGGCACGTGCGATGAAAGGCAAGGTCGATTGGGACGAAAAGAAATTTCTTCTTATCCAAGGCGACTTTTTCGGTATCCAGAATTTCATATTCTCCGAAGGCAGTGAAACCAATAAAAACGCCGCTAAAATTTTGCGCGGACGCTCGTTTTATGTATCGCTCATGACGGAACTTGCGGCTTTAAAAGTCTTGCAGACGCTGTCGCTTCCGCCGACAAGCCAGATTCTCAATGCGGCCGGTAAATTCCTGATTGTGGCGCCGAATACGCCTCAGACAATCCAACTCCTTAATACCGTTAAGGAAACATTGGATGCCTGGTTTGTCAAAAACACCTTTGCAACAGCCGGCATCGGACTGGCGTGGACCGAGGCTTCCTGTCGCGATTTTGTAGAAAAGCATTACGACAGCCTCGTCACACGGTTGATTCAAACCCTCGATTGTGAAAAGCTACGCCGCTTTAACCTGACACAGTTTGCCAATCCTGTGTTGGATGCAGACTTTTCTCAAGGTGTGTGCTCCTGGCGTTCGATGTTGCCGGCAAACGGAAAAACGGACGGACTTCCCACGTGCGCTTTGACGCGCGATGAAATGAATATCGGAAAATGGATTCCGTCTTTTAAACGTCTCTTGATTTTGACGGAGTCCGCTCCGATTCACAACAGTGACTCTGTTAAGGTGCGAGGAACTTGCTACCGTATCTGAACAGATTGCTAAGAAAATTCCTGAATTGGTACGTTTAGACTCTGCTTTGCGAGTTGAAGACGCCCTTGGTGGACGAAACAACGGAATTCACAGAACAGAATTAAGCAATGCAAAGGTGGTGATTCGGGACGTATTTTCTGGAATGGACGTTAATCGGAATCAGTTTTGTACCAAAGCTTTTAAAGCGACTATCGAAAATCTGCTTGTGGCGTATCCCACATGGGCAGTAACTAGTTTATCTGTGGGACGGTTCATTCCACCTGTGGCTGGGCTATTTAACCTTGTGCTTATTGACGAGGCAACTCAGGCCAACATCGCGATGGCAATACCACTGCTGTTTCGTGCGAAAAGAGCAGCAATTATTGGAGATCCGCAACAACTTCAGTTCATCTCAATGCTGAGACCAGATACGGACTATATCTTGAGAATTCATGCAAAGATTAATGAAGATAAATACCGACATTATAGTTATTGCGAGCAATCACTTTACGATTTTGCAGCTGGAGTAGATGGTGCTTTTGTGACCGGATTAAATGAAACCTTCAGAAGTTGCCCTGAGATTGCAGCATATTCTGGAGCAACCTTTTATCGCGATAACTTGTTGGTTGCGACCGATATCAGTCATTTAAAACTCCCGCAAGGGCACCGACTCGGAATTGAATGGGTTGATGTCAACGCCTCAATAGAACCCGCAACTGGCACTGGATGTTGGTGCCTAGAGGAGGCAGAGACCGTTGCCACACAGATTAAGAGCATTCTTGTAAATGCTGAATTTCAGGGAACAATCGGTGTTGTTACACCGTTTGCATACCAGGCTCAGAGAATTGACGCTTTAGTTCGCGAGCGTTCCGGTATTCCTCAGGCGGTCTTGGATCGGTCGCAGTTTCTTTCCAGAACGGCCCATTCTTTTCAGGGAGATGAACGGGATGTGATTGTATTCAGCCTTTGTTCGGGACAGTCAATGCCCAAAGGATGCCTGAATTTTGTGACAAAAAATGCCAATATTTTCAACGTGGCGGCCAGCCGAGCCCGTTCTCTTCTGTTAATTGTGGGAAATAAGAGTTGGGCTCAGCAATGCAATATACCGCACATTTCGGCGTTGACTCGAGATTGGCGAACCTACTACGAGCCAAAGGTGACACAGTGGGCCCCGTATGAATCAAAGTACGAGCAGATTCTTGGAGAAAGACTAAAGCAGGAAGGATTGGACATCATTCCGCAGTTCCGTGTTTCCACTCGACGGTTGGATTTTGCCCTCTTTAAAGATTCGGCAAAACTGGATATCGAAGTTGATAGCGACACTTATCATCGAGGGGAAGACGGGTATAGAAAAATAGAGGATACGTGGCGAGATGAACAACTAATTCGGCTTGGTTGGAAGCCTCTTCGCATATGGACCTACGAAATTGATAACAATTTAGACAAGTGTGTGCAATATATAAAAACTCAGTGGCAGGACTTGCTTGCTCAAGCAGGGAATTAGGCTATGACAAATAAGAATTCAACGATTTGGCTGGCGCTACCTACGATCATCGCTGTGTGCGGATTACTCGGAATCAGCATCTGTGTTTTCGGGGCAATTCATGTTTATGTGAGAGATTTAGCGGTTGTAGATAAGATAAAAGTTCTAAAACAAACAAAAATAGCCCTAGAAGAAGAGGTTTTTCGTTTGACAGAAGAGCAGCGGAAAGCGAGTGAGAGGCTAAGGAAATCAGTTGAAGAATACTCTGTCTTAAATGCACAGCTGTCTGAAGTTGGGTCGACATTTTCTCAGGTTAAGAAGAGCTTGGCAGATATGGAATCAAAAGTAGCGAAGGGACGCTCTGAAGAAGAACGCCTTACTCTGTCTCGTAAAACATTGGAGGAGGATCTTGAATCCCTCACTCACAATAAAGCTGTGCTGGCCAAGGAAATCGCTTCCATGAGAGAACAGCGAGAGGCTTTGAGACCAGCTCAACTGAAGTATCAGGCTCTTAAGCAAGACAATGATTTAGCAGAAGGGAAGCAGGCAACACTTCAATCTCAGGTAATCAATCTGCAACAGAAACTAGGGGATATTCAGGCCAAGTATTCGATGCTTCAAACAGATTATTCTAGGTTACAAGCGGATTTATCTGTGAGTAAGAATGCTATGGAGAGTAGTGGCATCACCCTTCGTGAAGCCAAGAAACAGATTAAGTATTTGTCGGAGGAAGAAACTCGCCTGCAGAAGGAAAATGATTCGTTGAATGCTCAATTAGAGGTGAAGAGCCAGGAACTTAAAACCTATGAGGTGGCAATTGAAAAGGCGGTTGTCCGACTCAAGCAGGCAGAAGCATCGCAGTCAGCCCTGAACGATTTCAATGGTTACATGTCTCAACTATCTTCGCTTGTGGGCAAATACAACGCCGATGCGGATGCAATAAGATCCGTAATCAATGACCTTAAGGGGCTAGGTTCGCAGTTGCAGGATGCATTTAAGGATATCAATAGTGGTATTCCAGCAATTTCTCAAGATTCACAGACGCACAGAAAAACTATACCGCAGAAGCAGAAAGAGGATAAGAAGGAGAGCATGAATGATTGAAATGTCGTTTTACATCACAATACTTCTTGGTTCTGTGATCTTATTGTTTGCTTCTGCTGCAGCAATAGGCTATCTGCATTGGAAAGCCGATCAGCGCAATCATTACATTGCATCTAATTTTCAGACTATGGCTGATGCTTCTGATGCCGTTGAACGCAAGAAGGAAGAACTCAAATCCTTAGATCAACAGGTGGAGCAGGTTAAGACGGAGCTTTCCAGTAAAACAGAACGACTCGAACAACTTCAAAAATTGAATGCGGAATTGAGCGAAGCAGAACGCCAACTCATTTCTCGGCAAGATGCCTTGGAACAGGCTAATAAAGCGACAGCGGAGCTTGCTGTGGCTCAGGACGAAATGAACCGTGTTCAGCAAGTTAGAGACAAACTGAAGAGTGAAATATCTCAACTGGAACAGGATCATAGTAGTAAATCACTATTAGTTCGTGATCTTAATAATCAACTTCACGTGAAACAAGGAATGCTGGACCAGTCAGTGGCTACATTAGGGCAGTTGAAGGCTCAGACGATAGCTGTTAAGTCAGAGAAGGATGGCTACGAGGACCTGATTAAAAAACTCAAGGAAGAACGAGAGAAGGCTCAGCTTGCTGTACAAACCGCCTCGGAGGCACAGCACAAGGCTGAGAATGAACTCCAAATAATTCGCCACGACCTAGAAGTATTGCAACAGAGAAAAGAACAGATAGAGGCGGAAAATCTAGAAGAAAAAGAAAGAGAACTTCACAGTGCGGCCGCGGAACTTGAAGTAACCCGGCGGGCGATATCTGAAGCTAATGAGTCCTTGAATCGAATCAACCTGAGTATTTCTCAGAAAGAAGAAGTGGAAAGGGACATCGTGCAGGCCAAGGAAACGTTGAATGACCTAAGGAGGGAGCGGGATTCTTTGGCCGAATCCAAAGCAGATAAAGAGGTCGAGCTACAGAAGATTTCAGCAGAAGTACTTCGTTTGCGTGGGACCCTTAATGATGGAACTCAACAAGAGGATTTTTTCAGCGATTTGAAGCGTGAACCAGAAGTAATTAAGGGTATCCTACGTAGACCGGATAATAAAGAGAGCGAAAGTAATACACTTGAAAATTTCTATCGTGAACTGACGGATGCTGGATATATTTTTAATAAGCGCACAATCCGATCGTTTCATACTGCGCTTAAGTGTCAATCCATCAATCCGCTTACGGTTTTGGCCGGAGTATCTGGAACGGGGAAGACTCTTTTGCCAATCCTTTACTCGCGCTATATGGGAATGTTGCAATTGATTATTTCTGTACAGCCTCGTTGGGATTCGCCGCAGGATTTATTTGGTTTCTACAACTATCTCGAGCGTCAATACAAGGCTACGGAACTGTCAAGGCTCTTGTGGGCCTATAAAAAAGCAAAAAATGAACAGGCGGAACTTAATGAAGTAATGACGATGGTTCTTTTTGATGAAATGAATCTGGCTAGGACTGAGTACTATTTCAGCGATTTCCTATCCAAACTGGAACTCCGTCGAGCCCAGGCAACCGACGCTGAAATACGTCTTGACACTGTTCAAGAGACAATTAGTTTACCTATCCCATCCAATATGCTGATGATTGGCACAATGAACGAAGACGAAAGCACTCAAACACTTTCTGATAAGGTGTTGGATCGGGCTAATGTGTTGAGATTTGGAAAACCCAAAAGCGTTTTCGAGGGAGCGCATCTTAAGAAGATGTCCTCACCAAATACTATTGTTTCCAAATCCGTTTGGGACAAGTGGTGCCAGAATCGCACGCTAGATTCCTCCTCTCAAAATATAGTCACCCAATTATAGTCACCCAATGGATTCAGCAACTTAACACTGCAATGGAATGGGTAGGCAGGCCATTTGGTTACCGAGTTCAGGAGGCCATGTTCGATTACGTTCGCTTGTATCCAGATCAAAGTCAGTCAGGATTTCGGGTGGCTTTTGCTGATCAGATTGAACAGAAGATTCTTCCGAAAATGCGCGGACTTGATGCCTCTTCTTCGGAATACGATCGATGCTTTAGTGAGATATCTAGGGTGATTGACGAAACAAAGGATAAGGAGTTGGCAGATACCCTTGATTCGGCAGGACGCATGGCTCGAGAACAAGGTCTATTTGTTTGGTCGGGTGTAGTTCGTTAATCAAGAGAAAAAGACAGTGCTGATGATTCACTATTTTCGATATCCGTGGGATGTCTGTGGGGGGGCAGCTACAGCAATGCCTATTGATGCCCTACACTGGTCTTCTGCTGGGTTACTGAAAGTTCCTGTCAGTTGTCGGCTTAGGTTCCCTGATAAAACTATGCAGTCTGCGCGTGTTGGGAATCCGCGTGTTGGGAATCTTTATTTCACACTGTCCATGCCGTTTAACGAGGGAGCTTTCAAACTGAACATCAGGGAAGAGACTTATTCGAAAGAAGTTGAATACAAAATGACCGGACCAGCTGCATTTGGTCAACGCGACTTAATCAGCGGAAAGACAGTTCGGGATTCTGTACTTTACAAAACAATTCTTTCTTGGTCTTCTTTTTTTGATGAATGTCTAGTTGGGAATCAAGCTGCAGATAACTTTCGGTTAACGTGGGACAGTGTTTCACAAAAAATCGAAGAGATTCAGCGAAATTCTAATGAGCCTCAGATGTCTCTAGTCGTTCGAATTTCTAAAGATCTCGGGAAGACGATTGGAGAATTTGCAAAGGGGCTTCGCCGTGTTTTGACTCGGGAGCGTCGGATGATGCAGGCTGACAGAACTGAGGAATTCGATACAGCTTGCATTGACTGGTACGTCAGACAACCTGGCTTTACGGCTTTGGAAAAGGCCGCGTACAACCACCAGAAACTAAAGGCTGTTGCCCGCAAGAACTATGTAGATACGCTGGAAAATCGCGTTCTTAAGGATTTCTTGAAACGTTGCAAGACCGAGGTAGAAGTATATCTTTTATCCTGTACAAAGGAGCAGCGCCAATCTACACGTGCCAAGACGGTTCGATTTTTCGGAAGGCAATGTCAGAGTTTGCTTGAGTTGCCGGTGTTTGAAGTGATATCTTCTGTATATGGGCTTGTAGAGCCGAATTACGCATTGCAGGGCGATTCGCGTTACCGAAAGATTTGGAAGTATTACTGCCAATTGTTGAGGAAACAGAAGGCTTACGATTATTTGTGGATATGGCAATCCCAGGTCTGGTCTGATGCAGTAGCCCTCAGTATTGGCGTGGCTATGAATCGTTTGCTTCATGAATGCAATAAGTCAGATTACGATTGGACAATTTCAGAAATCGGTAGGGCAGACCCCTTAATCGGTATGGAGCAGCGGGAGGGGCATCGGCTTGATACAAGCTCTATTCCCGGACCGTTTATTATTAAACCCAAGAATCAAGATTTGGATCACGCATCTGTTCTAGAGATAGTTCCGAGAAATCAGATTGATGAATATATTAGGTTGTCTTCTGTGATACCTGCATTAATGCTGAGAGATTCATTTGCCGATTTAACGCTTATATTTACTCCATTGGATTCTAAACGAAAACCATCTGTACTTTTCTGTTGGTCATGTCATTGCATTGCCGATGGAGAAGCAAATAAACAAGAGATGCAAAATCATATGGAGAGGGCAATTGATCGGTTGAATATCAGTAAGAAAGCAAGAGCATTTGGAGTTGCGTTTATAAGTGCTAGAGAACTTGATTTGGATGCTAATCCGCAGAAATCCTTCGTATTGCCACTAAGTATAGATGTCAGTGATTGGTCAATGAATATCGATAAGATTAATTGGGCTCTTCAGGAATTGATAGGAGAGATTCTCTGATGGATGTATGTAAGGGGATTAATGCATTTGGCTTTAACGATTCGGTTGATGGCCAGAACGTCTCTGACATTGCTAATCGCCCTGCATCGGTTATATTGCCTTCTGAAAGATCTTCCGAGAGTCAGATTCGAGTGGGAAAAGATGCTGATGAAAGTCGGATTGAAATTGGCTGTCATTGGCCGTTAGAAAGCCAAATGACGTCAAAGCCAAATAGTTTTCATCGGTTGCCTGTTAGTCTTGTTTGGGAAAACTTTGTCAATAATAAAGATAGAAGAGGCCGTTTTGGGACATTCTATGCTGAGGAAATACTGAAGGCTCACATTGATTCTGTTTGCCCACCCTCGGAGTCTAATCAAATTTTTCGTGTTATTTCTATTCCAAACTCTTTAGGGACATCAGCAAGAGAACGTTTGCTTAGGACGTTTGGAGTCTATCGGAGTCAAGTACACCTTCTTTGGCGTCCGATTGCTGCTGTACTTGGCTGGTTATCTAAACTAAATCGAAGTGACTTTCCGACCAATGAACAAGGAGGCTGGGTAGGGGTTTGTTACCTCGGAACAGATGGCTTTGAATTTACACGAGTACGATTAGATTTGAGTAATCCAGATTATGTGATTCCTGTAAGAGATCGCCCAAAAGCTTCGGAAGAAATTCAACTTAATGGGTTTGATTTGGCTGGTAGTTTGGGTGCGGATTTGGGTTGGACAAGCGAACAGTCACTTATGTGGCAAGGATTGTTGCGCTTGCCAGATGTTTGGAATCGGATTCGCCAGAAATCTAGTCCCGATGAAGCCGTTTTGTGGTCGACAGGCAACCATTGGGCTGTTTATTCCCCAGTGCTGCCCAAGCAAGAGGATTATGGCTCAAAAGTGTATGTGCCACCGTCTGATAACGGAGGTTATACAGTTCCCTGGGTGTGGCAGTTAACTCAGCGTTCGTCCAAATTGGTTAATCAGGGACGGTGGACTGATGTCATCATGGGAATGGCTAAAAAAGCCTTCAAGGTTCAGGGGCAATGGGACACAGAGGCTTGTTATGGAATTATTATTTGCGGAGCACTAGCCCCAAATATCACAAACGCAGTGCCAGCATGGGTTAGGCTCTTGGCCCAATCGTTTCAATTCCGTACGACTTTTATACCACAAGTTAAATCCATCAGTATTGTACTTTCTTCTGACTTGATATCTCTTGGTGCTAATGTTTTTGGCACTCGAGTCCTCAATAACAGGAAGAACGGAAAAGATGTTCCAACGTATTTGGATGTTTTGCCACAGATTAGCCTCTATGTGTCAAATGGGGAAGAATTAATATGGCAAAACCTATTTAATACGAGTACTTGTCGTGGAGATGAGACGGAAAAAAACACGTTGGATCTGTTCTCATTACGCCGAAATAGTTCAATTGTTGATATTTGGCTTCAAATGTCTGATGAAGATTCGGATGAGAAAAAAGTTGACGCAGACAATCTGGAAGCCTCACCGTATCGTTTTAGCCGAGTGTCCTTTGAAAAGACATATCCGAATGATATTCCACTGTTCCTAGAGGCTTCGATGCAACCATCAAGCGGATTCGCAACTGTGATGTTCAAACCAAAAGAAGAAAGATTCAATGACATACTACGCCAGGAAGGCGTGCGGCTGAACTTTGAAGAAATGGTGGTTAAACGCGAGAGTGAACTTCCAGTTGTAAAACGCTCATATCCGCCTGATAGCACTAGAAAACTTATCGACAAGAAAATGCTTTCAGGGGTTCGTTATTGGGATACATTCATTGAGAGTTTTCAGCGCTACTTAGATTCTGCAGATACCAAAAATCTTGCTTCTTGTCTACGGCGAAATCTGAAAGTTCCGGGAAAAGATATCCAGTACGTTATTAATGAGCGAGGGGAGCAACATCTATTATCTGAAAAGATGATTAACCAACTCATTGAATTAATTGAAAATGGGTATGAACGAGACTCAAAGTGGATTTGTGTTTCTTCATGGCTGTGGGAGGCTTGCCCGAAGGACGTAAGATATGAGTTGCGCAATATGATGTTGCATCAGAAGCCTAATGTTCTCAATATAGGTTATGCAGCTCGTGTGGCATTATGTTCAGAAGATTATGTGGCAGTTATTGATTCTAGTCTGCGTCATATAAAGAAAAATCAGATCTTTAAGCCTAACCTAGCAAAGGCATTAACCTGGATGCTTGATTTTAAGCCTAAAGCCATTGAAGAACTGTCGCATTCGATGAAGTACATTTATGAACTGGAATACGAACTGGAAAGATATACAAAACAATATCACTTGACGCCCTTCGATGATATGAAATTTTCCACTTTTCAGTGGTATCCAGGTTTATTGGCCTGCCTTCTGAAAATACGTAGGTTTCAAGAAGACTTTTTACGGAAAGACGAAGATGTTGTGAGGATTTGTGGAGAGTTGGATAGCCTTTGGGCTGCCTTTGAAACATTTACACGGTATAGCAGAAGAAAAACTCGAGTAATTAAAAATTACAAGATACTCGGCCCTTACTATCAAGCGATTAAGGATTATCTGAAGGGATGCGGAAACAATGTTCCAATTATCTCTGAGGATTTGGATGAGGGGGATGAGGATGAGTAGTTTCTTTGTTCGATTTTAAGCTTACTAATAGATGACGTGATTTTGAAAAAAACAATTCAGGTTTGAAAAAAACATCCGAATGCATTTATAAATACAAGATTTTTGTATTTCTACATTATGTTCAGTCATGCTTGTGAAATATGAATAAAAATTGCTAATTGATGTTATGACGTCTTAATTATTCTGACTGAATTTAATGTGATCAGTGCCTTTTAAGTATGACAGTTCTTTTCAGTATTCTAAAAACTTTAATATATTAACTATCTTTCTAATTATTTCTGTTTTGCAAAATGTACTCAGTAAACAGTGACTTTTGCTCCAAGGAATTCCTCGATTGTTGGAAGGCTGTAGGCATGCATATTCAAACTTGGGGAGGACGGGAAGTCAGGTGGATTAAAGCTGACCCATATCCTCCTTATTTGGAGCATTTTTCCTTTTTCTATGGCAATCAGGTGTATTTTGTCCGTATTGAGGATGAGAATCAGATATTAGATATACCTGGAACTCAAGAGGGTTTCCTCTCAATCGCCTCTGGCTGGAAAGGTCACGCCTGCCGTATTGTCATGAGGAAGCGGTTGTATAAGGGATGGAATCCAAAGTATCCAGGATGGGGGCTACAGGACTACCGAACGAATGAATTCATGAATCCTGCTGAGCTAGCCACCGATGAGAAGATTGAAATCGGAGATTGGGAACTTTTTGATTTTGCTTGCCAAATTGTGCGAGATGACTTGCAAAAGAAAGGATTTAATGTCCTCTCTTCATGTCGGAATCCCACTGTTTATCCCTCAATTTGGTTTGAAGGGCCCAATGGACGCGAATGGATTTTAGTCGTTCCAAGCCGTGCTCCGGCGATTGTTGGCGATTTGCCAGAAGGATTTGGGTCGCTCAAAATGGAACTTACACGACGGGGCTTTTGTGGTCATCTAGCACAAGTATCGTTTGCTTCTTTGAATCCGAACGATAGTCGTCTTATTCGGGGAGAGGGAGCAGATATCCACTACAAAGGGCTGAGCGCCATCGATTAGCCTCAGTACGCTTGAATTGAAGATTCTCTACACATGAAAAACATCGTCATCCTCATCTCCGGCCGCGGATCAAACTTCGTGGCCATTGCCGAACAGGCAAAAAAAGAGCACTGGGACAAAGAGGGCATTCGCATTGCCCTAGTTGTGAGTAACCGTCCCGATGCCGCGGGTCTCGCTAAAGCACAAGACCTCGGCATTCCGACGGCTGTCATTGACCACAAAGAATATCCGGACCGCGAAAGCTTCGAGCGCGCCATGATTCAGGTTATCGATCCCTTAAATCCCGCGGTGATTGTTTTAGCCGGCTTCATGCGTGTACTAACCGAAGTCTTTATTCATCACTACGAAGGAAAGATTTTGAATATTCATCCGGCGCTGCTCCCGCTTTTTAAGGGCTTAGATACCCATAAGCGGGCCCTTGAAGCCGGCGTGCGTGTTCACGGCTGCACCGTCCACTTTGCAAGTTGTGAACTGGACGGTGGTCCCATTGTCGGACAGGCCGTGGTTCCTGTGGTTCCGACCGATACCCCGGAGAAACTCGCAGCCCGGGGACTTAAACTGGAGCACGTGCTTTTCCCGCGTTGCGTGCACGCTGTTGCTACCGGCGCTGTGAAATTACAGGACGGTCGCGTTATGATGAGCGCCAAAACAGCGCAAAACCTTGCTGTTTTCGATAACTTAATCGAGTAAAGAACGATTCCGATGTCTGAAAAACCGCAGTTTAAAAAGAAGATGCCCTTTGCTCCGGTGCGTACCAAACACACCGAAACGGGGCGTCGCATGACGGAGCGCCAGAAGGCCGCCTACAAGAGGCAAAAAGATGCGTACCGCGAAGCGCAAAAAGAGGGACGCATTGTCAAAGGTAAAGCCAGTCACGAGCGCCTTGTCAAAATCAATCCCGGAAAAGTGCGCATCACGAGTTTGATTGTCGGGGAATTAACACGCGCCTTAGCGGTGATTTTGAAGCTTGACGGACCGGCCGATCAGCTCATGAAGGCCTTTTTTAAATCCAATCCCAAACTCGGAAGCCGAGATCGCTCGATTTTGGCTGAGGCGATTTTCTACGCTTTGCGGCATTTAGCATCGATTACCTACCGCATGAAACCGATTGCGCCCGCTCGGGCTCCGAAGATTGCAGCACTTTTAACGCTCATTTCGCAATACGGCAAGGATGCCGTTCCCGATTCGATTCTCGGAAGCGACAAGGGACCTCTTGAAAATATGCTTTCTGAACCGATGGGGAAAGCTGCTCCGGAGGTGGCAGCCGAGATGCCGTTTTGGCTTTATGACCGGATTGAAAAGCAATACGGCCCTAAGGAATCACAAGAAATTTTCAAGGCTTCGCAAGAAGGTGCCCCGCTTGATCTTCGCGTCAATATCCTTAAAGCCAAACGCGAGGATGTCTTAAAGGAACTTGAAGACCACGGCGTTAAGGGAGAGGAAACTCCTTTTTCTCCTGACGGCATTCGCCTTGTGGATAAACCGGGCTTAATGCGATGGCCGATGTACCAGGAAGGGCGAATCGATGTCCAGGACGAGGGCAGTCAACTCGTCGCCCGCCTAATAGGTGCTAAGCGCGGCGAGATGATTTGTGACTTTTGCGCAGGGGCGGGCGGCAAGACCCTTGCTATCGGCTCTGCGATGCGCTCGACGGGGCGCCTTTATGCTTTTGACGTCAACGAAAAACGTCTTGCCGGTTTAACGCCCCGCATGAGACGAGCCGGTTTGTCGAACGTGCACCCCATGGCGATTCGTAATGAAAAGGACTTACGCGTCAAGCGCTTAAGGGGTAAATTCGACCGCGTCTTGGTCGATGCGCCTTGTACGGGAACCGGCACCTTAAGGCGCAATCCCGACTTGCGTTGGCGGTTAAATGTTAAGGAACTTGAGCGCATCAATGCGCTTCAAAAATCAATTCTCGAAGAAGCCGCCAAACTTGTGAAAGCAGGAGGACGCCTTGTGTACGCCACGTGCTCGCTTCTTGAAGAAGAAAACCAGGCCGTTGTCCGAGATTTTCTGAGCCGCCATCCCGAGTTCGAAGCACTTTGCGCTACGGATGTGCTGGCCAAGCAGGGGATTAACCTTCCTGAATGGGTCAGAGACCGTTTCGGAAACGATTTGGTGATGCTCCCGAATCTGACGGACACCGACGGCTTTTTCGGGGCGGTGTTGCAAAAGAAAGTCCCGGCAAAAGCCCCGGCGCCTGAAAAGGTCTCCGAGAACTAAAGCCGATTCGAATCGTAAAAGAAGTGCCTCGGACGGGATTTTTAATCGGGGCCGAGGCACACCTCCTTACCATGTGAGTGGTGAGGGCTTTAGGCCTTTCCCTATACCGCTTCCTTTTGCATCGTAATCGAGCGTTCGATAATCCGAAGCGTTGTCTTCAGGCTTTTGACCCAGGGTGTAATCGGCAAAAACTCGGCATAACTGTGAAAGTTCGCCCCGCCCGTAAAGTAATTGGGGGTCGGAATCCCGCACGAAGATAGGTAAGAGCCGTCCGTGCCGCCTCGCATCGCGACGGTGTTAAGCGGAAGATTAAGATCTTTCACGGCACCGATCAGCAACTCCACGGCCGCGCGCTTTTCGGGGGTAATCGCGTCGGCGATATTCGCATATGTATCCGTAATGGAAAGGGTCATTTGAGCGCGCGGATAGCGCACTTTCAAAAAGGAAAGGGCTTCTTTTAGGAACGCTTTTTTCGCTTCGAAACGCGCTTTGTCGTGGTCGCGTATGTTAAGACGGATGACGGCATCGGTGGCCCCGGCGACAACGGACTTGGGGTGAATAAAGCCCTCGCGCCCTTCAGTGCATTCGGGGGTCGCCGTCCGATCCAAAAGAGCAATCAAGTCATGCGCCACAAAGACAGGGTTTACGAGAACGCCCTTGGAATTCATCGGGTGTGCGGAAATGCCTCGGATGGTCACGACGGCCTCGGCGGCATTAAAAGTCTCGTAAACGACCTCTCCGAGTTCTCCGCCGTCAACGGTGTAGGCAAAGTCAACCGGGAATTTTGACAGATTGAGTTTCTTTGAGCCTTTTAGGCCGATTTCTTCATCAGGTACGAAGGCCACGAAAATATCCCCGTGCGGGCGTTTTTCGCGTGTGACGATGCTCAAGGCCTCCATCACGACGGCAACACCGCTTTTGTTATCGGCGCCGAGAACCGAGGTACCGTCCGTCACGAGAATATCGTCTCCGACGTAAGGCGCAAGCTCGGGGTGCTCGGCCTTTTTAAGCCAAATGCCTTTTTCGGGATTAAGACAAATATCACCCCCGTCGTAATCTTTCACAAGATGCGGGTGAATTTCAGGGCTAAGGCCGCAGTCCACGGTATCTAAATGCGCACACCAGCCGACGGTCGGTGCTGTTTGACCCGTGGGTAGGTTCGAGGAAAGTTTTCCCGTCAGACACCCGAATTCGGAAATCTCCACGTCTGTAAAACCCATGTCTGTGAGTTCTTTCGCGAGGATCTCAGCAAGCTTGATTTCGTTCGGATTGCTCGGGACCTTTGCCGCTTTGCCGTTACTTTGCGTGCTTACGGCAACATAACGCATAAAGCGGTCGATAAGATGCTGTGCTTCTGACATAAAGGACTCCTTGACTTGCGGCGGGTTTGACTCGACTGCAGGGCTTTTTCCCGAATTTGCCCCCCGAATTCGTGTGTCTCGGATTGTATCGCGCTGTTTTTTCTTTATGGGTGCTTTTAAGGCGATTGAAGGGCAAAAGCCCCGCTTTTCGAGGAGCGAGAAAGGACTTTGGAATCAGACGACCTTTCGTAAAAGACCTTTTCCGTGACTTTGATTTAAGTCAAAGAGAACGCCCGGCATGATCTTTCGTTGAGACCGATTCCCATACTAAATCTAGAAGGAAAGTAGGGGACGTTTCTAGATTTAGTAGCACTTCCTTAGTCTCTTGTTCTTTTGAAAAGATCATTAGGCATTTATGGAATTCTCCTTATGATTCAGGGATAAAGTCATCTAAATAAAGAGATTACTTAATGATCCTTATCATCTCGGAACCTTTAAAATTCGGGTTGTCGGAAATCGTTTTTTTAGGGAGGGGATTAAATGATTAGGACATCGGGCTTTCGGCAGTTGGTTCGTTCTCCGTTCGTGACGTTTAAGTCGGCATTTGTCAACTTGCCGCGTCTGCAGATTCCGTGCCGTGCATCTTCACTGTGCCGCTTCGGACTAGATGCCGAGTCGGCCGAGGCAATCAAGGACTTGAGCGATACGCCTTCGGAAGAAGCGCGCCTGGTCGATGCATTCATTCTCATTGTCTATCGCGATGAGCTTTTGGAATCACGCCGGGATTTGCTCGCTTGGATTAATCGTAAAGGCGGCATTGATGCCGATAAAAAAGCAGCATTGACGTATCTTGCGCACCGATTCGAAGCGGCCGACGCCCTTTGGCTGCTTTCGGACACAGAGAGCGGCAATGAGCCACCCTCAGACCGTCTCGGCAGCGAAAGCGCTTTGCATCAACGTGCAATCGCTTCTCAGAGCCCCGTAAAGCCTCGCCGTACTCTCCCAATCACGCGTCACTCGAAGCGTATTGAGAATAATTTCTTTTGCTTGGCGTGCGCTTAAATTAAAGTAGCGTGCAACCGAGAGGGCCGTGTTCGTGTCAGCGAGGGTGTTTTTTCCGACCACGGCCGTCTGCAAGGTTCTGAAAGGGAGCGAAGAGGGTTTGGAAAGCCCGTACGAAATCGGGCAAAGCCTCCAGCCTCCCTCATGGCGATAAAACCAAATGTTCTCCGGTGTATCGCGACTATTTAAAACCACCATATCAAATACAAGGCGAGAGAAAAGCTCTCGTAAATCTTCTTTCGGTTTGGTCCCTTCACGATTGAGGATATCGGCAATATCCAGCCAGGTTACAGATGCGGCATTGTCGCCGCCCTTTGCCAGCGTTGCTGCCGAAAGGCAAAAGAGGGGATTTCCGCCTGCTCGATCAAAGCGTTCTTCCAAATACCCGAGGCTCGGGATAAAGCGTCCCGAGAGGGTTTTAAGCTCCGACTTTTTCGCTAGCGTCATAGTGACGGCGGCCCACAAGGGTTCGTCGACTTGAGACGCCGGATTGCGCGGTCTTAGGACATATTCGGTCTCCGGGTTTTTCTCCGTCCGCACGCGAAACTTGATTTTCGTTCCCCCGAACGTGTCTCCCAGGGACTGAATAAGGTCAATTTCTTCCTCGCTCAATCGCGAAGGATCCCGAAAGTAGCTTTCCGTGGCTCGCATAAGCCTTCCCGTTAGGGCCTTCGTGAGAATCGGAGCAGGGACTTCGGCAGGGGCCTCAGTTCCGCAAAATAGGGAAGAAAAGCGCAAAGCGGAGGGATTTTCAAGCAAGAAATCGAGGGCATCGCTCGTTGCGTTTGCCGAGTCTGAGGTCCGTAACAGCCAAGTTCCGGGGAGGTGGTCCCGTAAAAAGCCGAAAATCGGCTCCGGGAAACGGTTTGTCACGGCCCCCTTATTTTCGGGCGTGAGGATTTGAGGTCGTAGCGGCAAATCGTCACCCAGGGCAAAACCGACTTTGAGCCACGTCGGTTTGTAGCGAAATGCCAAAGTGGAGGGAGCGGATTTTTTTTCACTCTCATCCCTGGCAATTTGTCCGACGGTCAAGACGCTTTTGTCGACAATCAGGCTTACCGGAAAAATCTTTGTCATAGGAGCTTAAATTTTTTTTATCGTGCTGCGGATGCGTTTCGGGAGGTTTTCTTCCTCGAACGCTTGCGTCATGGGATCGCCGGTCAAAATTTCCGAGAAGGGCAGTCCCATCCCCAACGCCTGTATGACGGCAGCCACTGCCCCGATGGCCACCCCGCAATTGCCTTTTTCTATCTTCGTGAGGGTACTCAATCCGATGCCGGCGCGTTCGGCGAGCACCTCTTGGGGAACGCGTCGTTTCAGACGAGCGATTTTGATGTTGCGACCGAGCACTCGCAAAGATTCTTCTACAGCAACAGAAGGTCTCATAGCGTTATTTTCCTAAAGATTAAGCTCTATAACAGTTATTATTATGTTAGTAAGCCTAAAGAGATTTGTCAAGACACGTCTGCGGGAAATTTCGTTTTAAACGAGCGTTCTTTACACTGGTCAGTCCCGGTTTTGTTGTCTCTAAAACTTACAATCTAAATGGTTAGTACTATTAAACCTCAGGAAATGAACTTTAATAGGTTTTTGAACTTTTTGAGGTCTCGTGATTTTTGCCCGGGATGCTTACTTTTTGAGCGCAAGAAACTCGACTCTCCTGCCGGAACTCCAAGGATAATTCGTTTTCTCCGAGTATAGGTTTCTCGATAGACTCTATCTATCGAGAAGAAATAGTCAAAACATCCAAAAAAAGACGTAATGTACTATTTTGTGTGAGTTTTCTGACTTTCACCGGATGTTTCTCGAATTTTGATTACCCGAAGTCTATTAACGGAACAGGTCTTTTTTTCCCCTTTTCTGTCGCCCGGAATCAATGACCGCTTGATTGATGTCTTTATTTTGCAGTTTTTTCTTTGTATTTCGCGATCTTTTAGTAGACAAGGTGTTGAAATCTAACGTTTTTTCTCTTGTAATGGCGTAATAAATTATCTGTTTTTTCTCATCTCTTTCTTCAATTTAGTATTTTAAATTCTTGAAAACATAAAACTACTATTCTCACTTCACGTCAGGCTCCGTTTTCCCTGTCGGACTTTTTTTTGATCCGATTGCAGGGGGCGTTATCGTCTTGGCCGGCATTGCCGGAGTTTCTCCGATGGAAGCTTGCAAGCGAACGGCATTAGCTTGTGTAGTTGCTGCCGTTGTTTTCACGGTTGTCATGTACATTTTCTAAAACTAGTGTTGGAATATCTTTTCCCCCTCCCTTTGAAGTTGACGGGCTTACTAACCGTTTTCTTCAAAGGGTTTTTTGCCCTACCGGCCGGAGGGAAGCAATTCAATCGGAACTTGAGGAAAGGGAGGATTTAACGAATATCTAAAACAGCAGAAACAGACGTATTAAAACGAAAAATACTTTTTCGAGAGGCCGAAATATCCCGTCTCTTAGGCAGAGGAGTATCCTTACGTTTTTTACAATCAACGATGTGCGAAGTCGGTTTAAAGGATGAGGGGCGCTTCCGGGAGGAGGGACCTCATCTTAAACGAGGCGGTTGCGGGTGCAACATGCGGGATTGATTCCCGCCATTTTTATTTAAGCGCGCATTGTGTAGTCGGAGAGAGCAGTTATGTTAAATCATAAAATCCCGTTTCATCGGGCGATGCCGATGATTCTCGGCGGGTCTTTGGTTAAGAAAATTCTTTTGGCTTTGGTTTTGGGTAGTTTAACGGCATATTTCTTTCCGAATTTTGCCGTCTCCGTGGGTTTCCTCGGCACACTTTTCGTGTCCGCCTTAAAGGCCGTAGCTCCGGTCCTCGTGTTAATTCTTGTCTGTGCGGCCATTGCCAACCAAGACATCAATGCCGACAGTCACATTAAGCCGATTTTGGTGCTTTATATCGTCGGCACATTCTGTGCGGCAGCCACAGCCGTTATCGCAAGTTTTATCTTTCCGGTTTCGATTCAATTAGCGACAACTGGTGCCTCGGCTTCGGCTCCCGGCGGCATCGCCGAAGTGTTGAAAAACCTTTTCCTTTCCGCCGTTGACAACCCTGTGCACGCCTTGATCTCCGCAAACTACATCGGTATTTTGGCTTGGGCCGTCGGTTTCGGTCTGGCGTTAAAGAAAGCCTCGAATCGCACACGCGAAATCTTAAACGACCTGTCTGACGGAATCGAATTTATCGTCCATATCGTAATTTCCTGTGCCCCAATCGGGATTTACGGTCTTGTTTCCAATACGTTTGCAACCGAAGGCTTCGGTGCCTTAGTAGGCTACGTGCAGCTTCTTGCCGTGCTTCTCGGGTGCATGTTCTTTGTGGCGCTTGTATTCAACCCGATTTTGGTCTGGTTCTGCATCCGTCGCAATCCGTATCCTTTGACGCTTTTAACGTTGCGCGAATCGGGCGTGATGGCCTTCTTTACGCGTTCGTCTGCGGCCAATATTCCGGTTAACTTGGAACTTTGCCGCAAATTGCAGCTTTCGCAGGATACCTACAGCGTTTCCATTCCCTTGGGTGCCACGATTAACATGGCCGGTGCTGCCATCACGATTACGGTTCTGGCGCTTTCGGCTTGCACGACCTTAGGCGTTCATGTCGACTTCCTGACGGCGGTTTTGCTTGCCGTTGTCGCGTCCCTGTGCGCTTGCGGTGCGGCCGGTGTTCCGGGTGGGTCGCTCATGCTTATTCCCTTGGCTTGCAGCCTTTTCGGAATCGACAACAACACAGCCATGCAGGTTGTGGCCGTCGGCTTTATCATCGGCGTGTTGCAGGATTCGTGTGAGACAGCGCTCAATTCTTCGTCCGATGCGCTCTTTACGGCAGCGGCTTGCTTACGTGCCAAGCGTTTGGAGTCTCAAAAATAAACGCGTCTTGAATTTCTAAAGACGAGGGGACCGACTCAGGTGTTTTGGGTCGGTCTTTTTTTCGCCATAACCTGTAAAGTAAGGCTAAAAGCCTTTGAATACGGTAGCGGAAAAAGTTTTTTCGACCCGTAGGGTTTTCCAAGCGCCTTATTCGGAAATAATCGCTACTTGACATCGAGTTTCTGCCAAATCAGTGTTCAAACGAGACGGCGACAAGTTTTGTTCCGTGAAATACGGCAGAGACTTTCTTGAGATTCTGTAGCTCTTGAGTTAAGGACGACTTGCTGTAACGCTCAAGTTGTTCAGATGCCTCTTTTGTTGCGACTTCGATAGCTTTTGTAATTTTGTTCTGAGGAATCGATTTTTTTAAATATTTTAATTCGAGCAAGTACGTAACGGCGCTCCTTACCGGAGAAACTAACAGAAGGTCCGCATAGCCCGAACCGGCTAAATCCGGTTCTTCGAGGGCTCGGTATCCGGCACCGTACCGTGCGAGAACTTTCACCGCCGTCCGTATGTTACTTTCGTTGAAGTGACTGTAAACGTGTTCTCCGGTATCAGAGGAAAGTCCTTCGGAGACAATGGTAAGTAGGGGAACGATATCGCCTTTTTGGAGCGCAGTGGCAGCCTCGAGAACCTCCTCATCGTTAAACGTAAAATGACGTCCTTCGATTTCCTCCATGAAGTACCGGAAGAATTGTTCGAGAATGCACCGGTTCGGGCAAACCATGTAGCGCGAGGTTTCGGGAGCGAACGTCAGGAATCCCATGTAATAGAGCACAGCGAGAATATCATCAGGTTTGAGACGGTTTTTCTTGTTGAGATTTAACCCGTCACCGAAACCGCCGAATTTAAGTTTTTCTCCATTGAGAATCGTTTCAACCACTTCTTTGACGTAAGAGCGGTCACCTAAGGAGAGCAAATTTTTAATTTTCGTGTAATTGATAACGTTACGATCTAAGAGTTTAATCGGCTCTGTTCCTGTTCTTTGTAAACTGTCAAGATAATAGACACTCAAAGCAGCATTAAACACGGATGTCGTACTCTTCGGGCTAAACCGATAGCCGTTGTATAAATCATGCATACGAGAAACGACTTGCTCAACTGTTTTGTTGCATTTTTTCAAATCGATTGTTGCCGTAATCAGCATTCTTAATTCAGCTTCCGTAAAGCCGAAAAGGTCGGCAAACTCCGGTTCGACGGAAATGTCTTGACCGATTGAAAACCCAGATGACATTGAGTCAAGGGAAATAATGGTCACTCCCGTGACAAAAATACGTTTAATCGATCCTCCGCTTGTTGCTTTCTTAAGTTGAATATAAAAATCTTTCAGAAAACCGCCGTTGTCTGTGATTTTTTTGAATTTTTCAGGGTCGGTGCTCAACAATTCATTGGCAAATTGATCGTATTCGTCAATGATGACAAAAAGATTGAGTTTCGAATCCTGTCCGGTCACCATCAAAAAGTCATTGAAGTATTCAGCCGGAGAAATGTCCGGGGTACGGGCAACCAGTTTCTCGCATCCGGGCAATGGGTAGCGACTGAAAAAATTGCTGAAAGAGCGCCGCAACTCTTGATTAAAGGCGCGTTCAAGGGCATTGACGCCTAGACCGGAGAAATCAAAGTGCAGTACGCAATAAGACCCTTGTGTGCCAGTTAAATGGTCATAGATGTAGGTGTCCTTAAAATTGCTTTCAAAAGAGCTTTGCTCGGCCTTGTCGTAGTAGGCCTCGAGGACCTTGGTAAAAAGAGTTTTTCCGAAACGGCGAGGGCGAATAATAAAGGGAAAGTAAAGAGACAGCCGTTCCATCTTTTCGATGAACCGGGTTTTGTCCACGTACACAAAGCCTTTCTTGCGAAACTCTTCAAAATCCGTAATCCCGGAAGGAGGAAGCGGACAAAGAGTTTCGTTGTCGTAGCTTTGCGTTGTTTTCAAAGGACTTCCCATTTAGAGTACACCTTGTTCGGTAAATTAGATTAATAGACAAGACTTCGCTTTAACATATCGGTTCATTAACGGTAGATTCGGAGAAGAATTTTAACTTAATCAACGCTATTTTTCTGCCACAAGTCAACATAACTACTATTATGTTGACTTGTGTAGACGTGGATTAGGGGACGTTTTTCCCCGTTCGGCACCGAATTCGGCGCTTTCAGAATCGCCCGGTTCCCATTACTTCGAATCGGTTCCTTGAGGCATTTTCCGAATGCGCCTTAGATTGCCCAAATCGGCACCGTGCAGTTTCGGGCATCAAGCGGCAAGACGTCGGGCTTAAGACACAGAACGGCTCCCTGCCCGCGCTTGACAGACGCATTATCAAGAAGCGAGAAAACTCCGGTCAATTCTGTACCCGGATTGGCAGTCCGTTTGATTTTAATCGGATTAACTTCGCCGTTTTGCTCTAGAAGTAAGTCGACTTCCTTCTTGTCTTTGTTCCGGAAAAAGAAAACCGGAGGCTCTTTCCCGCAACCTAGGTAGGTTTTGACGACTTCGGCTACGGCGTAGTTTTCGAGAATTGCCCCATTCATTGCTCCAGCTTGCAGAACCTCCGGGCTCGACCATCGTGTCAGATGGCAGACAAGACCGGTATCGAAAAAATACAGTTTCGGCGTTTTCACGAGCCGTTTAAGGAGATTGTTCGAATATGGCCTGAGAAGAAAGACAATGCCGAACATCCGAAGGATATCGATCCACTCTTTGGCTTGTTTTTGCAGGATTTCAGCCTCTTGTGCCACGGTGGCAAAGTTTACAAGTTGCGAGGTCCTCGCGGCCAAAATCTCCGTGAATCGATGAAATTTCAAGACATCGACGCGTTCGAGGATGCCCTTGACATCGCGCTCAATGTACGTGGAGATATAACTGCTATAAAAGAGGTCCCTCGGAGCCCCCTGTATCACTGCCGGCATAGAGCCTCGGAAAATCATTTCATATAACGCGTTGATATCGCAAGGCTTTCTCTCTTTTGCGCGATTTCGGAGCCAATCACGATTGACGGCAAAGGGACGCTGCGGAGCTCGGGCAAGTTCGGCTTGGGAAATCGACGTGAGTGATAAGACGGCAACGCGACCTGCCATCGATTCGTTTATTCCCTTCATGAGGGAAAACGCTTCGGAACCGGTTAGCCAAAAAGCCCCGGGTTCGGCTCCGGAATCGGCGGCTCGTTTAATCGCGGAAAAAAGTTCCGGTGCGTACTGAACTTCATCGATGAGAATCGGTGTCTTGTGCGTTTGAAGAAAAAGATCGGGGTCTTTTTTCGCAAGACTCCGCTCTGTCAAATCATCGAGCGTGACGTAACTGCGGGTGCTCCCCTGCATCAGGTGCCGGAGCATCGTCGTTTTGCCGACTTGGCGTGATCCGGTGATCAGAATGACCGGAAACCACTCGGAAGCCTGAGTGACAACGCTTTCCAAACTCCGATGAATATAGGTCATTACTTAAGTCCTCGGCTAATCTGCTGTTGTGAGGTATTATAGCCGAAAGCAAACAACCTATGTGTAAATCTAATTGATATTCTTGAAAACTTTTCAATCGACCAGTGCGACCGGGTCAAGTTAAAAGAAGCTTTCGAGGGACAAGTCGCCCTCCCGACGACAAGGCAGCGATTCGGGCGGAACTTTTCTTGAAAGAGCAACAAACCGGCGGAACGTTTTTTTCCGTTGCTTTTAACCTTAAGTGCGATTGTTTTCCCGCGGATATTTAAAACGAAATCGACCTCTTTATTGCCCTCGCCTTGGGCGCATGTGGCACGCGCCCTCTCCCACCAGGAACTTAACCAAGAGGCATCCGCGGCAGCAACGGCATCGGCCGAAAAATAAAGGGACGGGCGTCCAATGTCTCAAGCTCCTGCCTAACAACGGTTGTTTTGCCGATTTGACGCGGACCGAGGACGACTTGAATAAAACGTCGTGGCTCGGTAACTCGTTGTTTAATCAGGGAAAATTCTTTTCGCGTAAACATTGAGGACCTCAAGGCCTTAATTTGCGATCTACTACGCGTCATTTTGCGAGATACAACTCGCAAAAATGCATTTTTTTAAAAGTACTCCTTCTCACGGAGTTTGTGCCCAATCCCCAGTGTGACAGCCTAAGCAATCCTAAAGCGTATGGATTCGGGCCTCGTTTTCCTAATAGGTCGGTCGGTCGCGTTTTTCAGGTTGGGGTTTTCGCGTATTTGTCGGAGTTCGGTGCGTCTTAGGCCCTCGGTTTGGCTAAAATCCGAAAATCGGCCGAATCGGGGGGATATTCATCATGGACGTTAAAAAAGACAACGCGATGTACATGCACATCGCTCAAATTGCATCCGAACGCAGTTATGCCGTGCGGCTTAAGGTCGGGTGCGTGATTGTCAAGAACAATGCCATCATTTCCATCGGTTGGAACGGTATGCCGACCGGGTATGATAACTGTTGCGAAATGCAAGTGGACGGCAAACTCGTGACGCGTCCCGAGGTGCAGCATGCCGAACTCAATGCGATTTCCAAACTGGCGTTTAACGGCTTTTCCAGTCGCGGAGCGAGCATCTTTATCACTCACTCCCCGTGTATTCACTGTGCCCTTTTGATTCAAAAGTGCGGTATCGAGCACGTCTATTACCATGAGATTTATCGCGATGATTCGGGTATCCGATTTCTAAAGCACGCCGGAATCAACGTCGAGCAACTATAGAGGCGGCTTTTTCTCCGGTGAACGATTATGGCAAAGTTCATTGAAAATCCACGCCGTTTTTCCGAACCTGCGCGAAGCGGTGATTTCGGGGAAGCGGCCGTCAGACGCCAGCTCGAAGTCCTGCCCGATGACTACACTGTCTTTTTAAACTACGAGGCGATGAGCCACGGCGGTCGCGTTTTAAGCGAATTTGACGATGTTGTCGTGACGCCGACGGGCGCCATTTTGGTTCTGGAAGTTAAAACGGGACAGCTTTCGGTCGACAAGACCGGCAATCTCATTCGAGACCGCAAGGAAGGCATTCTCGATATTTCCGAGCAGATTGCCACTCAGCATCGATTGATTTTGACGCGTTTAAAGAGTCGTTTTCCGGGTAAACATCTGCGGTTTAAGCACTTTTTGGTGATTCCCTACGGGCAGATTGCAGAGACTCCCGCCTTCAATGACGTCAGTACTTGCATAATCGATTCGAAGAAAGTGCCCTTTCTGGCCGAAATCGTCCAGGACTTTAATGCCGAGTACATCGGTCCGGAAGATGTGCTTACGGATGATGAAATCGTTGAGTTTTTCAAGGGACAAATCGCTCTGACACCGGATGTCTCGGCCCTGGTTCCCGGCATTGAGTCGTTGCAAAACACGCGGGCTCGGGGTCTTTCCGAATGGATTCCGCGAATTCAGACCGCCTCGCCTGTTATTGAGGTCGAAGCACCGGCGGGAGGCGGAAAAACGCAACTGGCCGTCACACTCCTGAAAGATGCCTGCGACCGAGGGCTGCGTGCGCTTTATGTGGGATTTCATCGAAATAATGTCGAGCGACTCAGAAAAACTCCGGTGGCCTCTCGCATCGCTTTTATCGGAACCTGGCACGAATTGGCGCGCGAGTTAACTCGCGATGCAACAGATCCCGACGAGCTTATGCCCGAAGAAAGAGTCGCCTGGTTTGATTCGCTTTCCGAGGCACTGTGTCAAACACTGAAAACTACGGCCCTACCCTACGATTTGATTGTGGTCGACGGCGCCGAAGACTTTGAGTTCGACTGGATTGATGCGCTTGCCAACGCGTTGAATCCGGGCGGACATCTTTATACGTTGCGCGATCTTTTTGCTCGGGACGCGAAATCACATCCGGAGTTTGCTCCGCTCGATCATATAGTCGTTCGTTCGACCGAATCGGCCCGTGTCTCTCAGACGCGTGCTTCCGAGATGATCGCCCTCGAACTGGTGAGCCCCGAATTTACCGGGAACCCGGATTTTGTCGGCGAGAATACGATTGTTTCGTATGCGCCGAGTGAGTCCGTTCGCCGGATTACGGAAAAAGCTCTTGAAAATGCCGTTGCCGCCGGGTTTTCTCCCGAACAGATAGCCCTTTTAAGTGCAAAAGGGCTTTCCTCCTCCAAACTGTTACAAAAGGAGAGTTTGGGCGGGTACGTGCTGAAGAGACCGACCGGACGCTTTAACCAGAACGGTGACATGATTTTTACCGACGGTGTGCTCTTTGCCGATACCGTTCGGCGATTCAAGGGGCTGCAAAGTCCCTGTGTGATTGTGACGGAATTGGATTTCGAAGAGCTCACTCGTTCCGTTCGGGCCCTCTTGTACTTGGCGATGACGCGCGCTTCGGTGCGATTGGAGCTCGTGATGAGCGAAGCAAGCGTCCGGGCGCTCAGTAACGGTAGCGCCCGGTAGGAGGGCTTTGAGTTCAGCTAAGAAGCCTTGATTTCTAAATGAAAAACAATATGTAAGCGATTACTTACTTAGACGCTTTTTCTGGAATCGGCTTCTCAATCGTGGGTCTGGGCGCGGCGAGACGGTAAGCGACAAGCGTTTTTTCCTCGGGAACGTATGAAAGACACTTGGGTGGTGTTCGCCTCCTACTTCCGTCGAATGATACGAAACGCGTTAAAAACCTGTAGCATTCGCGTCGGTGGAGTTTTTTCGCCCTAAACTCTTATGAACTTCTATCAAATTACCGATTTCATCGGCATTGTTGCATTCGCTTTAGCCGGAATCCTTGCCGCCCGAGGACGCAAAGTCGATCCGGTCGGTGTTTTCGTCATGGCCTTTACAACGGCCTTCGGCGGCGGACTGATTCGCGACATCATCATCGATAACCGTCCCTTTTATTGGATTGCCCATCAGGAGTACGTTTGGGTCGTGCTCTTTATGACCCTGATTGCTCCGCGTATTGTCCGCAAATTCACGGAAACGCACCTGTATGCCATCTTTATCTGGTCCGATGCCATCGGCCTTGCCGTCTTTTCCGTCGGCGGTACGGCCATGTCGACGGCAGCGGGGGTCCCGGCACTGCCCGCTGTAATCTTGGGGGTGTGCACCGGTGTTTTCGGGGGCCTGCTGCGGGACGTCTTTTTATGCCGCGTACCGATGGTCCTGTCGGATAAGCAGCCCTACGCCTTTGCCGCTTTTGCCGGAAATTGGGTGTATCTGGGACTTGTGTATCTCGACATGTCCGTTGATACGGCGTTTATTGCTTCGGCGGTGTTCATTGCCGGTCTGCGCCTGGTGTGTTGGCACTTGGATATGCCGTTTGTTTCGTATGGTTCCCGCAAAGGAACGGGTGACGGAACGCTTTAAGGTCTTTTCGACGTTTAAGATAAGAAAACCGCGACGTTATCAAACGACGTGTCGCGGCTTTATGACTCCGGAATCAACCGGTCTGAACGCTTAAGAAAGCTTTTTTCTCAATTGCGTGAGGTCCATGACGGCTTCGGCTTCTCTTCGATCCGTGTAGTGCGTATGGAGCAGCCGGTGCGAGGTTTCCGAGCACGGTTCTTTTAAGAATTCCGTGTACAGAATCTGCACATCGGGGTTATTGTGGCTCTGGCGCAATTGACGTTTGGAATCAATAGCATAAATGCCGGCGATACGCTTTTGCGCCCGCGTCAGATATTCGCGCTTAACACGCGGGGTTCCGCCGCCGTCAATGCAGCCGCCCGGGCACGCCATCACTTCGATGAAGTGATACGGACACGTTCCGGCTTTAATCTGATTAACAAGTTTCTGGGCATTCACAAGGCCGTGGACCACGGCAATGCGCACGGTTCCTGCCTTGCCGAGTGTGAGCGAGGCTTCTTTAATCCATTCCATGCCGCGCACGGGTTCGTACTCTACCGGACCCAATTCCTTTCCGGTGAGAATAAAGTGCACGGTACGAATCGCCGCTTCCATCACGCCGCCTGTGGCCCCGAAAATTACGCCGGCCCCGGTGTTTTCACTCATGACGGGGGAATCGAATTCCGACTCAGGGGTTTTAGCCAGGTCTACGCCGTACATCTGCAGCAGACGCGCAAACTCTCGGACCGTCAGGACCAAGTCCGTATCGGGCATGCCGTTTTGCCGCAGCTGCTCGCGAACGGCTTCGTCTTTCTTGGCCGTGCAGGGCATGACGGAGATAAAGCGCAACTTCTTGGGATTGACGTCCTTTTTCTTAGCAAAGTAGGTCTTGGCTAAGGCGCCGAAAATTCCCTGCGGCGAGCGCGTAGTCGAAAGGTTTTCGATGACTTCGGGATTAACCTTTTCCACAAAATTAATCCAGCCCGGGCAGCAACTTGTCATCATCGGAAGTTTTCCGCCGTGCTCAATCCGGTCGATAAGTTCCGTGCCCTCTTCCATAATCGTGACGTCGGCGGCCCAGTTAATGTCGCAGACAAAATCGGCACCGATTTGTTTTAACGCCGTCACGATACGTTTTTCGGAATTTTCTCCGAGCGGCATCCCGAAGGCTTCTCCGAGCGTGACGCGCACGGCCGGGGCAAAAGCCACGACGGTTTTGATTTCCGGGTTATTAAACCAAGCGAGCGCCGTATCGAGTTGGTCTTTTTCCGCTAAGGCCCCGACCGGGCACACGAGCGTACACTGCCCGCATTGCACGCAGCGGGAGCTTTGACCCCACTTGTCTGTGCCGGCAATGCCGACACCGGCCCGGGTTCCGAAGCCTTCGAGTGTTAACGCAGAAAGCCCCTGTACTTTGCGACACACTTCGACGCAACGCATGCAACGGATGCACTTACTCGCATCGCGCACAAGAGCCGTAGCCGAGTCGTCAAAGGGACGCGGCGCTTTGCGGTTTCCGTTATCGGGGTTTTGCGTGAGGCCGACGTAGACGGCCGCATCCTGCAATTCGCAGTCTCCGTGTCTCGGACAGGCGGCGCAGTTCTGGTCGTGGTCGGAAAAAAGCCATTTGACCTGCTGCTTTTGCATAGCCCGGACCGTGTCGGTACGGGTGTAAACATGCATGCCTTCGGCAATCGGCGTCGTGCATGCCGTCGTGATGCGCGATGAGGCGCCGTCGCGAATTTCCACGAGACACACGCGGCAGGTTCCCGGAGTATGGTCGATCGGAAGCAACGCGCACAGGGTCGGAATAAAGATACCGGCGCGTTTGGCAGTAGCAAGAATCGTCTCGCCTTCGTTAAATTCAACAGGTCGGTCGTTAATGTAAGCCAGCATAGTCAGTTTCCTCCCGATCAGTCGGCATTGGCGACCGGTTTATCAGTGTAAAAGCGGATGACGCGATAGCAACGCATGCAGCGGGACGCTTCTTCACAGGCCTCGGCATCGGTAAATCCCGTATCGGCCGGTTGAAAGTTTTTAGAGCGAACGGCCGGATCGACACGGTGGATGGTCATGCGCTTTTTAGGCTTACAGGGCTCGACCGTATCCCAAACGAGTTTTAATCGCATAATCAGGTCACTTGCGCGGTCACGGGGGCTAAAGCGCGATTGACCCTTAAGGTAGGCGACAATCGATTTTGCAGCCCTGTCACCCTGCGCGAGGGCCTCGACAAGACTGGTCGGACCCGTGGCGCAGTCGCCGCCGGCAAAAACGCCGTCTACATCGGTCATCTGTGTGGCGTCGGTCTGAATATTGCCGCGCCGGCCGAGTGTCAGCCCCGAATTTTCCAGGGCTTGTGTCTCGATTTTCTGCCCGATGGCGGCAACGAGTGTTTGACAAGCGAGTGTGAACTCACTACCGGGAACCGGCTCAACACCCATGCGTCCCCGGGCATCGGGTTCGGTGGTGTGCATCTTCGTGAGGCGTACGCCCGTTAAGACGCCGTCGCGGCTTTCCAAGGCAACGGGGTTTGTGAGGAAGTGAAATTCAACGCCCTCCTCTCGGGCTTCTCGAATCTCTTCTTTATCGGCCGGCGCTTCTTTGAGTGTACGGCGATAAATGAGGTGCACACGACCTGTCGTCACTCGCCGCGCCGTGCGGCAGCAGTCCATAGCCACATTTCCGCATCCGACGACGGCAATGTCGCCGTCCATCTTGGGTTGGCGTCCTGCGATAACTTCTTTTTCAATCTCAAGGAGAAAATCGATACCGTTTCGGTAACCCTTAAGGGTCGTATCCTCATCGGGTAGGCCCAAATACGCTCCCTTGGCACATCCGATACCGAGGAAAACGGCTTTGTAGCGAGCCTTCAAATCGGCAAGCGACATGTCGCGGCCGAGCTTTTTGCCGTAAAAGAATGCTCCCCCTAGGGATTTAACGGCATCGGTTTCGTTTTTCAGAATGTCTTTGGGGAGTCGATACGGAGGAATACCGCGAAGGGCCATGCCGCCCGATTCGGTGTCCGCATCGTAGATATCGACGGCAACGCCCTTTTGTAAGAGGTGGTATGCGCAGTTAATCCCGGCAGGACCCACACCGACAACGGCAACCTGAGCTCGGGCGCCCTCCGGAACCGTCTTCTTAAAGAGCGAAGCAATGGTGCCTTGGGTCGCTTCGGCAATGTAGCGTTTGACTTCTTTAATGGCAAGGGGGCCTTCGAGGGCATTTCTTCTGCAGGCTTTTTCGCAGGGTCTGACGCACACGCGTCCGCAGGTTGCAACCATCGGATAGCGCTCGAGAATGACGGCACGCGCCAGAGCGTTTTGTCCGTCACGCACAAAATCCATATAACGCGGAATATTGACGTGGTCGGGGCACCCTTCGATGCAACTTGCGGTGACAACACCGTAAGAAGAAAGCACTCGAGTGTCCGTGACGGTTTTAAAGAGTTCGTCTTTAAAGTGTGTCAAAGCCGCAATCAACGGCTTGGCGCTTGTGCGTCCGATGCCGCAAAGGCTTGTTTGATCCATTTCACGGGCGGCACTTAAGACGGCATCCCAGTCAACGGTAGCTCCTTGACCGACCGCAAGGCTTGTGAGCGCTTCATCGATAATGACGGAGGCATTACGGCACGGTGTACAGCGTCCGCAGGAATTGGCTCGCACGGTCTTGTAGTAATCGGAAAGAACGCGTGCAAGAGAAACGGTTTTATCGAGAACCAAAAAGCCTGCGTGCGCAACTAGGGCGCGCATGGGGTTGTTCGGGTCGAATTCGGCAATCGCATCAACGGGAAACCCCTCGGTTGGGCTTTCGGATTTTCGGTTATCGAAGATGCGACCGTTCCAGACACCGTATAAGATTTGTGCCATGTGCTCCCCTTTCTGAATAACTTGACTCCAACGTTCGATTGTACTCGGTTTGAGGGGTAAAAATGGATATGAGGACAATTCCGTCCTCACCCTCTATGATGAAAAGGACGGGGCCCGGTACGCATCCAGACCGCGTACGTTTTTTGCAAAAACGTTTGTATGCTAAGAGCGTCAATAAATTGCGGCTAGGTTTTTCGCACCCCATATGGCTCTCCCGCGGCAGACAACTTCGTTGTCAGCCGCGGTGTAGGGGCGTGAAAAAATGAGTGCTCCTGTCCTATCAAGAGCATCATCAATTTTCTCTTCACCGGTGTTACGTCCGGGTCCCATCAAAAGCCCCTTTTTCATTTCGCAGGAGGGACTATGGGTCATTCTAAAGCACGGGCTAACCAAAGCATAGTTGTAAAGCAAGAGGCAACTCAGCGCATTATCAACGTTGCTCACGTCTCCGCCATTGGCATAGACGTTCATCTGGACCTTCTCGTCTGCGCGTATCAAGCCAGCACCAAAGGAGAGATCATCACCGAAGTTCGAGAATTCGGTGCGTCATACAGTCAGCTCGAATCCTTCGCCAGTTGGTGCGCGGAGAAGCAGCCGGAGATCGTTCTCATGGAGTCCACCGGTGTCTTGTGGCAGTCGCCATACGCCGCCCTGGAAGCTCACGGCTTCACCAGCGATCGCCTGGCCCTGGTCAATGCCAGAGATGTCAAGGCTGCAATGGGACGCAAGACCGATAGAGAGGACGCAATTCGATTGGCCGAATTCGCACGAATGGGGCGAATACGGAAATCGTTTGTTCCCAAGTCTATTTTTCGTGAAATGCGCTTGTTGGCCAGGCTATTCCAAAAAGCCAAGAACGATCTGGCACGAAAGTCCAATCGTTATCAGAAACTATTGAATGCCGCAGGATGCCCCTCTCTGTCAAAATACTTCCTAATCGCTAATCAGGAGGGCACGGAGAAAATAAATAGGCACCCCATATCCGCTCGAAAAGAAAAATCAAATCCTCGGGAGAATCCTTTCCAAGGAGATTACGGTTGAACAGGCGCACCGCGCATATAGTATCGCGACAAGCTGCGTGTATCGTTGGTTGCGGCAGCTCAAAGCGGATAGTCGGTCTAGCGGGCAAGGCACTCAGGCCATCCCCTTACCTCAAGGCATGAACTTTCGTGCCGCGCTTGTCGCCGAAGGGTATTGCCAAGAAGTCGGCTTTGAGTCCCCGGCGGCCGGCAAGTTCTGCCGCACCAAAGGCGTCATCCTGGACGAAATCAAGCGCTTCAGCACCTGGCTTGCACAGCATGACGATGATGTTGTACTCTCGGCCAGTGCGCGTGCTCGCGAGCAAGAACTCATCAACAAGGTAACGGCGCTAAGCGAAGAACAAAAGCAGCAGAACCGCGAGTTGCAACGCAAGGAAAAGGCCCTGGCGGAAGCCGCGGCTTTGTTGGTGTTGACAAAAAAAGCGCAGGCGATCTGGGGGGACAGCGGCATCAACAACGTAACGCCTTTGGCGCGCTTCAATGGCGCGGATGTAGCTATCTGCAAAGCACGCCGTCAAGTGATGGCAAAGGCTCGGCAACAACACCCGGAATGATGGATTTGTGGCCGGATGAGAAACTATGAGCCCGCAGGCAGTCAGTGGTTGAATCCTGATAGGCAGGTGTTGGCAACGGATTCAGCCACTTAGAGAAATGGCCCCGCGCAAGCGCACAGAGCCTTCCCTATTCACGTTTGCGGTCATCGGGATCCCTCCCTGTACCGCACGGGCATAGTACACGAAGCACAGGACAAGGAACCTCCTATTCATGTTTAAAAAATATTCTGGGGTAGCGAAGCGTAGGGGCAAAGCCCCTGCTGAGGTTCTTCAGAGGTAAAAAGACTCCTAACCCATTTTTTTGAAGTATCTTGACAAATACCGGCCTAAGCTCATTTCCTAACTGATACAATCATCAAAAATGATGCAAGAACGTCGAGGGATGTTCTGGCCTAAGCTCATTTCCTAACTGATACAATCTCTTGAAGGTGTAAGAAAAACTGCTTTTAGTTCTGGCCTAAGCTCATTTCCTAACTGATACAATCGTTACTGGTAGCAATGCGGTTGATGATGCTGTTCTGGCCTAAGCTCATTTCCTAACTGATACAATCTTTCTGAAGTCTGACCACGGACAGCAAGAGGTTCTGGCCTAAGCTCATTTCCTAACTGATACAATCGAAGGCGCGTTTCGCAAACCCGAAGCAATGTTCTGGCCTAAGCTCATTTCCTAACTGATACAATCCGAACTGCTCCAACGACTTGATTTGAAAGAGATTTTTGAGCGGTTCGACTTTAAAAACTTGATTAAACTAGAACAATTCCAACTGGTTCGGTATGTTTTTTGCAATGGCTCTTTTCCTAGAAAAGAAGTTTAGAATGCGCTTGTATTGCGCATCAGTGATTACAAGAATGGAAACATGACCTGAGGCGGGAAGGAACATCTTAACTTTTCTTGTATAGGAGGCAACGTCCGCAGAACTGGTACAAAAACGAATGTAGACGCTGTACTGACACATAAAGAAGCCCATGTCTAAAAGCCTCTTCCGAAACACTGTTGCTGCCTGACGTTCTTGTTTTGTAATGACAGGAAGGTCAAACATAACAAGTGCCCACATAAGTCTATATCCCGAAATCATCTTTAGCCATGTCTTTCCCATATTCAAATAACTTCGGGAATGCAAGACGGACTCTTTCTTTCAAATACACTTGCGAAAGCGACAGTGCCAGTCTTTGCATCGCAACCATCACAGGACACTGATCTTCCTCAAAAAGAACATTCCAAAATAAAATGCTGACGAGTTTTCTTTTTATTTCAGTGGATATAGACCATTCGGCGCTCGGGTTCTCTTTTGTCAGGCTAAACACCATCAAGTCGACTAACGGTCGGAAAGGTTCCATCAAATCATCCACCAGGCGCATAGCGTCAGATGCATTTTTATGGTGGATTCCTAAACTCGGATGTAAGCCAGCGGCTATGACGGCGCGTGCAGTCGCGGATCGAATAACCGTGTATCCGTAGTTGAGTAAAGCATTAATGCCGGGGGCCTCTCTGTTTCGTAGGAAACTGCTACCGAAAACCGAAGTCCAATAAATCCGCGCCGCAATTGCTTCTTTGTTGTCTGGGTCGCCACTTTTTACTTCTTTGGCCAGTCTGTCTAATCGAGAAAAAGGTAATCCCAGATGATGAAGCAACAGAGATTGTTGACGAATCTTTTCTCGAACAACTTGAGCCCATAGCGATTTTTTTAGAGGAAGACTGGCCCCAATTTGAGCATCCATTCGTTTAGCCTGAAGGTGATGGCTTTCAACAGGCCAAAGAATGCCCATCGGAACGTATTTATCCGAGGTAATAACAAGAGGAATATCCCTTTCAAGTAAAGAGACGAGAAGATTGTTTGAGAAAGATAAGCCGTGAGCATTCGTGATCACGGCCAGAATGTCGTCCAGCGGAATTCTTCCGAGTTCGGAAGCTTCTTCCCCGAGTGATTTCACGAGAAGAAACCCCCGATACACAGAAAGATATCTGTTGTTGTTTGATATTTCGACTATCCGCCCAATCATAATCTTTCCCTACGGAAATCTCCTATCGGGGAGATTATGACTTTTTTCGCAAGTGCTTTTTGTAAGGATCCCGGTTTCTTGGAAACATCTTCTTTCCCACCGCCGGCATTTTCGATACGGTAAAAGAACATTTGTTTGTTTTGGCTGATTTTATAAAGAAGCATTTTGCATCGGCCGTCCTCAAGAGTCATTTCAACAACATCTTTTTGCATCAAGCGCATTACAAGCGGTTTTCCGGAGCGACTCACACTCCCATAAAGCGCAGCTTCTCCTTTCGCCCGTACGATTTGGTAGGCCTCGTATGTTGTAATAACGTCGCCTTCCCAGTGACCGCCCTCTCCCATTACGATTTCAATACAAAAATTGCTCCCTCCCTTTAGTCCCTTGTACGCTTTTAATGATCCGTCAGAGTTAAGACCATGTCTCCAGGTTCCCTTGACCGATACCTGAGGGATAACATTTAACTTCTTATGTTCAACTTTTCCGTTTTGTCTGTATTTGACATATCCGTCCGGTCTTAAGCCGTAGGCTGTTTGTTCGTTCATGGCCCCTTGATAGGCGTGCTCCGGTTTGTGACTGACACAAATCGATTTCACGGCACGGGTAACATGCTCATAAAACGTAGCCCATGGAGGCGGGAAAGATTCCAACAGACGAGTAAGATGTTTATTTTCAGCCCTCGCACTTGCTGTCGAAATCCTTTGTAACATGGAACGATCCGTGAGGGCAATCACGCAGGCATCAACGGCATGGTGGCGGTGGTCATCGCGATTTTTCTCACCATTAACACCCAAAATGTCATTTAGACCTAAAAATCTTCTTAACATTCCGGTGAGCTGTCCGGGAACCGACCAGGTTTGACTAGGGCAAATTAACTGAAGATATTCGCGAGCGACTCGACTCATGTATTGTGTGTCTGTCAACGCGCGTGCCTCGAAGCCATCGAAATCTTTTAACCAAACTTTATATCCGTCCTCGGCGAAGCGAAATCGCTTGGCTTTCGGCATTGCTTGGGCGCGTGCCGTCATCGCCTCTATCGACCATCCTCGCTTCTCAAAATCCTCTCGTGCTTCCCAAGGGGTTCGATTCCCTTTAATGCGGTTGGCTTCTCGGATACAAACGACTTTATTATTCTTTGAATCGTCCAAAGTCCTTGAAAACGGGAGAATATGGTCGATTTCAACTTCATCGGTAAAAAGCATTTCTGCGCTGATTTGCTTTCCGCTATAAGGACAACAACGAGCCGTTGCGTCCTTCAGATTAAGTTCCTCCCATAAAATCTGTTTTTCAATATCTTTCCGTTTCACATTTTCTGGATTGATTCCGAGAACCTTCGAAATATCAGTGCGAATCCTCTTATTCCGAATTTGGTTGTGATTCATCTCGATTCGATATTGATCTTTTGCCTTTTTGTTTTGTTTGAGTTCTCGAGCAAGCTCGATAACAATCTGTGTCGGTTTTCCATATCTGCGGATTAAAGCATTGACAACGGTCCTCAATTGATTGAGGGCGATGTGTACCGTCGGGTTGGGAATTTTTCCGTAGCGCTTCTCGACGGAATCCTCGGGTTTCCCGGTCCCGAAACCCACGTGACGTTTGAGATACTGCCCGTAGTAAGGAAGTTCTGGAAGGATTTCACCGGTTTCATTCGCTAACGCCAGTTCGCTGTGGTTCGTCCCGGCTTTTAGGACTGCTTTGTCGTATGTGATGACTTCAGCTTTCAGATATGGAAGGATTAAATCTAAAGCCTCTCGACACAAGGCTCCGTATCCGGCAGGAAGTCGCACGGAAGCCGTATTCTTTGCACTCTCTTCAGAAAGATTGCATTCCCTTTGCAACCAGGAAACGAGTTTTTCTTCGGATTCCTCTTGCAAAAGATGTTCGACGATTTCAAATCGTTTATGGGCATCGAAGGAATACCAACTTTCTCCAAATAGTTTTTTGTTGGCGAGCGCACAATTTGTGAGATTGCCTTTTAATTCGGAACGATTTTCTCCTTCCAAATTAAACGTTCCGTTAAAGCAAAGAGTCTTTCTGACGGCATCAAAGGTCAGAGCAGGTTTTCGTTGAAGCAACTCAACGATTTGATCTCTTTCATGCAGCGTGAGATTAACTTCAAGTAAGGTGGTCGGATCAATTTTCCTCAAGTTGTTAACTTCTTGATAAATACGAAAGTCTTGTTGTTGAGGAAGAGCCAGCGGTGCTCGTGGATTGTCCGGCATCAAGGTGCAACGTCCGGGTTCCACAGGACGAAGGGGTCTTTGGTAAAAGATAATGTCTTTTAGGATGGCTTTGCGTTCATTAGTAAAAAAGCTGGGATTCATTTGGGACTGCTTTTCCCAAATACAATCAAATTCATGCTCAATCATGAATCGATTTAAGTAGAAGTCGTATGCGGTGGTTTGCTTACCGGCGCCGGTGGGGACGTTTTTAATGCGCGAACGTGTGCCGAGGCGTTGTTGATGGCGCATATTGAGCCACTCACCGACGGTCCGAAAACCCTTGTTTTGTAGTTCATTTAAAGTGCGTTTGATAGCCTCTTTCATCTTGCCCGATTCGGTATCGCCGAAATCTGTTTTTCGGTTGCTTTTGAATCCGCGTCGTTTGGCTAAATGGAAAAGCGCTCTGGCAAATTCTTCCGGAGACAGAGCCCTATCTAAGGCCTCAGTTCGAAGTTCAAAAGGATCTAACGAGGCGAGTTGACGGCGTTTATCGGGATCTTTCGGGAAGAACCCCATGGCCACTAACTCCCCGATAAGGCGCTCTTTACGCCTGATTTTTCTGTCACGAGTCCTTCTTTGTTGACGTGCAAGACGGCGCGCTACGGCCAAAGAGGCTTCCGTTTTCGGGTCTCGACCGTTATTAAAGATACGAACCCCGGTTCGAATTACGGCGTAAGGTTCGTTTTGTTCGTCAAGCCGCAACATAGCCCAACCCAAGGAAGTGGTTCCAAGGTCGATTCCGAGTCTGTATTTCATTTTTGAGACAGAGTCTTGCATTTTCATCGTCCTCTAGATAAAATTTTCGCAGTCAGTTAGGAAATGGGCTTTCTCCACTAACAAGCTGAGAGATGCACAAGATGCGGGGTCGCTATATGCGACCCTTTTTCGTATCCAAAGCATCTTGGTTTTCGGAGAGCGAACCACGATTCCCATACGCTAAATACTGAATCGGAAAATTCGAGATAACGGTCCTTTTCCTGACAATGCACTATATTGGAAGAAGATACAGTTGTCTCGGTTTTTTTGCAATACAGGATAATTTTCAGTTTCAAATCATTGTGTGTTTCGAAACTAGGATAACGCTTACGCCAAAGTGGCTCTGCGCTTTTAGGCGACGTAAGTCGATGAGTTCTTGTAATTCCAAAATTTGGATAACTTTTGGGAATAGGAGTCCTTGTGTACTCATAGACCTTTTTGACAAGTCGACTTTAGCGAGTCGAATTTGCTTGATTTTAAATGGGAAAACCAAGTGGCTGTCACGTAATATACGGGTAAAAATCGGTCTTTTGTCACGAAATAACCCTGTTTGAAAGGGTTGTTTGTCACGAAATCTTAGTTTTGACTCTGGAATCGGTCCCTTTCCCCTGTCGGAAAATGACAAATGCGGATATCATGCCGCGTTGCCTTGAAAGAACATATCTGCGTTATGACGCTTCGCCCCTTTTGCGATTGCATTTATCTCGAACGAATCGATGCCAAACCCGATGCCGGGTTGCTCACGTATCTTTTGCCGGACGTGATTGACCGCGCCGAGAGGTTTTTAAGTCCGAAGCGACAATCGGACTTTCTCTGGACGCGGCTTTTGCTGGTAGCCTTGGCCAAGGTGCGAGGTCTTGCGGTGCAGTTTCGAGAAAACCCGCCCTACTCGCCGATTGTTTTATCCGACAGCCCCCTTTATTCCACGATTTCTCACACGGCAACGTTTGTCGGAGCGGCTCTTGCGACCGCTCCCGTGGCGATTGATTTAGAAGTTTTACGTGCCGATCGCCCGCTTGAGGCGATTGCCGAGCGCTGTTTCGGTCCGGTATTTTTATCCTATTTCCCGCCGGAAGAAAAGGTGACGGCCTTTTACAAAGCCTGGGGTGTGCATGAATGCGCCGTGAAACTGAACGGAAAGTTCGCCGTCGACGGTAGCGATGTGCGCATTCGAATGCCGAATAACCGAGGTGTTCGGATTGTTCACGCGCCGATTGGGAAAAAGACGCTTTTTACGCAGGCGCTTGCAGCGGATTTCCGACCCGGCGATCCGATTCTTGTGACGCGAAAGATTCTCGCGCAGATGCTCGCGTCTTAACGTCTGTCGGCAAAACAGCACGAACAAGATAGGTTTTCCTCTCCTTTTGTGCACAAGTCTCTACGACTTTTAGAAAAACTTCGCTTCAGCAAAGTCACGCCCCGAAACGGCGCAAAGGGTGTACGCCGGAAAACCGCGTGATAAAGAAATCCGATTAAAGATCTTTCGCGTAGGTATCTTTTACGCCCAAGCGTCTCCAGTGCCGCCGCACGAAACGAAAGAGCCAGAAAAGAGCCCCGGCTGTCAATAGCCCCCCGATAACCGAAAGCCAGAACGAGTACGAATAAAGAAGGTAAATCACGAGGATGCCGGCGACCATAGGAACCCCTTCCATCCACGTCAGTCCCGTTGTCTTCGGCTCTTCGGTCTTAGCTCCTGCGAGTTCTGAAATCTCGATGATGCGTGTGGCGCTCTCGTCTTCCGTGACGGTGCCCTGACTTTCCGGGAGCGCTACGCCGCGCTCGGCAAGGATGTGCTTGATTGCCTTATCATCGGTGTCGGTGTGTTCTTTGCCGTACAGGTCAAGAAGCGCTTGGTCGGACAGAGCTTTTAACTCGGTCAGACGCTTTCGAAAATGCTTTTTATTATCAATCATGCCTCTGTCCTTTCGAGCAAAACGGTTGCTTGAGCCGATATCCCCTCGCCTCGCCCTTCGAATCCGAGTTTTTCGTTGGTTTTGGGTTTGACACTGACGTCTGCAGGATTGACTCCTAAGGTCGCAGCCAAAGTCGCTTCGATTTTTGCGACATGGGGATTGATTTTCGGAGCTTCGGTAATCAGAACCGCATCGAGATTTCCGATGCGCCAGCCGATCTTACGGACGCGCCGGACAACGTCTTTGAGCAACTGAAGGGAGTTCGCGCCGAGGTAAGCCGCATCCGTATCGGGAAACAAGAGCCCGATATTGCCCAAATGTGCTGCCCCCAAAAGCGCGTCAATGACGGCGTGTGTAAGAACATCCGCATCGCTGTGACCGGCAAGCCCTTTTTCATGGGCAATTTCAACGCCTCCGAGAATGAGTTTTCGATCGTCTGCAAAGCGGTGTGAGTCATATCCGAGTCCGATTCGGGTCTTGGGCATACGGTTTCCTAAAATGAGTCGCGCCAGGCGTAAATCTGCCGGTTCCGTGATTTTAAAGTTAATCGGTGAGCCGAAGACGACACGAACCGTGCCGCCGCATGCGCGTACGGCACTCGATTCGTCCGTGGCATTGAGGTTATTCGATAATGCGGTTATGAGCGTTTTCAGGGGAAAGACCTGGGGCGTTGCCATACGCACTAGGCCGTTTCTTTCAAGGTCCTGAGCAATGAGGCCGTTTTCGTCGATGCGTTTGACCGTATCGGGAAGTCGCATGGCAAGAACGGCACCGGCTTTACCCTCTTTTACAGACTGCAGGGCAACGTCTTTCAGGTGCCGTACGTCATCGGGGGACACGAGAGCGCGTGCCGCATCGTGCACAAAAACGAGAGTGTTCTCCGAAAAATCGTCTTTTAAGGCTAAAAGCGTCCGGTAGACCGTTTCTTCGCGGCTCGCTCCGCCGGTTGTCAGAACTTGAGTTTTCGAAAGATTCTGAGAAGCAATCACCGAATCGCCGGCCTGAACGGCGACGACAACGATTGCCTCGGGAAGTGCTTGCTGCATGGCTTTGACCGAGACTTCAAGGACAGAACCCGCTTTTTCTCCGAGCGATAGGTATTGCTTCGGAACGGCCGAAGCCATGCGGGTTCCGGTGCCCGCGGCCGGGATAATGACGAGAATGGGGGTGTCGCCAGGTGCCATTTAGTGTCTTTCACAAAAGAGTGAACTGAGATTTTAACGAAAGAGATTTGTCCGTATCTCAAGTCACTGAGGTTTCTCAATATCATACTCGGGCCGCCGAGGAACCGAGTTACCTGTCATGAGGGGAAACTATCGACTCTGTTCGATGGTTTCGCATTTTTTCCTTGTCATCATCGACTGTAGTCGATGCTTTTGCCCGAAAAGCTCAGGTCATCGAACAGAGTCGATGCGTGTAAGTCAATAGGACCGATTATTTTGTGTGCTTGACACCTTTCAGGCGTGTTGCAATCGGCTCAAAGGTCTTTCGATGAATCGGGAGAACACCCAGACGCTCGATAGCTGCCATGTGCTCGGCCGTGCCGTACCCCATGTGGTGCTCGAATGCGTATCCCGGATACTCCTTGGCATAGCGCTCAAAAAGCGCGTCGTGCGCCGTTTTGGCCAAAATCGAGGCGGCGGAGATTTCCGGAATGCGGTCATCGCCCTTGATAATCGTCCGAATCCGATACGGCATGTGCGGCATGCGGTTGCCGTCGATTAAAAGTATGGTCGGTCGGATCGAAAGCCCTAAAACGGCTCGTTTCATCGCAAGGAGTGTGGCCTCAAGGATGTTCATCGAATCGATTTCTTCGACGGTGGCAAAGGCCACGGACCAGGCAAGAGACCTTTCTTGAATAATCGGGGCTAAGGCGTTTCGTTCGGAAGGTGTGAGTTTCTTACTATCTTTAAGGCCTTCGATCGGATTTAAGGGATTTAATATCACGGCTGCCGCATAGACGGGACCGGCAAGCGGTCCCCGCCCTGCTTCGTCGATGCCGGCGGGAAGTCGCATGTCGTCTTGAGAGTCGGTTTCAAACAAATCGAGCGTGGCGCGGTCTTTCATCGGTGTCGAAGTAGAAAAACGAGTCCCTTATTTTGAACGCCCCGGGTACAAAAAAGCAACCCGAAGGTTGCCTTTTTGTCCGACGGCACTTGCCTTAAGAAGCATCCTTTTCGGCTTTCGTTTTTTCCGGGATGTACCGAAATTCGTAATCGTTCAAAGCCTCGGAGGCAATCTTCCCGAGTCCGATTAAGGCGATGAGGTTCGGGATGACCATCAGGCCGTTAAATAAGTCCGCCAGTTCCCACACCAGGTTCACTTGCAAGAGCGAGCCCAAAAAGATAAAGAGAACGACGATGTACTGGTACGGACGCACGTAGCGCGGACCGAAGAGGAACTTGACGTTTTGCTCGGCAAAAAAGTACCAGCCGATAATCGTCGAGAAGGCAAAGAAAAGAAGACAGATCGCCACAAATCCGTAACCGAACGAGCCTAAACCCAATTGGAAGGCGTGCTGCGTTAAGGCAATGCCCGTGGTCTTTCCGTCCAAAACTCCGGTACTTAAAATCACGAGCGCCGTCATATTAAGGACCACGAACGTATCGAAAAAGACGCCCATGATGGCCACAAGACCTTGTTTGGCCGGGTGGTCGACCTTGGCTACGGCGTGCGCATGCGGGGTCGAACCCATACCGGCTTCGTTACTAAATAGGCCGCGAGCCACGCCGTATCGAATTGCTTCCTTGACGCTTGCACCGATTACGCCCCCGGTTGCCGCCGTCGGGTTAAAGGCTCCGACGAAAATCATCTCGAAGGCCGGAATAATTCGGTCGTAATACTCGATTAACACAATCAAGCCGCCTGCGAGGTAGAAAAGCGCCATGATCGGAACGATTTTTTCCGTGGTCGAGGCAATGCGGCGAATTCCGCCGATGAAAATAAACGCGGCAATGAGGGCAACAACGATGCCGACGAGCCAAGGCCTGATACCGAAGGCAAAGTCAAAGGCAAGCGCAATGGAATTGGCCTGCACCATATTGCCGATAAAGCCCAGAGCAATGATGATGGCTACGGAAAAAAACATCGCCAGGGGCTTGCAGTGTAAGCCGTTTGTAATGTAGTACGCCGGTCCCCCCGTCACGTGCCCGTTTGCGTCCTTGTTTTTAAAGTGCTGCGCCAGGACGGCTTCGACGAAGATGGTTGCCATGCCGAAAAAGGCGGCAAGCCACATCCAAAAGATTGCACCCGGGCCCCCCATTGCCAGGGCCGTGGCGACACCGGCAAGATTTCCGGTCCCGACCTGTGCGGCAATGGCTGTAGCCAGGGACTGGAAGGAACTCATGCCCGAGCCGTCGGCTTTATTGCCGAAAAATTTGACGTGACGCAGAACGTAGGACGCGGCTCGACCGAAACAGCGAACCTGCACGAAGCGCAACTTAAAGGAAAAATAAATGCCGGTGCCGACAAGCAAAGGAATCAGGCAGAACGGCCCCCAAAGAACACTGTTTAAGTTAGAAACAAATGCAGTTAACTCGTGCATAGGTTTCCTCCTTTCATCAAAAAGAATTAAGGACGAACCCGGAAACCTTTCACGAATCAGGGCCACGGCGGCAATTGTTTCAGAAAGTGACTTAATCGAGCAAGTTTTTATGAGGTACCCAGACTAGGCGTACGCGATTGTGTATCAAATCGGTCTCAGCAAAATATCTTATATCGCTCCCGAGACCGGCGGCAAAAATGAGGGTGTCATTGAGCCAGACAAGCGGCAATTTGATGCGCTCGAAGGGCGGAATCTTCGCAACCTGGTACTGGAGCTTGAGGTTGCGACTCGGGCGTAAGGCATAAAGCTTAATCTTTTCACCCCCGCGCCGCGCGCGTAAGCGGAGAGGCCCTTTTTTTAGGATATCGGCATCAAAGCCTTCTTGGCCTTCTCGGCACGGGATAAAGCAAAGCGATCCGCCCCAGAGCGGAAAACTGACGGACGCCTCCCCTTTCCAGACAAAGTCTTGATCGAGCGCTGCAATCGGACGCTTACCGACGGCATCGGTCAAAATAAGTTTCATGCCCCAGCGCCTCAGCTCTTTTCCTTCAAAGCGTATCGCCAGTTTGGTGTCCGTATCCGATTCGCAAATCTGACGCAGTGTTTCCGTCATTTTTGCCTTGCTCGGATAACGAATCTTGTTTTGCTTGAGCCAAGTGCGTACGACAAGCGCCTGACGGTCTTCGGAGAGCTCTCTTAGGGCTTTAATCGAAAGTGAATTGTCACTCGCATTTAAACAATGTCGGGTATCTTCAAGGGCTAAGTCCTTGAGTATCTCCGATGCGGTAGCGATATTTCGAATCGAGCGGTCGGCGGCTTCTTTCCAGCCCGTGCGTGCCTCGGCAAGAACCGGAAAGACCTTGTTTCGAATGAGGTTCCGCAGATAACGCGTGTCGGTGTTGCTCTCGTCTTCGACAAAGCGTAAGTGCTGAGATTTGACGTAGGCAGTAATCGTTTCACGCTCAATCTGTAAAAAAGGACGGGCGAGCGTCACGGGTTGCCCTTTTCCGAACGAAAGATCTCGCGTGCAAGGCAGGGACGAAAGCCCCTCAAGACCTGCTCCGCGCATCCAAGAAATCAGAAACGTTTCGAGTTGATCGTCTAAGTGATGGGCCGTCATGACAGCATCGGCCTTAAGTGCGACTGCCCTTTTGTAAAGCGCCCGGTATCGCGCCTCGCGAGCCGCCGCTTCCAGACCTAGTCGAGAAGCCCGAGAGACAAAGACACGAATCTCCTCGAAAGGAATCCCGAGTTTTTTACATTGCTCGGCGCAGATTTTTCCCCAAAGGTCGGCATTTTCCGAAAGTCCGTGGTTGATGTATACGGCCGTAATCGAAGAAATTTCGCTTTGATGCGCTTGCTTGAGTGAGGCCGCGGCAATCGACAGGAGCGCAGCCGAATCGCGTCCGCCCGAGTAGGCAATCACGAGGCGAACGGGACTGACGGTCGATAGCGAAAACTCGGAGGCTTCGGTTTTCATTCGCGCTTGTGACACATCGCGCACCGAGGCCATGAAGGCGTCAATCAGCGTCATTTTGTTCGACCCTCTGGCGCGGGTCGCTTTCCCGTCTTTTTTCATGACGTCTCACTTGTTTCTTTTTTCACTTTCCGAGTGGCGGTGCGCTTTTTATCGGCGCTTTTTCCTGCGGCGGCTTGGGTTGTCTTTGCCGCTTTTTTTCGGGGTGCGGCTTTCTTTACTGCAACTTTCCGAGGCTTGACGGGCTTTTTCTCGACGTTAGGCGTTGCCGATTGCTCTTTAAGGGTTTGCGCAAGGTCTTTCCGTTCTTGAGGGGCATCCTGAGTTACCGGTTGCGTTGAAATCACGCTTTTTTCTTCGAGGTATTTGCCGTAAAGCGCAAGGCGCGTGCTTCGACGCGCTAACAGATCTTCGGTTGAAAACGTCAAAAGCGCTCCCAATTGGTCGGCAAGGGCCTTTCGAAGCGTTAAGGCCATAAGGGCCGGATCGCGGTGCGCTCCTCCGAGGGGCTCGGAAATAATCTTATCCACAAGGCCGAGATTAAAGAGTTTGGCGGCCGTAAGCGAAAGAGATTCGGCCGCTTCCGGGGCTTTGCTGGCATCTTTCCAGAGAATCGAGGCGCAGCCTTCGGGGCTGATGACCGAGTAGACGGCGTACTGCAAAATCATCACCGTGTCGGCAACGGCAAGCGCGAGTGCGCCTCCCGAGCCTCCTTCCCCGATAATCACACTGATGACGGGAACTTTTAGGTGCGTTAATTCGAAAATCGACCGCCCGATTGCCTCGGCCTGATTGCGTTCTTCGGCATCGATTCCGGGGTATGCCCCCGGGGTATCGACAAAGGTAATCACGGGTAGCCCGAATTTTTCGGCAAGCTTCATGACGCGAAGGGCTTTGCGAAACCCCTCGGGCTTGGTCATGCCGAAGTTGCGCTTGGTGCGCTCTTTGGTATCGCGCCCTTTTTGATGGCCGATGACGGCTACGGCGTGTTTGCCGAGGTGCGCAAGTCCCGCGACAATCGAGGCATCGTCGGCAAACATCCGATCGCCGTGGAGTTCCGTAAAGTCGCTGAAGATAGCCTGAATGTAGTCAAGCGTATAGGGACGTGCCGGGTGGCGTGCTAATTGCGTAATTTGCCAATCCGTCAGGTTCGAGTAAATCTCCGAGAGGCGTTTGGCATAACTGCGTTTAAGCTGAGAAAGGCGCGAGGCGCGATCGGTGTCGCTTACGGAGGTATCGAGTTCGAGCTCTTCGATTTTATTGTGGATGACTTCTAAATCTTCCTCAAAATCAAAATAGGAAATCTTTTTTACCATCGCCCTCAACGTCCTCGTTGTCTTTAATAACGCACGGCAAATCCCGTGCGGTCACGCCAAAGGAGCCACGTGGCAGCCGTGCGATACGGACGCCACGTGTCACTGACGTTTAACATTGTATCGAGATTGCCGAAAAGTTTGAGTCCGGCTGCCTTCAGTCCGTAGTCGCCGAGAGGGAAGACATCGGGGCGATTGAGTCCGAAAATTAAAATCATGTGACCGGTCCAGGGACCTACGCCCTTAATGGCCGTCAAGCGCGCGAGAACCTCCTCGTCCGTTATGGGGCTCAGCGCCGATTGCGTGAGAGTCCCGGCTAAAAAACCTCGGGCAAGGCCCGAAAGCGCGCTTTGTTTGGTGCCCGAAAGGCCGAGCCCTTTTAAGCCTTTAAGGCCGAGCGTGCGAATTCCCAAGGGGCAATTGCCCGGGCTGGCCTCATGAGCGGCCTTTAAAACCCGGTCTTTGGCTTTGACGGCGGCGTCGTTACTCACCTGTTGGCCGCACACGGCCCGTACCATGGCAGAAAATAAATCCGTACACGACATGAGACCGTCGCCCCGAGCGTTTTCGATCAAGGGGGATAAGGTCGAATCGCTCTTTAAATGGTCAAGAGCCGCCTCCCACCAAGAAACGACCGTCAGGCGCGTCTCCACGTCGTAACTCCCGCCCTGTCTTCTAGGACGATACCGGCTTCGGTAAGTTCCTGACGAATGGCATCGGCCTTGGCCCAGTCTTTTGCAGCCTTCGCCGCGGCGCGCTCGGCAATTTTTTCTTCAATGGCGGCTTCGTTTAGCCCTGTCGTGGCACCCTTGATGAACGCGGCCGGGTCTTTCGTGAGAATATTAAAAATCTTTCCGAGCGAAAGAAGTTCGGAAGAAAGCGCCGTATCCTTGGTGCGATTGACTTCAGCGGCAAGCTCAAAGAGCACGCCCACGGCCTGCGGGGTATTGAAGTCATCGTCCATCGCCGCCTTAAAGCGTGCGGCAAAGGGCCTGTTCCAATCAATCGGTACCCCTTCCCGTGCCGGTGTTTCGTTCAAAGCACTGTAAAGGCGCGTTAGTCCCTTATGCGCATCTTCGATTAGGCTCGGATTAAAACTAATCGGGCTTCTGTAGTGACTGCGAAGTAAGAAAAAGCGCAACGTCTCGTTGCCGTTTCCTTCTCCGTACTTACCGTTTGTTTCCTTTAAGGCGTCGCGGATTGTCCAGAAGTTTCCGAGCGATTTACTCATTTTTTCTTCGCTGCCGTCGGCACTTCGAACACGCAGGGGGCCCGAATGCATCCAGATATTGGCAAAGCCCGGTCCGTGCGCCCCCTCGCTTTGGGCAATCTCGTTTTCGTGGTGCGGGAAAATCAAATCCGGACCGCCCCCGTGAATATCAAAGTGTTCCCCGAGGTAAAAGCAACTCATGGCCGAGCACTCGATGTGCCAGCCCGGCCTCCCCTCGCCCCACTTAGAGGCCCAGTGGGGTTCGCCCGGTTTGGCGTGCTTCCAAAGGACAAAATCCAAGGGATCGCGCTTGGTGTCGGCAACACCGACGCGTGCGCCCGAGCGCAAATCATCGATGCTTTTACCCGAGAGTTTCCCGTAATCTTTAAATTTGCGGACGGCGTAGTCCACATCGCCGTCAGATGCTTGATACGCCAAGCCCTTTTTTTCCAGGATTTCGATAAGACCGAGCATTTGGGGGATAAATTGCGTTGCACGCGGCTCGTATGTGGGAGCCAAGCACCCTAAGGCGAGCATATCCTCTTGCATGGCTTTAGTGAACGTCTCCGTCAGTTCCGCCGTGGAAATCCCCCGCTCGGCAGCCCGGCGGATGATTTTATCGTCCACATCGGTGACGTTACGTACGAACGTGACATCGTATCCGGAGGCCTCAAGCCAGCGACGCACGATGTCAAAGGCCACGAACGTGCGCCCGTGTCCGATGTGCGTTAAGTCATAAACCGTCACACCGCACACATACATGCCGACCTTGCCGGGGTGAAGGGGTTTGAAGACTTCGGTTTTTTTCGAGAGAGTCGAATAAATGGATAAAGACATAGTAATTCGTTAAAAAATGAGACCGGGGACCCGAATCGGGTACGTCCGTCATTAAAATGGCGATTCAGTATAAACAGGTTTACCCCATTGTGTTCGAAATTCTCGGGACTTTTCTTTTCTATGAAGCGACCTTTTCTGACCTTTCTTTCGGCGTTTGCCCTCGCAACGGCGCTTGTGCCGACGACCCATGCGGCCGTTGACTTGGACAACCCGTCTGTGAAACTGGCGCCCGATCAGATTCCTTCGGCCGTCGAGCGCTTAATTCGCGAGAAAAAATTCGACATGGCTTTAGAGTACATCAATGAAGGGCTGGCCCAAAATCCGATTTCCGCGCAATTAAAGTTCCAAAAGAGTGTACTTTATGAGGCCGAGGGGCGACCGGACCTTGCCCAACAGGAGTTGGAGTCCTTTATCAAGACCTTCCCGGAAGTTCCCGAGGCCTATAACAATCTGGCGCGGTACGCGAGCAATCGGGGCGAGTATAAAAGGGCCGAAGAGCTTTTAACGCAAGCCTTGGCCCTACGCCCGAACTACACGACGGCTCGGGAAAATCTAGCGAATGTGTATTTGGCCGAGGCCGCTCAGGCTTTGAAGGTTGCCGCCAAGGGCGGCTCTCGCTCGGCCGTGCGGCGCCTGACGGCTTTAGAAGATCTTTTGAAGGATTAGCGGTATGAAGATGCGTTTTCGCCCGGCCCTCGTGACTCTTGCGGCGATTGCCGGTTTTGCTCTGATGCCTTTTGAGGCACCCCAATGCGCTCCGACCCCGGTGACGGCGGTCATCGAAACGACGATGGGAACGATTGAAGTGCGCCTGGATGCGACTCGGGCACCCGTCACGGTGAAAAACTTTACGGACTACGCCGAAAGCGGCTTTTATGACGGAACGATTTTCCATCGTGTCATCGAGGGGTTCATGATTCAAGGCGGCGGTTTTACAAGCGATATGGCGCAAAAAAAGACCGCGGCTAAGATTGTCAACGAAGCGCGCGGCACCGAATCGAATCGTCGCGGAACCGTTGCCATGGCCCGCACGAGCGAGCCCCACTCGGCCACAAGCCAGTTTTTCATCAACACAAGCAATAATGATTTTTTAGATGCGGATAAAAGCCGAGACGGCTGGGGATACGCCGTCTTCGGACGCGTGACACGAGGGATGGACGTTGTCGATAAGATTTCGCTCGTTCGTACAGGAAAGCGCGGGTTTTACTCGGACGTTCCCGTGACGCCCGTTTTCATCAAATCGGTCCGCATCATTGATACGACAAGGAAAGCAAAATGATTCGTTTGACGACCAATAAAGGCGTAATTGACATTGAACTGAATCGGGAAAAAGCGCCCGTTACCTGCAAAAACTTTGAAGATTACGTCACCTCGGGCTTTTACGACGGGACGATTTTTCACCGCGTCATCAAGGGATTTATGATCCAAGGAGGCGGTTTTTTGCGCGGTCTGAAGCAAAAGGACGGCGTTAAGGACCCTATTGCCAACGAGGCGGCCAATGGACTGGCCAATGACAAATACACCATTGCCATGGCCCGTACGAACGATCCCCATTCCGCCACGTGCCAATTTTTCATTAACGTCGCGGATAACGACTTTTTAAATTTCACGTCTCCGGATTCCCGCGGCTACGGATACGCTGTTTTCGGGCGCGTTGTCGCCGGCTTTGATGTCGTCGATGCCATTGCGCAAATGCGCACGGGACGCGTCGGTTGGTACGATGACGTTCCCAATGACGATGTCGTGATTGAAAAAGCCGAGATTCTTGCGAATTGCTAAGGCGTTATGAGGCCCACGCTCCCTCTTCCGCGCGATGCGGCGACTCGGTTTGTCGAGCCGCCTCACAATCCCGTGTTTGTTGCCGACATTCACCTATCGTGGCGAAAAAGACATATTGCACGGCGATTTCTCGCATTTTTGTCGCAAGAGGCGTTGGGTTTTGACGAGCTATTTATTCTCGGGGACCTTTTTGAATTTTGGATCGGCGATGAGGCGCTTTTTGTCGCCTCCCCCGTGATCAAAGCTTTAAAGCGCTATACCGGCACGGGAAGAAAGCTTTACGTGATGCCAGGAAATCGCGATGTCCTACTCGGAGCTCACTTTGCGCATCGCGCGGGAGCAACATTGATTACCAGTCCCACGGTCGTAACCTGTCATGGAAAGCGCATCCTTTTAGCCCACGGTGACGAGTGGTGTACGCTCGATCCCGACTATCAGGCATTTCGAGCGCGTGTGCGCTCCGAAGCGTTTCAACGTCAGGCGCTTTCGATGGCTCTTCCGATGCGTCTTATTTGGGCGCTTCGCACGCGCAGCCTTTCTAAGCGCCACAAGACACAGCGAACACCCGAACAGATGGACGTCGTTCAGGCCTCCTTTCTTGCCGACGCCGAAAAAGAAAACTGTCAAGCTATTGTCCACGGCCATACGCACAAGCCCGCTTTGTATGAGGAGGGTCCCGTCACGCGCCTTGTGCTGCCCGATTGGAAGGAAGAAACGGATGATTCCTCCTCTCGTTACGGGTGGGCTCAAGTCGATTCTCAGGGCGCCTTAAAGCTTGTGGTCCGTCCTCTTTAAGATTGAATCATGCCGCGCCTATTTGATTCTCACTCGCACATCAATGTCAAGGAGTTCGATGCCGATCGCCCTCTTGTCATTGACCGCATGCGTCAAGCGGGTCTTGTCGGGGCCCTTGTTTTAGGGTGTGACAGATCTGAAATCGACGGCATCAAAGACCTTGTGCACGAAAATCCCGGTTTTTTGTATGGCGCCTGGGCGCTGCACCCTGAGTATGAGAATGCGACCGAGACCAGTGTTAAGGAGATTTGTGAAATCTGCTCGGCGCCGGAAATCGTTGCTGTCGGAGAGACGGGTTTGGATTTTCACTGGTGCCACGGGGATTTAACCTGGCAAAAAGAACGGTTTCGGATGCATATCAGGGCGGCTAAGATCCTTAAAAAGCCCCTTGTCGTGCATGCGCGCGAAGCGGAAAAAGAAGCCGTTGAAATCTTAAAAGAAGAAGACGCCGGTGATGTAGGCTTTGTGATGCACTGCTTTGCCGGCGACAAAGTAACGGCATTTTCTGCCATCGATGCCGGGGGCATGATTTCGTTTACCGGTGTAATAACCTTTAAATCTGCCGGTCCCTTGCGCGAAGTTGCCCGGGCTCTTTCGCTTGAGTACCTCATGATTGAAACCGATTGCCCGTACATGGCGCCCGTTCCCTATCGTGGGAAGCGCAACGAGCCGGCGTTTACGGTCAAAATTGCCGAGTGCCTGGCCTCTCTTAAAGGAACGGATGTCGAGACGATTTCGGAAATGACAACGGCCAATGCCTTACGATTTTTCCATCTGGAGAAATAAATGCGTTTAAATATGGGTTTTAAAGGAAAGGTGGTACTTCTTTGTGCGGCGGTTCTGTTTGTCACGGGAGCCGCTTACGCGAAGGGATCACTCGGTCAGGTGCGCGTTTTAACCGATACACAAATTGAGTTTTCCGATGCCGTCGAGCACGACCGCCTCTCGGTGCTGGAAAAACTCATTACAAGCGGCATTGATCCCAATCAGATGGTCCGCGAAGGCGACCCGGCTTTGGTGCGTGCGATTCGCCTGGGAAATACCGACCTCGTGGAATACCTTTTAAAACAGCCGAACCTCGATTTAAACATGAGTAGCGACTACGGGGAAACGGCTCTCATGCTTGCAGCCTTTGCCGGTAACGAGGATTTGACGAAAACCCTGGTGGAAAAAGGTGCTTCGATTAATAAAACCATCGGTTGGTCGGCTCTTCACTACGCCGCAACGAACGGGCACGATGCAATCGTGAGTTACCTTCTTTCCAAGGGGGCCGACGTAAATGTCAGGACCGATGCCGGCGTGACGCCGCTTTATATGGCGGCACGCGGTAGGTATCGTAAGACCGTGATGATGCTCCTGAGAGCCGGGGCGTATCGCGATTTATGTAACGTTCAGGGGCAAAGCCCGGCCGATGCCGCCCGGAAAGCAGGTGACACGGAACTTGCCGATTACTTGGCTGTCGATCGCTGCATCGAGCCTCCGACAAGTCCTTTCCGGAAAAAAATCGAGTCGGCTGAGAAAAAGTAAGAGGCTCTGAGGTTTTACTTGATACGCACTTGAGCGCTTACGGTCAATGTGACGGTTGATTCTCCGGCTTCAAGTGTCGGCAGCACGGCATTTTCCATTGCATCGAACGAGGCGGCTTTTGCCGCGCGCATCATGCGGACGGCCGGATACCCGGCTTGTCCCAGGTCAATCGACTCGATTTTGACATTCGAGGCGTTCTTGCCCATGGATTTTGCCACCTGCGTTGCCCGCTCTCCGAGGTGCGTCATCGCTTCGTCAATGAGCGATGTCTGTACGGCTTGACGCGCTTTTGGGGAAAGTGAAAAGGAAATGCCGTCAAAGGCAAAATAAGGCTGAGCCGCTTCAATGATGTGTGCCGCCTCGGGAGCATCTTTGACCGTGACACTCAGAGATTGACGGACTTGCCAGCCGCCGATGACGGCCGCCTCTCCTTTCTTGGGGGTGACGTATTGCGGCCAGGACGAAAGTTCCGTGGTTTTAAATTTGGCATTCGGGATGTTCAGGTCCTTTAACGCCGCCAAACCTTTTTCGGTTGTCGCAAGAACCGTGCGTGTGACGGCTGCAGCATCTTTACCTGTTTGCATGCAATAAAGAGTTATCGTCGCTTGATCGTTGGCTTGCGAGATTGTAGCTCCGGCCGAAAGACTGACGAGCGTTCCGGCTTTGCCCGGCGTCATTCCGGCAGGAAGACCGGCAGTGGCTGAAAAGGCGGCAACGGCTAAAAAGGCAGGAAGAAGAAAACGATTATTATGCATGACAACCATCCTCATGAATGCGTTGGAATCGATACACGCATTTTGCTCAATTATCGACAGAAAAACTCCGTAAGCAACAGACGGAAACAGTATTTAACCGAATACACTGAAAAAATGATTCGGCCGGCATTTCGAAGATGCTCTTACAAAACTCGAAACAGTGTCCTCAATAAGCAGTCAAACGGTTTAACTTAGCGTTAGCGCAGAGAGTTGACAACGCGCACTGTTGTCCCTTTTTCGTTGCAAATCCGAATCGTGGCGGATTTTTCGGTGGCTTTAACGGAGACATTGGTGGCGGTGTAGCCTGAAGGACGCCGGCTGCGTAGTACGTGCCCTTGTCCGTGATGATACGAACCAAAGTTTTTCCTTGTTGGACAGCGGTGAGAATCATGGTGACCTCCTTAATTGAGTGACTCTCATATTAGCTCGTCGGCCCGGAGGTTGAGCCGTTTACGAGACTGTTCGGGCCTAAGTCAACGGAGATAAACTTCGGAATTACCGATTCAAAATGGGCATGATAAAAAAGTGAATCATGGCGGCAAGCATGGCCAAATCCATCGTTTCCGTGCCCTCAATTGCCTCGATTCTTGCAGACGAATACGTATTTCTTCCCAAATACAGATCTCCGTTTTTCTCAATCAGAACAATCGCATTCGATGAGGGAACGGAGCCGGCGTAGATTGCATTCCCTCTGAGAAAGCCTTTCAGATGGCTCGAACTTGCGATATTCCCCTCGTAAATTTTCCCGTCTTTAACAAGTCCGATGATACGACTAGAAGAAGTCGAATCGCCCCGATAAAGATATCCGTTTTTTGTGCGACAAACAATACGGCTCGAAGAGATGCGACCGTCGTAAAGTGTATCTCTGTCAAAAATATAGTTTTCAAACATACGATTTGTCATGCCTTCCTCTTGTAATAACCCAAGTGTGAGCGCATTTTGCTAATTATCTCTGTAAGTGCGATGAGGAAGAAACATCTTCGATTGTACTGCCTATCAACCAAGAGGGATTATTTTTTCTAAATTTATCAGGGTTTTACGATATGGTTTAAGTCTTAATAACTTACATCTCAAAAAACTTGTCAGCTTAGCTTTATCCTCCGGCAGTCTGCTTCGATGTTATTTCTTCTGCGAGTATGACTCTATTTTCCTTTGCCAATTGTCGAATTTTTTCCCGCCGTTTACTTTGAATCAAATCCTCACTTTCAACCTCATCTAGCCAATGTTTTATAGATTCGCATAATTTTTCTAGATGATTTTTTTCAAGCTCTTCGCAGATCTGTTTTGTCCAGCCTTGATTTGGTTTTGTATGCAAAATCATGTCGACAGCTTTTAGACTCAACTTTTTACTATCATTTGTAAGCCAGTTCTTAATAAATAATATATCATTTCTTTTTACTTCTGGTAATTTATTATTGAGTGAAGAGTTGTCACTGCCATTAATTAGAAAAAGATTGCCGAAGCTGTCTAGGTCTAGTTGTTTCCATGTATCATTTTCTCCTTCGGGATGCTGTGGATACCAATGTTCCACTGAGCCCCAAAAGGCAAACTCAAAGGTATCTCGTTTATTTTTTGCGTTCTTTTGCTTGTCTTCTTCTTTAGAATCCTGAGTGACAAGTCCGCCACTCCATAAGACGTAATCGAGATAATTGAAGAGAATTCTGGGGGTTCCAGTTCCTTGGTCTTTATTCTTATATTCCTCGCAAACACCTTCAATTGCAATGCCCTCAAGGAGATTGAGAACTTTCTTCCCCTGGTCGTTAGGGTTGTTACGATATATATATAGCAGATGTAAAAGCTCCGTGACCCACGGCATTGAATTGAGCGAAGTGTAGGTGACGCGCAGACATTCTTGAATTTTGAGGATTTTTTCTTGAATTTCTTTGTTGAAAGATACTACAGGATACAAGGATTTGCTTTCACGCTGTACTAAGTGGTTAATAATCCATTTACCTTCGGAATCATCAGGGGCATTGCTGCGTTTCAGGACCCACCCGTCATAGAGAAATCGCGAAACAAGAAGAACATATAGAAAGTGTTTAACAGAAACTTCATCATATGTATTCGAACCGGTAGCTTTTTCCCAATTAACTCTAAAAAATTCAAGAAGTTTCTTATCATCTGTTCCCCATTGCATTATTTCTTTTGGTGCTTCTTGATTTATATTTCCATTCTGATTTTCAAGAGCGCATAACTTTAGAGCGTGCATTAAGAAGGTTGAAAAATCTATGAAACTTTCAAAAGAATCGGCATTTACATCATCATCATCTTCATCTCTTTTGGGACTGATGTCACTTTTTGATTTTTTAAAGTAGTCTTCAGTTATATTTAAAAGATTTTCCGGATTTTCTGGTTGATTTGCCTGTTCCCCATCAGAATTACCCGTTTGGAATTCCTGCGTCGTTGCCTTTTGGGCTAATTCCGGTTTTTCCCAATGAATCTTCATGGGACACTTGTCTCTTCTCTCCACTTCGAACAATCTTTCCCAATCTTTCTTTTTTAAAGACTTTTGGATGAAGTTGTTCATGTTGGAACAGGCCGTCCAAATCAACTTGAACTTAATCATGGCATCGTGGTCTTTGCAAAGAGGTGCCATTAAAGTTGCTTTTAAAATATCTACCAGTGCAATTTGTTTTCCGCGATTGTTCACACGGATGAAATAGTTGTTTAAATCTGTCTTCTCTGGAATAGGTACGCGATAGATACATGTTCTTTTTAGATTCTCGCAAAATTGTATAAAATCATTGTGGCTAAGCTTTTTTAACCATTCGTGCAAATACACAAATGCGTCGTAGATACCTTCGTCGATTTCATCAGCTTTTGTTTTAGTATTTTTATCTATAAGTTTTTTTTCAATATATTCGAGTGTATATTGACTTTTTTCGCGTCCATTATATTCAAGCGGGTTACTGATATATGGTAAATCGAGATTGTGTAATTCTTGGTGATCAGTTTTAAGTACATTTCGTAAGGCAACAAGCAACAAATATAGTGTTGTCAAGCGCTGCTGACCGTCTATTACTTCGTAAGCAACGTCTTTTGTCTTTACCACGCTCATTAATCCAAGTCGATAATAGACAGAATCACCTCTATTAATGCCTTTAATGTCGTCTAGTAGTCGCTGGATTTCGGTTTCGGGATGCCATGCGTATTCTCGCTGGTAGAGCGGAACAACATAGGAGCAATCTGAGAAAAGTGCCGGATCGCTTTCTTTATTGTTTTGTATTACAAAGAACCTTTGAACTGACTTATCTCTATTTTCCTGTGTCATCTTGCTTCCCTAATAAACTTTTTATTGCATTTTTGTAGACTGCTGGTCTATCTTCATTTTTATTTTTTTTGAGACAATCGTTCGCTATTATGTACATTTCAGTAATGACGCTATCCGGTGTTAGAGCACTCGATAATCTTTCGAACGCCGGAAAGGATCCAAGTTTATCTGGGTCTGCTTTCCCAACAGCGAATTTGCTAATAGATATGCGTCTCAGTGAGTTAAATGCTAAGCGCGGAGCTAAAGCCCAGGCAAGTATAATTTTCGCATTTTGATTATTGTCTTTTTGGAGACTTTCTAAATTGAAACGATTGATGTAAAGTAATGCGGCAGATAGGAAAAGCTCTTTGCTGTATGCATAGCGCAGTTGCAATTCTGTAGTTTCATTTAAATATTCGTTTAAGCCCGTATCCTCCGAATTTTGTTGATTACTGTTATCCGGAAAGAAATTCTTCCTAAGGGTTTTTATTGATTTTTTAAAATATTTAACCATTTGAAAAAAGTCTAAACCGGCTCGAAATGGAGCTGTCAACTCAAAGTAATCGTCGTCACTGGACGTATGACTTCGTTGGCTACTATAAAGACTTTGATATTTGTAAGGAGGGTTCGCTTGATTAAAGCCAAAGAATTGATCCATATTTTCTGTCGTTAACGACGTTCGAGTCCGACCGTGAATCCATTCTCCAATTTTGAAGATATGCTGTTCAAACAAATCCTTGAGTTCTTCAGCCTTCTTTTGTTCATCCCAGTCCTCTAGCAAGTGCAAATCCTTAATGATTTTGTTTTGTTCGATATGCCTCAGGTGATGAGCTTTCAGGAAGTTGTGAACGTCTAAGGGCCTACCTCGGCTGTTTTGCGAATCAAAGAGTTGAAATGCTTCTTCAATCTTATCTACGGTGATAATCACTAGTTCAGCTTTCCGCCCTTTTGGATCTTTATCTAGACAGGCAATAATTTCTTTCCAGTCATCAAATGGATGGTGATCTCGCCACTCAGTGATAGTTTTGCACGCGATTTTCAATGGAGATTCTCTGTCTTTGTCTCCTGTAATACCGAAACTTGTTTCAGGAAAAGGAAATACTCCGATTTGTGCTTCTACGGTGTCGGTAGTAGGGTTTCCGTCCTGTTTGACACTTTTATCTCCGGAATCATCCTTGTATCCTGGAGTCAAATTGTGACACCGACGTATTAACCAAAGAGTGATAAGGCGTTGCTGACCATCGACAACCTCATGATTTTCTGTATTCTTGTGGAGAATAACGCACCCTAGTCTATAACGGTCAGGCCCATTGGCGTCGTCTTTTCGGAAGGCCAAGAGATCATCAAGTAGTGCCCGAACGTGCTTTTCCGTCCACTCGTAGGGACGTTGGTAGTCGGGTTTGTGAAGTTCTTTATAGTCTTTTGAACTAAAGAATTCTCCGACAGTTAGAATTTTGGAATCTTCTTCTAGCATAGCTTTTTAAGATGTAGGAGAGATTGTCACAAAATGAGTTGCATATAAGTTCACGAAATGAGTAATTCCATTCTTTTCATTTTATCTTGTTTTCTGCGACTCGCGACACATTCGAAACATCGTAGTTGAACCGTCATCAATTCTCAGAATAGAAATAATTTGCGTCTCCGAAACACACAACAAAGCAATTCTTGCGGGATTGATGAGCCTTATTTCATTCCCACATACCTTTACGGATTGCAATCAATCCGTGCCTCTCCGAATTTGCACCGGACCGTATCATGAACGTGCCTGTGAACCCAAACTCTGACTTGAGGATTCGTTTCAATCAGCGCCTCATCGTTTGAGGAACCCGTTTCGGTCAAAGCGAACGCTGTCCATATACCGGAGCGATTACTCTGCGCATGGTGCGTAGCACAACCGTCAGTATCGTTACGGCTTTAGCGAGTGCTGCCCACTCTTCGCACGCAAGGAGCAAACTTTTCTCGAGGAAAAGGCACTTCCTTTCTCTCCCTGAATTGCATCGAAAACCCGGCTTAAACTCTTTTACTCGCCATCCATTTTGAAGTGAATTCTTCGTCAACCCGTGGTGCCGAATACCTGAATCTTCTCAATCTAAACGACTTCATTTTCAAGAAACACGATTGCTGGAAAAACGTTCACGATTCGTCCGAGTTTTTTCGTAAAAGGAATGGCTTGTGACCGGAAGTCATGATTTCCGAGTATGGCGATGATGCCCGAAAAACCAATCCATCAGTCGTAACGTGAGCATGTGTTCATAGCCGTAGACCGATATCACGTCGCCGGCGGGAAGCAAGGCGTCGAACGATTGTGTGGTCAAAACTCGAGCCCAATCCCCCTAAAACTAATGCTTTTCGTCTGAAGAAAAAGTTAGAGAAGGAAATCTGAAAGATAATCCGTCGCCCTCGAAGAGCCTGCTTTCGGCCGTCAAAGCCGTCTGTGGAGAAAATCAACAAATTCAGAAGAGAACATCAAAAAACGGATAGCAGGGAAAAGACCACTCTTCCCTGCTATCAACTAACTTAAATCTCGGCGGGGCCTACGGAAGTTCTGCGTACAGCGCCTCAAGGTATTGACAACTCGAGACGATCAAATGCGTGCTCGATGCGTCGACCGAGACCGGCAATTTCGGTCGAATTGTCACCGAACGCGTACTCGAACCTCGTACAACGGTTCCCGAAAGTGAGCCGGTTCGATTCGGCACAAATTCCCCGATAAGCCGCTTGGTTTTCGGAGGAATCAGTACCTGATCGCCCCGCCCGAGATTTCCTTCAGCAATAATAACTTTTCGCATATTCGCCTCCTATTAAGTTGGATGTATTCAGACCAAGGAACCGCATCCCGAAAGCGCAATTTCAACGAGACTTAACGAATACGGCCCCTTGTGTTAAAGATACCCTATGGTGCGTCAATGCCTGTCGCACTCAAGCATCTCGGAGCATTTACGAAAACCCGATGGTCTGTTTTTTGCCCGAAACCTGATGTTTGAGACGACATTCGGCAACAAGGCGCCGCGCCAAGTCTTCTGTTGAGGCAATCGGATTAAAGCGAGACTGTCGGATGACGGAGGCAAAGTCTCCGGGTGTGATATCCGTCAGATGCGATAAATCTTGCATACCCGGACCGTCAACAGGAAGGTTAAGTTCCCCGGCCCAACGTTCAAATAGCGCGGCAACCTGAGTGTGAGTCAGATAATCGAATTTGGCCTTCAGATCAAAGCGTCGCAGACTCGCAGGGTCCAAGGTGTCGACTAAGTTCGTCGTCGCAATGAAAATCCCGTCAAATTGCTCCATCTGCGTGAGCATTTCGTTGACCTGGGTGATTTCCCAACTGCGTCGCCCTTGGCTTCGATTCTGTAGGAAACTATCGGCTTCATCGATTAAAAGCACGGCATCGTCACGTTTGGCTTCTTCGAAGGCTTGAGCGATTCTCTCTTCGGTCTTACCGACCCACATGGAAAGAAGATCGGATGCCTTTTTTGACAAGAAGACGTTTGCCTAACGTCTTAGCCAGCCACGCCGCGTACGCGGATTTCCCTGTCCCCGGAGGCCCATAAAGACAAATGCGCGCCGACGAATACCCTTTTAGCCCCCGAGCCAGGGCTTGCAAATCCGTATCGGTATTTACAAAGGCCGTGTCGTACACCGCTTCGACCGGAGCCGAGGCGCCCGCAATGCGACCGCAGTTTTGTGCTTTCAAAACCGCGTTGATAAGAATGAGCATCTTCGCATCACGCTCGGGTTGCGTCGGTTTGTTAAGGGCTTTGAGAACCGAGACGCTTCGCGAAATCACACCGGGCGAGAGCGTTTGCGTGCGCGCCAAGCGGTCCTTCATCGACTCGGAAAGCAACTCTCCGGCGCATTTGTCGATGATGGCGCGGCGTTGCTCGGTTGTCGGGAGTGTGATTTCCATTACCAGATCAAAGCGTCGCATCATGGCCCTATCCATGCCGTTTAACGAGTTTGTCAGCCACAAGGTCGGATGGGGATTTGTTTCCAACAAGATGGTTGATCTCCGCCTTGTTTTCCCGAATCGGGCAGTCTTTGTAAAACTCCATTCCGGAAAGAAAGATATCTTCTGCTTCGTCGAGAACAAACAAGACGGGATTCGTGTCATCGACCGAAGCATTGGCATTTTCCCAAGAATGCAAGCGACTGACTTTCTCGTCGTCGATTTTCGTGCGGTTTGTAACTTCTAAGACTTGAGCAGATAACTCTTGCCCGAGTACACGCGACAGTTGGGTCTTCCCGGTCCCGGGAGCGCCGTAAAGAAGAACATTCACACCGTGCCGTTTCGTAAGAAGGGCGCTTTTTAAATACGGAATGATGGTCTCCCGGACTTCCGGAATATGCCGATAGTCTTCCAGAGTTAGTTCCGGAGGCTGGACTTCGGAATAAAATAGATTTTGCAAGTCTTTCTTGGTCAATCGCCTTTCAAAGAGCGAACAAAATGATAGTCCGTGCTTACAATAAAACCATCCTTTGCAACGGGAATCCTCTCTGATTGTATAAATCTGGAAAATTCGACTTCTCTGTGAGCTTAAAATGTTGAAAACACGACTTTCATGGATTTTTGTGGCACACGAAATGACTTGATAGAGCAACGGTAATCCATCGGAAGTGTCATAAAAACCCACAATATTACGCAATATCGAATTGCGATAACCGACAAGGGCCATGAAAATCGAGATGAGTCTTTCGTCTTCGGATAATGAGAAAACTTTCGCGAGCAAGTCGATATTTTCAGCAAAAGGCGAGAGAAGTTCCGGGCCGCTTCGTGGGCGAGTTTCATAGTCGTTAAGTGCCTCGGTCAATTCGGGCGGTGTTTCGATTGTCTCTCGGTGACTGATGAGTCCGGCCTGATAAAGGTAGCATAGTACATCTTTCAGAGAGTCATCTCTTTCACTTTCTTTCAGTTGATTGACGAGGGGTTGGAGCCTTTTCGAGAGAGCGGCATAGCCCGGAAAAGCGGATTCCGGATCAAGATATCTTGCAACACGCCATCCTTGGCCGGTGACAAATAGTCGAAGGCTCCAAAGTAAGTCCAGCGATTGAACCTTGAGGTTCTTTGTTCCGACATAATCCAATTCCTCGGTATTGGGAATATAGTATTCGCACGACATCTCACATTCCTTTTTTACGGATTACTGACGCAAGGAACATAGACTGTCATGCGTCAATTTGTGACGCATTAGAACAAGGTGAACTGAGGATTTGTGGGTAAGGAGTGCAAGTCGGCTTAGCTTTTTGCCAAGTCGGTCTTTTTAAGATTTTGAAAGCACTCGCTTCCCCAGGCGGCAATCCACGCATCAATCAGCGTTGTGTCGTCTAAAACGACTTCGAGCGCAAAATGCCCTTTCTCGCCGTCATGCATTTTTTGTGACGAGTTAAAGGGAGTTTCCGTTAGATATTGCTTCAGGTACGCATTATCGGACTCAAAGGAAAGTCGGACTTTGCGCCCGTTACTGAAGTTAAAGTGACGCGAGGCAACGTAGGCATCCAAAGAAAAGTCTTTCGGTCTTTGAACGGGAAATGTCGTTTCTTTGGCTGTATCAATCCGGTGCAGTGCTAAGTGACGGATATCCGTATACCCGTCGAAAATACAAACGAGGTAAATGCGCTCTTCCTGTTGCACGATTCCGAGGGGAGAGACTGTTCCGTTCACTACCCCGCCGTTACTATTTTTATAGCGAAGAGCTATTTTCGTATTGTTCCAAAGCGCTTGGCTTACAACGGTAAAGATGCGCGGCAAAATACGCGGCGGCATCACCGGAACGGTCGCCGGAACCACGGTCACTTTTTTTAGCCATGCTGCAGAAGGTGCCTTTGCGGGTTCCTCCTTCATGATTTCGCGCGCTTTGTCAAAAAGCGGCCTTAGGCTTGCCATCACGGGACTCGGCAACAGGTATTTGAGCCTTTCTTCCGACAGGCGCAACACGAGCGCTTCTTCGGGACGCAAGTGGGTTTCGGCTAAATCCGATTGGGTTTTAAGACGCCGATACCCGTACGGTTTAGATCGTATGTCACATTGAACGGAAAACTCATCAGTCGAGGTGATGCGCTTGAGGATGCGTTGCAACCGGCGAGGCGCGATATGTAGACCGCTCTCGTCAAGCTCGTGGGCAATTTCACTTGTGGAAATCCAGCGCTCACAGGGAATCTGGCGCAAAATTTTCAATAGGAGAATCGATTCTTCAACTCGGGTTTCGTTTAAAGTGCACATGGCTATTTCGCAAACGGTCTACGTGTGATCTTCATCTGCGGTTGAGGAAGTCTTGAAATGATGCCCCACGCCTCTTTTTTCAAACTTTCGGTTGCCTTTGAGCACCCGTTAAAGGGAAAAAACCATCCGAAGAGTTTGGTTAACTCCCCTTAGGTTCATCTTAACAGAGAGCACGAGAGATGAGGCGATTGAGCCGTCACCGAAAGACGCATGCACACTTCTTAAGTCCTTTCGTCCGAAAAAGGCTCTTCTCGGATACTCCGACGTTCGAATCTTTCTTTCGCAAAAAATTGGATTTGCTACGTACGGCTCAGTGCCGCCCAAGACGGTGCGCCTTTCCGCTCTCTTGCTAAACTTCTCGGCATCTTTTATCGGAGATACTCTGATGCTTAATTTTTCCTGCGACTATTTGGACGGCGCTCACCCTAAGGTTTTTGAGGCCTTACAAAAGTGTAATTACGTAAAGACCGGTTGTTACGGCGTCGGGGACGCGATCAGCGACGCAGCCCGAACAAAAATCCGTCAAGCCTGTGGGGCAAGTGAAGCGGAAATCTACTTTCTTTCAGGCGGCACTCAGGTCAATAAAGTCGTGCTCAGCACGTTATTAAAGCCCTGGCAGTCCGTGATTGCGGCTAAGACCGGGCACATCGCTGCGCATGAGGCCGGAGCAATCGAAGCCTCCGGACACAAGGTGGTGGAAGTGCCGGGAAAGGATGGGAAACTTTCTGCGCAGCAAATTGATGCCGAGTTCGAGGCTTGGGAGAAAGACGGCAATCGCGACCACATACCACAGCCGGGTGCTGTGTATGTGACGCAGCCTACCGAATACGGCACACTTTATCGCCTTGAAGAACTCACAGCGATTTCCGAATGTTGTCGTCGGCACGGCGCCGCTCTTTATTTGGACGGTGCGCGCCTTTTTTACGGACTCGCTGCAAAAGACAACGATGTGACGCTTGCCGATATTGCGCATCTTTGTGATGCGTTTTACATAGGCGGCACAAAGTGCGGACTTCTTTTCGGCGAGGCTGTTGTATTCCCGAAAGCGGGAACGGTACCGCATTTCTTTACGCTCACTAAACAATACGGCGCCTTGATGGCCAAGAGCAAAGTCCTCGGGGCACAGTTCGATGCGCTTTTTACCGATAATCTCGGAATGTCGATGGGCCGGCATGCGGACAAAGAAGCTGACCGCGTTCGGGAAGCATTGAAAAAAAACGGGTACAAGGTCCTCTTCGGCGGCTGTACGAATCAGATTTTTATATTACTGACCAACACTGAGGCCGAAAAACTGCAACAGTCTGTGGTGATGGGTTTTTGGGAACAGATCGACGCGAATCATCTGATTGAACGCATTGCAACATCGTGGGCTACGGATCCTGAAGAGACGGACGCATTGATTGACATACTTAGACGATCAGCTTCAGTTGTTGAGGATGAAAACTGAAATTGCGGGTCTGCCCGAAGTACAGAATCCCACAGAATCCGGACGCCGGTTTCACTGAGGCGAATGCCTGGTTTTTAGGGTTAAGTCGGGGGTTAGAAAGCGTGCCCTCTGGCTCGAGGGCCACGAAGTAGACTCAGCAAAAGTTTGAGTTTGCCTATGTCCTTACCTCGTTTCTGTGCATGCTTCACATCGCGCTTAAACTGCCCGGAGTATTCCAATTTGCGCATCAGATACCCAATTGCTTAAATAAATCGTCAGCATCCTTTGCACGAAACACATCCTTTCCATGTGCACTCTTTGAAAGAGTGTCTGCGGTAAGCTTGTTTGGCACGCTCATGTCGAAGGGTAGTGCCTTTTCTTTTGCAATCTTAGTCAAAGCAATGCGGACTACGTCGGAAACAGTTAATCCCATTCCGGCCAACACTTTGGAAGCCTCATTTTTCAGCTCTTCATTAACCCGAGCCCTTACAAATGCTGTTGCAGCCATGATTTTCACTCGTCTGAAAGAATTTGTCACTCAACGAGATTGTATCCCGTTTGAGCTACATTTTCTGACAGATATACACTCTGTTTCAAGCATTCTGCTCATTTATAAACCGATTTAGAGGCTTTGAGAGAGGAATTGGGGAAAACGGATGGAGGAAAAATTGGCGAAATTCCGCACGGAGAGGCTTTGTCCCATAGAGCCTTAAGCGGAACCTCGCCAAGAGAAAAGAGAAGCTAGTCCAACTTAACAGTCAGACCGTTTTCCAACACAGACGAAATAGCTGATTTGATGAAAGACGAACGCGGAATACCGAGGCGATTTGCCGCCTTGTCGATACGCTCAAGCAACGCCTGATCAACCTTCAGTGTAATTGTCCGAACTTCCGGATTCGTTGTCGGCTTTTTCGTAATTTTTCCTTTGCCGATGAACTTTTCAACGGCCTTTTCGTCGACGATTTTTTCAGTCTTTTTTCCTGGAATCATCATAATTTTTACTCCTGCTTCTCGGAATACTTCAATCTAAATTAGTATTACATAGTATTACCTTTACTATACCATAGATATCAAATAGCCACATTAAGTGTTACGCTTTTGTAAACACAAATTTGGCTAAGGCATCCAATTCTTCACACGCTTTTTTATCCTTCGGACGCATCTCTAAAACAGAGCGACCGACACCGCCTGCTTTGGCGTAAGCCACACGATCGGAAAACGAAAAATCAATGTAGGTGAGATTCTCGTCTTTTTTCAAAAAGTCGATAGACTCACGACAATCGGCTGTCTTATCTCGGCGGTTAATAAACGCATAAGCTCGGAAATTAGCACCGAGATTCCTGGCACTTTCCATGAGTCCTTCAAGACGTGAAATCGACCAGATATCATAGGCTCGCGGAAGGACGGGAATGAGTAAAACATCGGCAGCAAGAAGGGCCACTCTCAGAGCGTCCGTATCGCGTCCGCCCGAATCGATAATGATGTCGTCAAAGAGGTTCCCTTGAGCATTTAATTGACTTGTTAATTCCTTAGCCGTGCTATAGGCAGAACAGGCCAATGGGGGCTTTAAATCTAATTCGGAACGAAACGAAATCGTATCCAAAGCAGACTTTTGCTCGTCGGTATCAATGAGCCAAACGTGCTTTTTAGGACGAGTAATTTGTCTCCAAAGAGCAAGTTGGACAGCGGTTGTTGTCTTACCCGTACCGCCTTTGTAGTGTGCAATCACGACTTTCATTGCGATTTCCTCATTGTTTTCTAAAGAAACACTATAGACACTAAAAGAAATACTTTAAGTTACACAAAGTAATACTTTCATTCGCTGATAGTATCACAATTACTTGTATTTTGCAACGGAAAGTATTACTATAACAATATTGAATCATGCGTTAGTACGTTTTTAGTATTACTTTAGCTATATTTTGGGTGACGTAAGTGAGGTGCGTTATGGGGTTCTTCGATTATTTTGATTCGTGCAAAACAACAGATACTAACGCGACCGATGCCGGTGTTCCGTTCTCTACCGAGCCGCATCCGTTTTGTTTTGACGATGCCAGTATGCCGTCCTGTTCTGACGATTCTTCCTTTGGCTTGGGTTCCTTCGATACGGGTTCTTCGTATTCGGACACATTCGATTATGGGTCTTCGGATAATTCCTCCCATAGCTCGAGTTCTTTCGGTTCCGATTCGTTCGGTTCAGACGACTTTTGAGAAAGGAAGTTGACGGAAAGACTGGCGCGTTTAAATGGCCTCAAAGTTTTTCATTGAGAAACCTTACTCATTCTTTGCCAAATAAATGCGTGCTGTTTTTTACCCTAAGTTAGGGTGATTTTGTGCAGTGCCCGTTTTTGGATGCGAGAAAATGAAACCTACGGAAAGATGTGTTTCTTACAGGTTCAATTTATGACAAGCACAACTCTATCTAAAACTCAATCGTCTGATCTCTCGGTCAACGTTTCGCCTCGTCCGATTCTTAATCCGGCTGAAATTTATCTCCTACGGATGACAACAAATCAGTCCAGAGAGAAAGTCGCTCAAATCGCCGATTCGGTCGCTATGATTTTCGGAGCTACCGATTACAAAACGTGCGACTGGGGAAAAATGCGACGAGATCACGTTTTGCTTCTTCGTGCGTCTTACGAAAAGAAAAACCGCTCTCCGGCCACAATCAACCTCATCCTTGCCGTTATGAAAGGTATTGCCGAGGAAGCATGGAATCTGGAGCTAATCACCGATCACGACTACGCTCTCATTAAATCCGTCAAAAGTGCAAAGGGGTCTCGTGTAACACGCGGACGCGCTTTGGACAAAACCGAAGTCGGACAACTTTTTAATCTTTGTGATTCCAAACCGGGACTGAGAAATTGCAGAGACGGAGCCATTCTCGCATTAGGAGTCGGTTGCGGTCTGCGTCGTGCAGAAATCGTCGGATTGCGCCTTGATCGAGTCTCGGAAGCCGATCAATCGCTTTCTGTAATCGGTAAAGGGAACAAGGAGCGTCGTGTCTACTGCTCACATGACGTTTGGGCTCGCCTTTCCAAATGGCTTGCACTGCGAGGAAACGATGGAATTGATCAGGTGTTTTGTCACGTTGTTCACGGATCTTGGAAGACAGAAGAAATTGCCGGTCGTATCGACACATCAAAACCAATTTCTCCGAGCAATGTCTACATGATTCTTAAGGACTTCCAACAAAAGATTGCCGGAAGTCTCCCCTCACGATATGAGGCGTACCTATGCAACGCGCCTATTTGAAATGGAGGCCGATATCGATACGGTCAAAAAAGCGATGGGACACTCGTCGATTATGACCACTCAGCGTTACGACAAGCGCGGAGAGGAAGAAATGAAGCATGTTTCTCGCATGGTTCAACTTTAACTTAGGAGAAAAGTCGAATGAAAATTGAACCAAAAGCAGAGGTCTCCCTTGGCGTTGTCCCGAACGATGAAGACGGCACATTCGGCGTGCAGGCAATTTTCAAGATTAACGGCGATGAATACTCTTTTTGGGTACCGGCAGAGTTCGCCGACTCGTTCGGAAAAGCCTTAGTTGTTGATGCGCGAAAGGCTACGGAAGCGAATCGGAGTTTTCCACAGAGTCTGTGGAGAGTAAATTAGTTTTTCAATGCGAAGAGCGTTAAGCAGTTGATTTTAAAGGCGTGCCCGTTTTTTAGGCACGCCCTTAGTCTTGACTTTTGTGAAAAAAGGATGGCTTCTTTAATTTTTCAAAAAGCTAAAAAAGGACTTTTTAGCAATAGTTTTGTTTCCTACACCACCAAAACTAATTCGAACAAATCTGCTAACACCAGCCTTATAAATAGCCTCTCTAACCACTTCCTGAGATTCTTTTGATAAATCGGCATCAGTAATCAGAACCTCTCCCCCACTTATATTTTTGGAAAGAAATGGTGCTACAGCGATAATACCTGTCGAGTCATAGTCAACGAAAGAAATCAGATTTCCCGAGATTGTTGATTCTCCTCCTGCTCCAGTTTGAACAATACTACCCAAAGCATTTAGCGCATTTAATGGCAAAGTAGAAACCAAGTTAATGATTCCCTTATTGATTAAGCGGCTCCAAGGTTCTGAATTAAATCCGTATATACCTCTTTGAGTGCCATCTTTTACGTTTATCTTTCCTTGATTTATTAACACTCCAGTTTGATAGTGGCCATAGGAGCAATCAATATTCCCGCCTTGTACGTCTAAAGTGCCTTCATTTATAAGCGTTCCACATTGGTAAAAGCCAAAAGCGTTGATAGGTTCCTTTGTCATTTTTAAAAGAGTGCTATCGAGAGTTGCAGATCCCCCTATTGCACTAATACTTCCCCTGTTTCTTAAAACGCCATCGTAACCTTGGAACATGCCATAGGCGCCCACTGCCTCATCCGAACCTATGGAAATAAAGCCTGTAGCAACAATTTCCCCTTCGTTGAGCATCGTTCCCGATTGGTCAAAACCGTGCGCTACTCTGTGGATCCCTCCAATAGCTTTTATCTTGCCATATTTAGAATTTATTAAGGTAGAGAGTGCGCCTTGTTCGTAGCCACATGCATAGTATTCTTTTCCCCCAATCGCAGTTATCGAGCCATCATTTATTAGAAGACTCACGGAATCCTGATCTAGTCCGGATGCCTGGTTCGACGACCCTCCCCTTGCTTCTATAACACCTTCATTTTTTAATTCGGTAGCGTACGAAAGCCCTTCTAAACGAAACCCGCTTGCCTCCTCACCGCTTCCGCCTTGTGCATATATCGTCCCGCGATGGCTGTTACTAAACCCCAGTCCGAGATAAAGATACCCATGGGCGCTTAGGTTGCTACCTCCTATAGCAATCAAAGTCCCTTCATTCCAAACACTGCCAAAACTTTGAAGTACCCCATAAGAACTTTTTCCTTTTCCTCCTTCTGCGTAAAAATCCTTTTTAATTTCTATGCTTTTTCCTTCTATCTTGAGACCTATTGCATGATCGGAATTCCCACCAGTATAAGTAACACTGGCTTGAGCATTCATTCCAAATAAAAGAGATGTAGTCGACAGAACAAATAGATTTATTGCTATCTTCGTAAGTTTATGTCGTAACAAAGTCGTCTCTCCATAAAGAGTCTTTAAAGCTATCCACTGTTTCTATCGGATAGGCGGAATAATCTTTAGTCGGTGTAAACAAAACACCTTGATAATAAAGGCGTTCATATTTTTTGTCTTGACTTTTCTCACGAAAGATTCAATCCAAAGAAGAGGAAACGATCGGTTGCTCGTTTTTCAGCAACTTCCCTTCCTCACTACGCTTAAAGTCAATCTTTTTGAACTTCACATCTGACGTTGTGTACCGCAGTTGTCCGAAAACCGCCATAGCGCCCTTGGATGCGTGGCAGACTGCATCGCATGAGTAAAGCTCCTTGTCGGTATCGACTTGGGCGACAGGGATACTCTGTTTTTTAGAAATGCCCTCGGCATAGCGCTTGCAAATTTCTCGATAACTGAAACTTACCGGAGAATTGGCTTCTTCATCCGTGAGACGAACGTCGCACCGGTTGTATTCGTTGCCGTACCGGATGTAGGCGTAACCGGTTTTCTTGATCTCGGTGATCTTGTCATTCTTGTCGAGCTTGACGTACAAAATCTTTGTCGTGTATTCGTAGTTAAAGTTCTTGAGAACGCCGACTGTGGCAATCGAAAGAACTGTGTTCGCTGCCATGTTGCCGATATTGTTTCCGCCCTCAAAGGCAAAAGCGTAGAACTTATCGCCGTCCATCGTTTCGCCGACAATGGCCGGTCTGCCGAATAAGGCACGAGCATCGTCTTCTGTGGATTGATTGACCGTAAGAAGTTGCTCAGCCTTCGACAAATCGTGCCCGTAGGCAGCGGCTTTGGGAGAAATTATGCTACTACACCACGAAATAGCTAAGCCTGTTGCAAGCACATCACCAGAAGAAACTGCTTTGAAGCATTATTCATTCCCTCCCCCTTTTTTGGCAGATTGAGGAATCGTTCTGCATTTTCAAGTCTCTCTTAAAAGCTCGCCCGTGCTTTCACCGGAAAGAGCGGCGAATCCGAGGACACTTCCTCGTTTGCTTCATGGTGCATGTGATGCACAGGCTTCTTGAGAAAGAACTCGGGAAAGCCGGACCGAATCTATCGGCAGAGCGTATTACCGAAGCACCCTCGGAAGCGCGGCTCCAAGAGCTTGTTCTCGGGGAAAAAGAAAACTACTACGCCAAAAGCAACACCGAAGGGGGCTTCGAAGACGTCGCTAAGGCTGTCGGTCTCGGAGTTCTTCCGAGGGTGGCAACGCCTCCGCAGGTCAAGTCCGCTCTGAAACTCCAATCGGTATAACATAGGTCCGACGAGAATAATCAGCCGCTAAGACTTGTGCTGACTGGGTTTGTTCAGATTTGTGCTGTCAAAGTCAGGAAAAAGGCAAACTCATGCTAGAACTCGCTGACTTTATCAGAGGCCAAAGAACAAAAAAGCCTTGAAAAACAAGGCTTAGTCAGTGTCGCTACAGAATCTTACTGCACATCGTGGTGCCCGGGACGGGAATTGAACCCGTACGCCCGAAGGCTGCGGATTTTAAGTCCGCTACGTCTACCAATTTCGTCACCCGGGCATCAAGCGACAGGGCGCTCATTTTACACGAGTGGCGCCTGAATGTTTTGTCCGTTGATGTAAAATTTGCAATCCTCGGTGCAGGAACGTTTTCTGCACGAGGATGACCTAAAGTATGATGAAAGCGAGTAAAATTTCACGATGAATAGAAATTCACTCACTTTACGTTTCCGACGGATTGCCGCAGCCGGCGGCTTTTTGTGTCTGCTCGCCCAGCCTGCGTTTTCCCAAAGTACGGCTTTGGATTTTGCCTCGGCTCGAGTCCTGGCGCACACCCGAAGTGATCTCCTTCGAATCAGCGGAGCAGAAACCGCTCACCGCGAACACACGGCCGAAAGTCTTAAAAGTCTTCACGGACCCAAGGTAACTGCAGAATTTCGGCATCTTTGGGGCAATAAAGATGTCGATCTCGGAACCAAAACCATCAGCACCGGAATTCCGCAAATTCCGCCGATATCCGTTCCGCTGCAGTTTTCGCAGGACTTGTACGGACCGCGACTCATCGGGAGCGTGGAACTCCCGATTTACATGGGAGGCGCGATTTCCGCCAAAATCGCCGCATCCGAAGCCTCGGTGACCGAGTCACGCGAAGACGAACGCTCGGCACGAGATCGACTCGATATCGATTTAGCGCAAAAGTACTTCGGAGTTCAACTGGCTCGTTCCGTGCAAAACCTGCGTGAAGCAATGCTCTCGGAGCAAAACGAGGAACTCAATCGCGCCAAGCGCATGAATCAAACCGGTTCGATCAGTCGTATCGAGGCGATGAGCGTGGCCGTTGATCGCGATAAAGCGGCACGCGAACTCATTGCCAGCGAAACCGATACCAAGATTGCCGAAAGCGATTTGGCGCGACTTTTGCGGGAAGACAAAGTCACGCGCCTTACGACACCCCTATTTGTTTTGGCTCGCCCCATCGGTCCTCTTCAAACGTGGAAAGATAAGGCTTTTGCGATGAGCCCGGTGATTCGGGCCGTGCGCGCCAAGCGCAATCAGGCCGATCAGGGACTTAAAGCCGCTAAGGCTGCCTGGGCACCCCAGGTCTATGCCTTTGCACAAGGAAACGCAATTAAGCATTACTTGTCGGTTACCGAACCCGATTGGGTGGCCGGTATCGGCGTCAAATTCACGCTTTGGGACAATAAAGACCGTAATGAAAGTGTTGCTTCGGCACGCGCCCTAGTCGATAAGGCCACGGCCGGCATTGCCGAGGCAAGCAATCAAATCGAACAGGCTGTCGAGACGGCCTATCTAAGAACCCGTCAGACGCAAGATCAGTACAACTTGACGCTCTCGACGCTTGAACTGGCTCGTGAAAACCTGCGCTTAAGAGAAAGAGCATTTTCCGAAGGCCTTGCCACATCCACGGAAGTCAATGAAGCCCGTAATAAGCTTTTGAGTGCGGAAATCGCCCGACGCGTGAGCGCCTATCAGTTTGTCGTTTCCTGGGCCTCGCTCAATGCCGTCTGCGGTAGCAGCGAGACCTTTACCGAATCGCTCTCTTATACCGATAATTTTATTGAGAAGTAAGCCATGTTCGTTGCTCTCAAATCCCGTTTAAAGCCCCTTTTTATTGCGGCTCTCGTTTTGGCCGTTGCCCTGGTCTTGTATGGCCTTTGGAAGGCGGCCCATCCGACGCTTCCGCCTTTTCAGGGGCAGATGGAGGCCCGTGTCATTAATGTTTCGTCCAAGATTCCGGGGCGCATTGCCAAAGTCAATGTTCACGAAGGCGACTCGGTTGTCCGCGATACCGTCCTTCTTGAGATTGAAATTCCGGAAATTACCGCCAAGCTCGGACAGGTCAAAGCTCAAAGCGCTGCCGCCGATGCCAAGTCGCGCCTCGTACACGAGGGTGTGCGGGCCGAACAGCTCAAAAGCGCCGAGGCGCAGTACGAGCGTGCTGCGGCTCAAGCAGAACTCGCGAAAAAGAGTTTTTCCCGCCTCGATGCCCTGTTTAAAGAAGGTCTTATTTCGGCGCAAAAGCACGATGAGGCGCGCGCCGCCCTTCAAAATGCCGTCAATGCGCGCATCGCCGCTAAGAGCCAATGGGATATGGCCGCCAACGGCGCTCGCGTCGATGAGAAGGTCGCAGCGGCAGCCTTAGCCGAACAAGCCCGCGAAGGCGTGGCCGAAGTCACGAGTTTAGCCTCCGAGGCCTTGGTTAAAGCCCCGCGCTCCGGCGAGGTTTCACGGATTGTCCTGGAGGCAGGTGAAGTGACCGGTGCCGGATTTCCTCTTGTGACCCTTGTGGATTTAAGCGATAGTTGGGCCGTCTTTAATATTCGCGAAGATGAAATGGCCGCTGTGAAGATGGGCGGCGTCTTTAAAGCCGAGATTCCGGCGTTAAATCGTAAAGACGTTGCCTTTACGGTCTACTACATCTCGCCGCGAGCCGACTACGCCACATGGCGCTCGACGAAACAATCCACCGGATACGACATGCGCACGTTCGAAGTTCGAGCCAGGCCGACCGAAGAGGTCGAAGGACTTCGTCCCGGCATGAGCATTATCGTGCGTCGTTAACGGCTCTATGAGCGCCCTACGCGAAATTTATGATGCTGCTATCACGGAAGTCCGTGAGGCCGCTAAGCGTCCCGCTCTTCTTGTCACCGGGCTTTTGTGGCCCGTGATTATTGCTTGTATCTTCGCCTCGATTTTTGCAGCAGGGCTGATGCGGAACATGCCCGTTGCCGTTGTGGATTTGGATAATTCGGTTTTAAGCCGCGAAGTTGTCACAACGCTTGAAAGTATTCCGTCCGTCGATCTTAAGCGCTATAAAAGCGTCAGCGAGGCCGTCCGAGACATGCGAGCCGGCCGTGTGTACGCCGGTGTTGTCATTCCGACCGATTGGGGTGCACACCTGGCGGCCCGAACCGGGGAAAGTGCCATCGAGCTTTCTTTTGCCAAAAGCTACTACGCCATTGCAACGACACTTGAAATCGACATTAAAAGTGCGTTAAAGCAAAAGCTTTTTGAGATGCTTTCACCCTATTTGGCCGGGACTGCCGGAAGCCTTAAGGGCGCTCAAGGGGCGATTTCATCGCTCACGGCAGATATCTATGTGCCGGGAAACTCGAACTTTAACTACGCACCGTTCCTCTTAAGTACGCTTGTACCCTGTGTGTTTGCGCTCGGTATCGTTTTGACCATGGTCGGCGTCTTCGCGAGGGAATGGCGAGAAAAAACAGTTACTCAAGTTTTTGAGTCGACCTCGTCCGTTCGCTTAAAACTGATCGGCAAGGCCCTCCCCTGGGTGCTCTTTTATAGTTTTTGCGCTGCGGGGTACGTGGCATGGTTTGCAGGCTTTTGTGAAAACCCCCCTGCCGGCAGCGTTCTTATTTGGCTCCTCGGGGGCGTGCTCCTCATTCTTTCGATGACGGCCTTTGCGTTTTCCTTTGTCGCCTGCTCGCCTTTCTGGCTCATTGCCATGTCCTGCGCCATTGCCTTTTGTGCACCGATTATTCCGTTTACCGGGTTTTCGTTCCCGTTAGACTCCATGGATGCCGTCGCGCAGCTTTTCGGGGAACTATTGCCTCTTACGTGGTTTTTCCGGGTTCAGGCGTCCCAATGGGTTCTCGGTAGCCCCGCATCCCATACGCTTTGGCTTCTTGCCGTGCAAAGCCTTTTTATTCTCGTTCCGCTTACGGTCGGTTTGATTGTCTTTCCGCTACGCGTCAAACGATGGATCGGCGAGGAGGCCCGGGCAGAGCCCGTTTCCGACAAGCCCCTTCCGACAACGCTACTCGGACGGATTTTCGAAGGCGTCCGTCGCGGTATTTTTACGCCCGACACATGCATTATTTTCGTTTTGGCTCTGGCGCTTTATTGTTTTTTTTACGCATGGCCTTATATGCACCAGACGGTCACGGGCATTGAATGTGCCGTCGTGGACTTAGACCGTACGCCTGCATCGCGCGAAATCCTCTCGCGTTTTCGAAGTCTTCCGACGCTCAAAATCGTCGCCGAAGAAACCGATTTTTCCAGAGCACTTGACCTATATCAGCGTGAAAAGGTGAGCACCGTCATCACTATTCCGGTTGATTACGAAAAGCATACCTTGGCCGGCAAACCCGTCACAATCCCCGTGACGGTCAACGGCTTTTATGTCGTCAAAGCCCGTGCCGTACAGGCTGCCGTCCTTTCAGTGACACTCGACGAAGCACGAACGCCGCTTGCACGGAGTCTGAATCGCGCCGGCACATCCGTCGAAAGGCTTCAGCTTCTTTCCAACCCGCCGATTGTTCTGGCCGATCAAAATCTTTTTAACGCCATTGCCGGATACGCCAGTTACACGGTCCCCGTTGTCGGGCCCGTGATTATGCAGTCCGTGCTCTTTATGTGTATCGGCGTGACGTTGGGCGGGTGGCTTGCGCATCAACCCACGGACACCTACACACGGCAAATCCTTACGGACCGAAAAGCTTTTGCGTTATGCATGACCGGATTTTTCGTTTTCGGCCTCTTTTGGTTTTGCTACGCCGAAGGCTTTGTGTTCTCATTGTTTGAATTTCCGACGATGGAAAACTTCGGCGCAACGCTCTTTGAGATGCTTCTCATGCTCCTCGGGGTTGTCGGGCTCGGCGCCGTCATCACACTTTCTTTCGGATCGAGCGCCTACTACTCGCAGTTTGTCGTGCCGACATCGGCTCCGGCCGTGTTCCTTTCCGGGGTCATTTACCCGACCCTGTGCTTCGGACCTTTGGCGCATGCCGTTTCGTTTTTCTTCCCGACAACTCCGGGAATTCAGGCGATGGTGGCATTAAGCCAAAACGGAGCGGCACTTTCGGACGTTCTCCCTCACGTGGCGCATTCGATTGTTCTTGCCGTTTTGTATTTAGGGCTTGCCGACGTCTTGCGCCGGCACGTTGCCAAACGCAAGGGGTTACTCACATAAATGGTATCTAAAGGGCAACTTCTCGTCACAACTTATGAAGCCGGCGTAAGGCCGCCGTCCCTTTCCTGCACGCTCCGAAACATTCATGCCTCGCGCCTGTTTGATGCCGATCGAGATGCTTTTTTTACTCTCTATGCGCCCGCAGGACCCATCGGAGACGCGCACCTAAGGAACTTGTTTCTTGAGGCCTCGCTCGAGTATGTCACCCGTCACCCTGAAGCGACTGTCCGCGTTTCCGGCCACTTCGGACTCCGGGATCGAATGCGCCTTGATCTTATCGCAAAAGCCACGGGGATTGCTGTCACTATCCGTTCGGTTCCGTCTTTGCGGACGCTTCGATTGATAACGGCTTCGGACCTTGTTTTCTCCTGTCAGTCACTGACCGAGGCCGTTGAAAAAGCCGGAAGTCTCGCAGATGCCGTGCCCGCGCAATTTTGGGAGCCTTGGTTTAAGGAATTTTTCTCCGAAGTGGTTCTTTCAGGCTTAAAAATCCGCAGCGAAACCCCGTTTTTTGATTTTTTGCGGGAAACGGCAGCCTACACGGCTCAGCCCGTCAATTGGACGGCCGTAGCCAGAGCCGCCGGTATCAGTCAAGCGACGGCCTATCGCTGGAGCGAGGTTCTGGAAAGGCTCGCATTAATTGACCTGATCGATTCGGTGGAATCGCAAGGAAAGCGGCGCATTGTCCGACGGGAAAAGCTCTATTGGACGGCACCGGGGTTGGCCCTTTGGCTGACCCGGGCCGATCTTTCGAACACCGAAGTCTTGAATCGCTACGTGGAAAACCTGCTTTATCTTGCGCTTAAAGACGCGTCCTCGGAAGGACGGTTTTCGTATGCTCTCGATACCAACAAGAAGGCTCTGCCGATTCTTCAAACCCTCGGAGGCGTGAAGTCCGCTTATTTTGTTACGCACGACGGCGCGTCACGAACCAGGGCGCTCTCAAGCGCTCGCGGTTACGCTAAACTCAAGGTGATTGATACGGCTTATGCCGTCAATTTGGATCATCTTTCGGTTTCGGACGCAGGCCTGAGAGTTTCCGCTCAACCCCTACTTTAAGAGCTAAGACGCATTATGCGTAAAACCTTTTTTCTTCTTACTGCTTTTTCATGCGCGCTTCTTGCCGTCGGATGCACCGGTCTACAAAGTGCACCGAGCAAGCTCACACAAGTCAACGAAAATGAGTTTACCTTGACGATAACCGACCCTTGGACGAGTTCTTACGGATTCTTTCGAGATAAACAAATCCAAAAGGCGCGCGATGTTTGCGCCAAAAAGAATCTCGGGATGATGCCCCTCGATGCCACGACCGATGCCGAAGGCAAAGGCTACACCGGAACGATTCGTTTCCGGTGCGTCGAAAAACTTCAGGGTCCGAACCTCGGCTGGTTCTAAGCGTCTTAAAGCTTACGGAAGATGAGCGTGCCGTTGGTGCCGCCGAATCCGAAATTGTTTTTCATCGCAACATTGACGGGCATCGACACGGGTTTTCCGGCGCAGACTCGGATCGGGCACTCGGGGTCCTGCTCCGTAAGATTTAAGGTCGCCGGGACGATTTGGTCGCGAATGGAAAGCACGGTAAAGACAGATTCCATGCCACCTGCTCCGCCGAGTGCGTGACCTGTGGCCCCTTTCGTGGAGGTGACAAGAAGTTTATCGGTTGCATCTCCGAACACGGAGCGTACGGCTTGCGCTTCACTCACGTCTCCCATGGGCGTCGATGTCCCGTGGGCGTTGAGCATGTCAACCTCTTGAGGAGCAATTCCGGCGTGTTTTAACGCAAGGCGCATGCAGGCCGCGGCTCCTTCGCTACGCGGGGCCGTAAAGTGATAGCCGTCGGAATTTAACCCGTATCCGATAATTTCGCAGTAAATCTTCGCTCCGCGAGAGACGGCGTGTTCGTATTCTTCCAAAACGAGCATACCCGCACCCTCGCCCAAAACGAATCCGTCGCGGGCGAGATCAAAGGGGCGGGACGCGCCCGTCGGGTCATCGTTACGTCGAGAAAGCGCACGAATGTTGTCAAAGCCGCCGAGTGAGGCCGGGTGGATGACACTTTCGGTGCCGCCTGCAACCATCACATCGGCATCATCGCGGGCAATGATCCAAGCAGCCTCGCCGATTGCGTGTAGGCCCGACGTGCAGGCTGTCCCTATCGCTAAATTCGGACCTCTTAAGTGCCGCAAAATCGAAAGCTCCCCGGCCGTCGAATTGATAATCGAAACGGGGACGATAAAGGGAGAAAACTTTCTGGGCCCGCCGGTTAAAAAAGCCGCATAATCCCGACACTTGGTCGCAATGCCCCCGATTCCCGATCCTATGACGGTACCGGCTCGATTGCAGGATAAATCGTCGTCGCAAAACGTCAGTCCTGCGTCGTCAAGCGCCTCCATGGCGGCCGAAACGCCGTAAGCCGTGAAGGGCTCGAAACGCCGTCCGTCTTTCATGCCGAGGACCTTTGCGGCATCAAAGCCCTTGACTTGCGCGGCAATACGACAATTAAACGGGGTTGCATCGAACGATGTAATCGGAGCGATACCGGATTTGCCGGCCAAAAGGGCCGACCAACTTTCCGAGACGGTATTACCGAGGGGGCTTACCAGACCCAAACCGGTCACAACGACACGACGCATAACTCAACTCCGTTAAAGTCACGAAAGGGCCTTAATTCAAGGCCCTTTTTGGGAGATACAAAAGCGTTGTGAGAGAAACTTTACGCTTTCTGATTGGCGCGAATGAAGTCAATTGCCTGCTGAACCGTGCGCAGGTTTTCCTGCTGCTCGTCGGGAATCTGGACCTTGAAGGCATCTTCCAGAGCCATCACGAGCTCAACGGTATCGAGACTGTCGGCTCCGAGATCTTCGATAAACGAAGCCTCATTTTTGATGTCTTCGACATCTTTTCCGAGCTGCTCGGCAATAATCTTTTTGACTTTCTGTTCCAAATCGTCCATTGATAGCTCCCAGACTAGGTTCAATTACAAGGTCCGCAACGAAAGCGGACCGTATGCATCATTAGAGTATAGCGATTGTATCAAGGTTTTAGTACCCCGTATACAATCCTCCGTTCGTATGAAGCACGGCTCCGGTGATGTAGGAAGCCGCGTCACTTGCGAAAAACAAAACCGCCTGCGCGATGTCCTCGGGTTTGCCGAAACGTTGCGCCGGAATCTCTTTTAAAAGCGTCTCACGCATGGCTTCGGGAATGGTCTTTGTCATATCCGTCTCGATAAAGCCCGGAGCCACGCAATTGACGGTGATCGAGCGTGCGGCCACTTCACGGGCGACCGACCGGCTCATAGCAATCAAACCGGCTTTGGCCGCTGCATAGTTCGCCTGACCGGCGTTGCCCGTCACGCCCACAACAGACGCAAGATTGACAATGCGTCCGTATCGAGCACGCATCATCGGACGCAGCGCCGCCCGCACGAGGCGAAAGGCCCCCGTTAAATCCGCTTCCAAAACCGCATTCCAGTTTTCATCGGTCAGTCGCATGCTCAAGGCATCGCGCGTAATGCCGGCGTTATTGACGAGAATGTCGATCTTCCCTTCGTCCTTGACGATGGATTGAATCAGGGCATCGGCGGCCGTAGCGTCAGTGACGTCGAACATAACGCCTTTGCCGTTTCCTGCGAGCGCTTCGGTGATTTTTTGAGCGCCCCCTTCGGTTGTCGCCGTTCCGATGACGCGGGCACCGGCCTCGTTAAACATTTCAGCAATCGATTTGCCGATACCGCGACTTGCGCCCGTGACTAGGACAACGCGACCTGCGAAGGCATCCGTTGAAAAGAGTGCTCCCATGCGATTACTCCGTGGCAAATTGCGCGGCAATCGACTCGATCGATTGCGCGTTTGAAGCGTTAAATAAGGTGATTCCTTTGAGCGTGCGCTTCGCAAGGCCCGTCAACGTGCGTCCCGGCCCGCATTCGACGATGTCGGTTACGCCGTTTTTAAGGAAAAAGTCTTGCGTTTTAACCCACTGAACCGGGTGTGAGACTTGCTCGGAAAGCGAGGTTATCACGTCTTGCTTTGTCGCTTTGACCGAGCCGTCGATATTTGCGACAACCGGGGTTGCATCCGTATTGACGTCAAGCGTTTGCAGGGCGTCTTTAAGAACTCGGGAAACGGGTGTAAATAAGTCCGTGTGAAACGCCGCGGTAACCGGAAGATCGACGATGAGTTTTGCCCCGGCCTCTTTTAAAGCCTCTTTTGCACACTCGAAAGCTTGTCCCGTTCCGGCAATTACCGTCTGAAGCGGCGTATTAAAGTTAACCGGCTTAACAAACCCCGCATCTGTAAAACGAGAGCAAACCGAGTCAATCGTCTCGGCCGTAAGACCTAAAACAGCGGCCATGTGACCGGGGTGCAGCGCGGCAATTTTCTGCATGCGTTCGGCACGTAGGCGCACAAGTTTAACGGTATCGGCAAAGGAAAGAAGGCCCGAGGCGGCACAGGCTGCGAATTCTCCGAGACTGTGACCGGCAAAGTAGGTCGGAACGAGGTCCGTTTTTTCAACAAGCGCCCGATAGATGGCCACGCAAGAGACAACAAGAGCCGGTTGCGTGTGGACCGTTTGATTTAAAAGATCTTGAGGGCCTCGGGCAATAATCTCGGAAATCGAGTGTCCGAGAATCGAGTCAGCCTCATCGAGAGTTTCTCGGACCGAGGGCCTGTCTTCTAAGCCCGACAGCATGCCGACGCACTGACTCCCTTGTCCGGGAAAAACGACTGCGATTTTTCTCATTGTGTATCCTCGGATGTCTCGTCGGTTTGCGTTGCCGACTTCTTCTTGTGAAGACGATTCGGTAAAAACGCCAGGCAACAAAAAAAGTCGCCTCACATGTGTCTATTCTAAAAGAATACAACACGCCCGAAGGCGACTTAATTTGTATTAATTTTCACGTGCTGTACGCGACGCGTACAGAGAACCGAAATTACTTCTCGGTCGATTCTTTGTTCGCGACGACCTTCTTACCGCGGTAAAAACCCGTGGCAGAGATGTGATGGCGCAGGTGAACTTCACCGGTCGTTGCCTCAACGGCAACGGGCGGATTCGTCAGGGAATCGTGAGAACGATGGTTACCGCGACGGCTCGTGGATTTTTTATTTTGTTGAACAGCCATTTTTTACATACCCCCACAAGGGTGAACTCTCATAAAGTGCGCCATTATATCTAAAAAAGACCTCTGAGGTGGCACCTTGTCAGGGGTTTGCCCTAAATTGACTGTCTTCTGTTGTTTTCAGGCTCTTTTCTATCACTGTTAAGCGGCATCGCACTCGTTTCCGTTGCCCTTTTGAACGTTGTTAGAATGTGCCTTTGCGTTAGGTGTATCGGATGTGTCCGATTGAGACAGAGCCTTTGAACCTGATCTGATTGATCTCAGCGGAGGGAAACGCGCGAAGTCTGTGAGACTGCCTGATTCTCGCATCGTGCACCTTCTGCCTTTTTGAGTGCGACGATGACTGAAAACACGATTGCCATAACCCCGGATACCCCCTCCTCTTGCCCTTCTCGTGTCATTCGCATGACGGTGACGGGAGATACTTGCGGCGCCGTTCCGATGAAAGCCGTCTATCAAGCCGACTCGGCTTTGCCTGACGGAAAAAGCGAAGTCAATCCCCCTGTTTTCCTCTATGATACTTCGGGGCCCTGGGGCGATCCCGATCGAAGCCCCGATTGTCGTGTCGGCCTAAATAAAAGACGCACTGCGTGGATAGAAAACCGGGGCGATATCGCTTTTAAGGAAAGCGCAACGCAGAACCTTCAAGAAAGCCCTTTATCAGGGCAAGTGCCTGTTTGTCGCGCCAAGGACGGCTGCCACCCGACGCAGCTTGCGTATGCCAAAGCCGGGCTGATTACGCCTGAAATGGAATTTGCGTCTATTCGGGAAAATGTTAATCGTACGGCTTATATACAAAGTTTATCTCTTTTGTCATCGGAAAGCCGCGCGGCACTTTTGTCGCACCATGCTGCTAGCGCTCTTTCCTTTACGTGCCCGTCCGAGGTCACGCCCGAATTTGTTCGTGACGAGATTGCCGCGGGGCGAGCCGTTTTACCGGCTTCGATCAATCATCCGGAATCCGAACCGATGGTAATCGGTCGAGCGTTTCTCACGAAGGTCAATGCCAATATCGGCAATTCCGCGTTAGCCTCCGATATTTCCCAAGAAGTCGAGAAACTGATTTGGGCCGTGCGCTGGGGCGCCGATACCGTCATGGACCTGTCGACGGGAAAAGCCATCTGCGCAACGCGGGAAGCGATTCTTCGCAACAGTCCCGTGCCGATCGGAACCGTACCGCTTTATGAGGCCCTCGAAAAAGTGAACGGACATGCCGAGAACCTTACGTGGGAGATTTTTCGCGACACGGTCATCGAGCAAGCCGAACAAGGCGTCGATTACATGACGATTCATGCAGGCGTAAGGCTCTCGTTTATTCCCCTTACGCAACGGCGCTTAACGGGTATTGTCTCGCGCGGAGGGTCGGTCATGGCCCTGTGGTGCATGCATCACAATACGGAAAATTTCATTTATACGCACTTTGACAAGCTCTGTGAAATCCTTGCCGCTTATGATGTGACTATCAGCTTGGGAGACGGCCTACGGCCCGGGTCCTTGCACGATGCGTGCGATGCAGCTCAGATGGCAGAACTGTCCGAACTCGGACGATTAGCTCGGCGCGCTCGTGCGCACGACGTGCAGGTTCTCATCGAAGGTCCGGGGCACATTCCCTTGCAACGCGTCGCAGAAAACGCATCGGCCCAAGAGGCTCTTTGCGATGCGGCACCCTTTTATACCTTAGGTCCGTTGGTCGAAGATTGTGCACCGGGGTACGACCACATCACAAGTGCCGTCGGTGCGGCCGCAATCGGCGCACGCGGGACGGCGATGCTCTGCTACGTTACGCCCAAGGAACACTTGGGGTTGCCGAACAAAGACGACGTGCGCGCCGGACTGATTGCCTACAAGATTGCCGCTCATGCCGCCGACCTAGCCAAGGGAGTTGCCGGCGCTCAAATTCGCGACAATGCCATGAGTAAGGCGCGGTTTGAGTTCCGTTGGCTCGATCAATTTAACCTGGCCTTTGATAGCGAAACGGCACGCGCCTACCACGATGCGACTTTGAGTAAAGAGAGCATGAAGGGCGCACATTTTTGTTCGATGTGCGGACCGAAGTTTTGCGCGATGCGCATCACGCAGGAGGTGCGCGCCTGGTGCCGGAAAAAAGGACTCTAAGTTACTTGGCGCTGTAGTCGCGATGCCCGAAAATCGCCGTTCCGACACGAATTTCTGTGGAACCGGCTTCAAGGGCCTCTAAGTGATCGGCGCTCATACCCATTGAAAGTGTGTCGAATTCGTAACGGTCGCGAAGTGATTCGTACAGGGCGCGCATATCACGCAAGGGTTTGATTTTTCCTTCGCGAGTATCGGCGGGCGCAGGAATTGCCATAAGACCCCGTAGTTTTAACCGGTCCAGTCCTTGCACAACGTCGCAAAGCGCCGGAACATCTTTCGGCAGAACGCCGGATTTACTTGCCTCGCCGTCGATATTGACTTCGATAAGGACGTTGAGTTTTCCCAGAGCCTCGGGTCTTTGCTCGTTTAAGCGCCGGGCAATTTTTTCGCGATTGAGGCTTTCGACCCAGTCAAAGTGCTCGGCAATGGGTCGCGTTTTATTGGCTTGTACCGGTCCGATAAAGTGCCAGACCAGCGGGAGTTCCGCGTGATTTTCTCGAAACCAATCGACTTTTTCGCAGCCTTCCTGGGCGTAGTTTTCGCCGAAAGACCGCTGCCCGGCTTGTGCGGCAATGAGCACGGCTTCTTTGGGAAAGGTCTTACTGACGGCAAGTAATGTGATGCGCTTTTCAAGTTTCGGCGCGTTTTCGATTTCATTTAAAAGCGCAGCAAGACGCTCTTGGATTCCCGGAATGAATGTACTCACAAATAACCTCTTTAATTTTGACGCGCCGCATGTTTAAGCTCCTGAGCTCTCCATCCGAGTAGCCACAAAAGAGCAAAGTAAACCAAGGCAGCTGATCCGATAATCCCGAGGACATACACAAGGCGCATCTCCCAGGCATTTTGCATTGCGACCCAATCGGTTCCCGTTTGAATCCAAGACAAAAAGAAGGCCATGGCACCCGCGGCAACCAGCGTGCGAGCGATGTAACGGACCCAGCCGTCGACGGGTGTATACCAGGTGCGCTTCGCAAGGATAGCCAGCAGAACCAAAGCGTTAAAGCATGACCCGAGTGCCACTGATATCGCCAGGCCTGCGTGAGCAAAAAGCGGCACGGTCACGATGTTCAAACTTTGGATGAAGACGACGGAAAGGATGGCAACAACCATGGGCGTTTTAATATCTTTTCGGGCATAAAACGCGGGGGCAATAATTTTGATGCCGATGAGGCCGATCATCCCGACGGCATATCCGCGGACGGCCACCGAGGTTTGTGCTACATCGAGCGCCGTAAAGTTTTTCCCCTGAAAGAGCACGGATGAAAGCCCATCGGCTAAAAACCCCAAACCGACCGCCGCCGGAACGGCTAGAAGAAAGACCACTTTAAGGCCCGTATCGAGAAGGTCTTGATAGACGGCGGTATCCCCTCTTGCATACGCTCGTGAAAGACTCGGCAAGAGAACTGAGCCGAGCGCAACACCGAGGAGCGCCGTCGGAAACTCCATGAGGCGATCGGCGTAGCTCAGCCACGTCACGGACCCTTCGATGAGACGCGAGGCGATATTGGTGTTAATTAAAATCGAAATCGGAGCGACGGCAACGCCGACAATTGCTGGAACCATAAGGCGCAACATCTTTGTAACGGCTTTATCGCGCACGGCGCTTTTCACAGATGCAAAACGCGGCATAAGGCGCATGCGCTTTAATTGCACCAGTTGTGTCGCAAGTTGCAAAACTCCGCCGACGAGAACGGCAAAAGCCAACGCCCACACGGGCGCGTCAAGGTGTTCGCTCACGAAAACAATAAAGACGATAAAGCTTACATTCAGAAGAACGGGCGTAAAAGCCGGGATGGCAAAGTGGCGCCAGGTATTGAGTACGGCCGCCGCAAGGGCCACCAGGCTCATAAAAATAATGTACGGGAACATAAAGCGCGTGAGCGCCACCGCAAGATCAAACGTCGTCGGGGTCTTGGCAAAACCTGTGGCAATGATCCACACGACGGCGGGCGCCGAGAGGACCCCGAGGACACTGGCAAGAAAGACCGCGAGTGCCAGGAGCGTAAAGACGTGATTGATGAATTCTTCCGTGCGCGAAGGACTCTCTTTTTCTTTGACCTGTGAGAGCATCGGCACGAAGACTTGCGAAAATGCGCCTTCGGCAAAAAGCCGACGCAAGAGATTGGGGATACGAAACGCCACGTAAAAGGCATCGGTTGCGGCACAGACGCCGAAATACCGAGCGATGAGCATGTCACGGATCAGTCCCGTGACACGAGAAAGCATCGTAAAGGCGGAAACCGTAGCCGCCGAACGCAGTATGGACATGAGGCGTCTTGTCTTATCGTGGGTTTTTCTTGTCGCGACGCCGTGTTTTTGTTAAAATACGGCGCTTTTCGAAAATCGGGGCGAAATGTTTCGCCCTCTTTCTTTTCGGTAAGCGACATTGTAAACATATACCGGCCGAGCCCACGGCTGATTAATGCGAGGGGCGTACCGGAAACAAACTTAAACCGGGTGCTTGCCCTTTTCAAGCATTTATTTTTAGGAATACCTAAATGGCTAATACAAAACAAGCTCGCAAACGTGCCCGTCAGGCCGTTGCCCGCAACCAGCATCTTTCTGCGCAGCGTACGCAGTACCGTACCGCCGTCAAGAGCGTCCGTAAGGCGATTTTGGCCGGTGACAAGGTCGCTGCGACCGAAACCTTCAAGAAGGCGCAGTGCTTGGTCGACGCAATGTGCTCCAAGGGTGCTCTGCACAAGAACGCCGCCGCGCGTCACAAGAGCCGTTTGAGCGCTGCGATCAAAGCGATGGCTTAATGCCTCATGAGCTTTTCCGTCTTCATCCCTCAGTGGGGGTGGATTAGCCGTTAAAGAGAAAACGCATCGACTGCTCCTCGATGCGTTTTTTCGTTTTAACTGTCTCTTATCGGCAGATACCTGACTATGGATCGAATCCGACGCCTTGCTTATGCAGCCGAATTTGCCGCCCTATTCGGTCTGGCTAGCTTTTTTGTCATTCCCGTCGGCCCCGTGCCGATTACCCTGCAGGTCCTTTTGATTGCGTTCGCAGGTCTTTTTCTCGGTCCTCGTACGGCTCTTTCGGCGGTGATTCTTTATCTCCTTGCCGGTGCCGTAGGGCTTCCGATTTTTGCCGGCGGCAAAGCCGGTCTCGGCGTTCTTTTCGGCCCCTCGGGCGGGTATCTTGTCGGATTTCTTTTCTTAGCATTCATTGCGGGTCTTGCGCGCAAAACCGGAACCCTCGGGACCCTTGTCGGTCTCCTAGCGGCCGTCGCAGCCTGCCACGCCTGCGGCATAATCGGCATGAGTCTGACGCTCAATAAAACCCTCGTTCAGGCGTTTTACATGGATTTGGTTTTTGTGCCTGCAGACCTTGTGAAAGCCGCCTTAGCCTTTCTTTTCTGGCGCATGGTGCGTCATCGGTCTTCGGGATGATTACGGTTTCCGGTTTATCCGTTCGGCATTTAAGGGATGTCTCGCTGACGGTTCCCCAAGGGGCTCTGACACTTGTGCTCGGTGCGAACGGATCGGGAAAAAGTACGCTTTTGTCAACCGTTGCCGGAGTGGTTGCCCCCGAAAAAGGGTCGGTCACGACGTCCTCGCGCCCCAATATGCTCATGCAAGAGTCCGAGTATGTGCTTTTCGGGCAAACGCCTTTAGAAGAGCTCCTTCTTTCCTATCCGAATCCCGATGACAGGTTGATCGATTGCGCTCGGGACGTTTTATGTCGCTACGGAATAAATCCCGAAGGCGCCGTTGCCACACTGTCTTTCGGGCAAAAGCGAAAGCTTGCGCTCCTTACGACGCTTTTCCCGCCCTCGGACGTTCTTCTTCTCGATGAGCCGACAGCAGGCCTTGACTGTCCATCGGTAAAAGAACTCATCGCAACCCTTATGGATTTTCGTGCCGGTTGCAGCCTCTTAATTGCAACGCACGACGTGCGGCCGTTCCTTTCTCTTTTAAAAGACGGGGATTCATTCCTTTTTCTTTACCGTGGGAAAGCTTGCCTCTACTCGACCCTAGATGAGGCCCGCAAGGCTCTTTCCTCTCACCCCGAGTACGGGCTTTTTCCCTTTTAAAAACCATGGCACACGAGAAAAATCTCATTTGCTTGGTCTTTTTTTTACCGACGGGATTGCTTTTATGGCATTTTCCGGCGCCTGTTCTTGCGGCGTTCTCTCTGCTCTCGCTCGGATTCTTTCTTGCGCGCTACGGGATTCTGGCGTTTTTGACGTTCCTCAAAACCTGGGGCATTTTTGCGCTTTTTTGGGCGGCGTTTTCGCTTGCCGCATCGCTTACCGCCTCCGAGAACACCATGGAAATCAGCGCCTTGATTGCGGCCGTGCTTTTCACGCATCTTTTGACGCTTTTTCTCTGGACTACGGTTTTAGTTAAAGAAACAACTCCGGCAGGTCTAGCCGATGCCCTTGCCGTCCTTTTAAGGCCGGTACTCGGAGCGAAAGCTGCCGATGTGCGCACGGGCTTACTTTTGACGGCTGCCTCGTTTGCTCGGAAAAAAGAGGTTTTTAAGCGAGTTTCTTGCGCAGTGGATCTTAGGTTTCACGACAAAAGCCGTTTTTCCCGCTTAAAGTTCCTCTTAATCGGACTCCTACAAACGTTAGAGCGCGATGCAGCCGGACACGCCGAGGGCTTCTGTCTTCGGCGTCTTGATAACTCGAGTCGCCTTAATGCCCTACCTAGCCCTACGCATCGCGTTTATGTCGTGTTGTTCGCCGTCCTTCTTTCGGAGCTTGCAGCCGTTTACGCGATGACGTTTTTCTAGCGTCCCTTGATTGGCGAGAGGTCGGTAAGACGAATCTCTTCCGTCGGTTTCGCTGTAATCTCGGTTAGTCTTTATTTGTGTGCTTCTCTTTGAGATGATTGCAACGGTCCTTTCACGGGAAGTGCCGTAGAAACGTTGCAAAGCATTGCGGAAAAGGGATTGTTAATTGACGGTTTCTTCTACTAACTCTGCATAAAGCCGGATTGTGGCACGAATATCATCTCCGGCTTTATTCGGCCAGGCGCAAGCGCCGTTGATTTGAGCATTACCGACAGCAGCGTAAAGCCCCGTCGTTCAGGGTGGGGATATAAGCCGCGCAAGCCAGGCGCAGACTTCATATAATGCCTTCATGTGGA
>UQOW01000003.1 GCA_900542805.1 uncultured Sutterella sp.
GCTTTGCTATTCGTGAAGGCGGCCACACGGTCGGTGCCGGCGTCGTTGCGAAGATCATTGAGTAATTGACAGCCTTAAAGGGGCGTGGTATACTGCGCCCCTTAGTTCTTTTTTCGTTCTTTTTAGGATAAAAAAACAAATGCAATCCCAACGCATTCGTATTCGCCTTAAAGCGTTTGACTACAAGCTTATCGATCAGTCGGCTCTTGAGATTGTCGATACGGCCAAACGCACCGGTGCGGTCGTTCGCGGTCCGGTTCCGTTGCCCACCCGTATTCAACGCTTTGATATCTTGCGTTCGCCCCATGTCAACAAGACAAGCCGCGATCAGCTCGAAATTCGTACACATCAGCGTCTGATGGACATCATCGATCCGACGGACAAGACCGTCGATGCGCTGATGAAGCTCGATTTGCCGGCCGGTGTCGATGTCAAGATTAAGGTGCAGTAATCGGTAAAAGTTTTTTGTAACCGTGGTTTCACGGTTACACACGTGTCGCTTCTGGCTTTAGAGACAATCGATCGGTGTTCGCGCCCCTTGCAAGAGAGGTCGCAACCTCCCGTCGTGAAGCGATTTTTATAAAGTACGGTCCCGGCCAATCGTAGCCGGGGTGGAGATAATAATGAGTGATAAGCTCGGCTTAGTCGGTCGCAAAGTCGGCATGACGCGTATCTTCACGGATGACGGTCTTTCCGTTCCCGTGACGGTTTTGGACATGTCCGACAATCGCGTTGTCTGTGTTAAGACACAGGAAACCGACGGCTATAACGCCATTCAAGTCGCGTTCGGCTCCAAGAAGCCTTCGCGCGTTAATAAGGCACTCGCGGGTCAGTTTGCAAAAGCCGGCGTGCAGGCTGCCAAGACGTTAAAAGAGTTCCATGTCGATGCGGACAAAATCGCCGAATTCAAACCCGGTACGGTTTTGAGCGCGACGATGTTTACCGCCGGTCAGAAGGTTGACGTGACGGGAACGACAATCGGTAAGGGATTCTCCGGTGTCATCAAACGTCATCATTTCAGTTCCAACCGCGCCAGCCACGGTAACTCGGTCACAACAAACGCTCCGGGTTCCATCGGTAATCGCCAGGATCCGGGTCGTGTTTTCCCGGGCAAGCGTATGGCCGGACATTTGGGTGATTGCCAAAGGACCACACAGAACCTCGTTGTCGCGCGTGTCGACGCCGAACGCGGTCTTCTTCTGATCCGTGGCGCCGTCCCCGGCAGCAAGGGTGGTCAAGTGATTGTGCGCGCCGCTGTCAAGGCCTAATAGGAGCGAACCATGGAATTGAATTTAGTCAACGAGCAGGGACAGGAAACGGCCAAGGTGCCGGCTTCCGATGCCGTGTTCGCACGCCAATACAATGAAGCGTTGGTCCATCAGTTGGTTGTGGCCTACATGGCTAACGCCCGTCAGGGAACCCGCGCGCAGTTAAACCGCGAGTTCGTGCATCACACGACCAAGAAACCCTTCCGTCAGAAGGGCACGGGGCGTGCGCGTGCCGGTATGTCGTCCTCCCCGCTTTGGCGCGGCGGCGGTCGTACTTTCCCGAGCACACCGAACGAAAACTTTTCTAAGAAGATGAACAAGAAGGCCTATCGCGCTGCGATGGCGACGATTTTTTCGAAACTCGTCGCGGACGGTCGTCTTGTTGTTGTCGAATCGATTGGTGCGGAAACGCCCAAGACGAAGGCATTTGCCGCCAAGTTAAAGACCATGGGTCTTACGAGCGCGATGCTGATTGCCGAAACGGTCGATGACAATCTTTTCCTGGCTTCCCGCAACATCAAGAATGTTACGGTTGTTGAGCCGCGTTATATCGATCCGCTCTCCTTGATTCACTACGAGAAGATTGTCGTGGCCAAGGGTGCGCTTTCTAAGATCGAGGAGATGCTCGGATGAATCAAGACCGTTTATTGAAAGTGCTCGTCGGGCCCGTCATCTCTGAAAAGAGCACGATGGTTGCCGATAAGGCCCGTCAGTACACGTTTGAAGTGGTTCCGGATGCGACAGAGGCCGAAGTTAAAGCGGCTGTTGAACTGTGCTTTAAGGTGCAGGTTCAGGGCGTCCAGATGGTCAACATCAAGGGCAAAGTCAAGCGCACGGGTCGTACGCCCGGTGTGCGCAAGTCCGTCCGTAAGGCTTATGTGAGCCTGAAAGAAGGACAGGAAATTAACTTTGCGCAGGAGGGTAAGTAATGGCTCTCGTTAAAATGAAGCCCACCTCGGCCGGGTGCCGTCACACCGTTAAGGTCGTGACGCCGGGCCTGCACAAGGGCAGCCCTTTTGCGGCTCTGACGGAAAAGAAGAACCGCGGATCGGGTCGTAACAACAACGGCCATATTACGTGTCGCCACAAGGGCGGCGGTTCTAAGCGCCACTATCGTGTAATCGATTTCTTGCGTGACAAAGACGGCGTTGCCGGACGCGTCGAGCGCATCGAATACGATCCGAACCGTTCTTCTCATATCGCCTTGGTTCTTTATGCCGACGGCGAACGTCGCTACATCATCGCCCCGAAGGGTCTTAATGTCGGTGACACGATTATGAGCGGTCCGGAAGCGGCCATTAAGGTCGGTAACGCTCTTCCGCTTCGCAACATCCCGGTCGGCTCGACGATTCACTGCATCGAAATGTTGCCGGGCAAAGGTGCACAGCTTGTGCGCGCTGCCGGTGCGTTCGCTCAGCTTATTGCCCGTGAAGGCGATTACGCTCAGGTTCGCATGCGTTCCGGTGAAGTTCGCCGCATTCTCATCGGATGCCGTGCGACGATCGGCACGGTCGGTAACGAAGAAAACAGCCTGCGTGAGCTCGGCAAGGCCGGTGCGAAGCGTTGGCGCGGTATCCGTCCGACGGTTCGCGGAAAGGTGATGAACCCGGTCGATCACCCGCACGGCGGCGGCGAAGGCCGTACCGGTACGGGTCGCGCTCCGATGTCTCCGTGGGGACAGCTCACCAAGGGTTACCGTACTCGCAATTCCAAGCGCACGGACAGAATGATTGTCCAGCGCCGTTATGACAAGTAAGGGGGTCTGAAGAATGTCTCGTTCGTTAAAGAAGGGGCCGTTTGTAGACGGATCCCTGATGAAGAAAGTGGAGGCCGCACAGTCTAGCCGTGACAAGCGTCCGATTAAGACCTGGTCGCGTCGTTCCACGATTCTTCCGGAGTTTGTCGGTTTGACAATCGCCGTGCACAACGGTCGTCAGCATGTTCCCGTTTATATCAACGAGAACATGGTCGGCCATAAACTCGGCGAGTTCGCGATGACGCGTACCTTCCGTGGTCATGCGGTAAACGCTGATAAGAAGGTCAAGGGGTAATCAAATGGAAACTACTGCAATCGTTCGCGGTGTGCGCCTGTCGGCTCAAAAGGGTCGCCTGGTTGCCGACCTGGTTCGCGGTAAGCCCGTGGACAAGGCCCTTAACATTCTGAAGTTCACGCGTCGCCGTGCGGCCGGTATTGTTCTGAAGGCACTTGAGAGCGCCATCGCCAATGCCGAGCACAATGACGGTGCCGACATTGATGAGCTTCGCGTCACAAAGATTTACGTGGAAAAGGCTACGACGTTGCGCCGCTTCGGTGCCCGCGCCAAGGGCCGCGGTACGCGTATCGGTAAGCAGACGTCTCACATCTATGTGACCGTCGGCGACAAGTAAAGGTGAACCATGGGTCAGAAAATTAATCCTACCGGCTTCCGCCTTCCCGTGACGCGCAATTGGACGTCGCGTTGGTACGCGGTTGGTCGCAACTTCTCTCGTACACTGTGTGAAGATCTTAAGGTTCGCGCCTTCCTGATGGAAAAACTGAAGGCGGCGAGCGTCTCGCGCATTGTCATTGAGCGTCCTGCCAACAATGCTCGCATTACGATTTACTCGGCTCGTCCCGGTGTTGTAATCGGTAAGCAGGGTGCTTATATCGAAGAGCTCAAGGCCGATGTTCAGAAGATTATCGGTGTTCCTGCACACATTTCTATTGAAGAAGTGCGTCGTCCGGAACTCGATGCCCAGCTTATTGCCGACGGCATCACGCAGCAGCTCGAAAAGCGCATTATGTTCCGTCGTGCGATGAAGCGCGCGATGCAAAACGCCATGCGCTTGGGTGCCAAGGGCATCAAGATTATGAGCGCCGGCCGTTTGAACGGTGCGGAAATCGCGCGTACCGAATGGTACCGTGAAGGCCGCGTTCCGCTTCATACATTGCGTGCCGATATCGACTATGGTTTTTCCGAAGCGCATACGACCTACGGCGTCGTGGGCGTGAAGGTTTGGGTCTACAAGGGTGACAACCTTGAACGGGGTGAAGCGGTTGAAGCGGCTCCGGCGCCTGCCGATCGCGAAGATCGTCGTCGCCGTCCGGTTCGTCGTGTCCGTAAAGCTGAAGAAGGGGATGACAAGGCGGATAAGAAACCCGCACGTCGTCCTCGGAAAGCTCCGGTCGCCGCCCCTGCCGCCACTGAAACAAAAGACGGAGAATAAGCGATGCTGCAACCGAATCGTACAAAATACCGTAAGGACCAAAAGGGTCGTAACTACGGTATGGCCCAGCGTGGCGCCGACGTCTCCTTCGGAGATTTCGGCTTGAAGGTACTCGAACGCGGTCGTCTGACGGCTCGTCAGATCGAAGCCGCACGTCGAGCACTGACCCGCCATATCAAACGTGGCGGCCATGTCTGGATTCGTGTCTTCCCGGACAAGCCCATTTCGAGCAAACCTGCCGAAGTGCGTATGGGTAACGGTAAGGGCAACCCGGAGTACTGGGTCGCTCTCGTGCAACCTGGTCGGGTGCTTTATGAAATGGACGGCGTCGATGAGTCACTTGCCCGCGAAGCCTTTGCGCTTGCGGCGGCCAAGTTACCTTTGAAGACAAAGTTCGTTGTCCGCCAAGTTGGCAAGTAAGGAGACGGACATGAAAGCTAAAGAATTGCGCGCCATGGATCAGGCCGCGCTTACCAAGGAGTTGAATGAACTTCAGACCGCACACTTCAAACTGCGCGTTCAGAAGGCTACGCAGCAACTCCAGAATTCGAATCTGTTGCGCACGACGCGTCGAGATATCGCGCGCGTTCGCACGGTTCTCGCTCAGAAGGCGGCCGCGAAATGACGGATACTGTTGAAACCAAGAAGCTGACACGCACCCTCGTCGGTGTCGTGACAAGCGATAAGATGGACAAGACCGTGACGGTTCTCGTGGAACGTCGCGTCAAACACCCGCTTTACGGCAAGATTGTCGTGCGCAGCAAGAAGTACCATGTGCATGACGCTTCCAATACGGCCGGTGTCGGTGACAAGGTCGAAATCGCGGAAGGACGTCCTGTTTCCAAGACCGTGTCTTGGACGCTGACCAAAATCCTCGAGAAGGCTGTTGTTGTCTAGTTTGTTGTAATCGGCTTGCAAGCGTGACGGCTTTTCGTTAAACTTGCGAGCTCGCGCGGATGCCGACCGAGCTACGGTCGGCGTTCGTGTCGATTTTTCATGATTGGGCATCAAAAGTGTGCGCCCGCCGGTTTCTCAGGCGGTGTTTCTCGGATGCTTTTGAGTGTGCTGATCGTTCTCCCGTACGGGACCAATACTATCTGTGTAACGCAGAATAAGTTGGAAATTTACAACCATGATTCAGATGCAAAGCAGACTGGACGTGGCCGACAATACCGGCGCTCGTTCAGTGATGTGTTTTAAAGTGTTGGGCGGATCCAAACGCCGCTACGCGAACATCGGTGACGTCATCAAAGTGACGGTCAAAGAAGCTGCTCCGCGCGGCCGCGTCAAGAAAGGCGAGGTCTACAGTGCCGTTGTGGTTCGTACCGCTCACGGTGTGCGTCGCGCCGACGGATCTCGCATCCGTTTTGACGGCAATGCCGTTGTTCTTCTCAATTCCAAGCTCGAGCCCGTTGGAACTCGTATCTTCGGACCGGTTACGCGTGAGTTGCGTACGGAACGGTTCATGAAGATTGTGTCCCTCGCTCCCGAAGTTATTTAAGGAGGCCGATAAGATGCAACGCATCCGTAAAGGCGACGAGGTTCTCGTGATTGCCGGTAAAGACAAGGGCAAGAAGGGCGTCGTCATCGCTCGCGTCGATGAGACGCACGTGACCGTCGAGGGCGTGAACGTCGTCAAAAAGTGTGTTCGTCCCAATCCGATGACGAATACCGAAGGTGGTATTGTCGACAAGACGATGCCGATTGATCAGTCCAACGTGATGATCGTCAATCCGGCCACCGGCAAGGGTGACCGCGTCGGTTTCAAAGAGGTCGACGGTAAGAAGGTCCGCGTTTTCAAGAGCAACGGCGCAGTAGTCGGCGCCAAGGCGTAAGGAGTAAGGAATGACACGTTTCCACACTCTGTACCGCGATACCATTGTTCCCGAGCTCATCAAGAAGTTCGGTTACAAGACAGTGATGCAGGTTCCGCGTATCACGAAAATTACGCTCAACATGGGCGTCGGTGAAGCGGTTAACGATAAGAAGTATGTCGACAACGCTGTTGCCGATATGACTAAGATTGCCGGACAGAAACCGGCCATCACCCGCACTCGTAAGGCCATTGCGAATTTTAAGATTCGTGAAAACATGCCGATCGGCTGCATGGTGACGTTGCGCGGCGAGCGTATGTACGATTTTCTCGATCGTCTCATTACAATTGCTTTCCCGCGCGTGCGCGACTTCCGCGGTGTTTCCGGCCGTGCCTTTGACGGCCGCGGCAACTACAACATCGGCTTGAAGGAACAGATTATTTTCCCGGAAATCGAGTACGACAAGATTGATGCTCTGCGTGGCATGAACATTTCCATCACGACGACGGCCAAGACCGACGAAGAAGCCAAGGCGCTTCTTGCCGCGTTCCGTTTCCCGTTCCGTAATTGAGAGAAGGTGCATCAAGATGGCAAAGTTATCATTGATTAACCGCGAAAAGAAGCGTGAGGCCGTCGTGGCCAAATTCGCGGCCAAGCGCGCCGAACTCAAGGCGATTATCAACGACGCGTCCCGCTCTGTTGAGGACCGTCTCGAAGCCCGTAACAAGTTGCAGGCGCTTCCCCGTGACGCCAGTCCGGTTCGTCTGCGCAATCGTTGCGGCCTTACGGGACGTCCGCGCGGCACGTTCCGCAAATTCGGCCTGGCTCGCGGCATGATTCGCGACGCGGCCATGCGCGGTGATATTCCCGGCCTTATCAAGGCCAGCTGGTAAGCGAGGAGATTACGAAATGAGTATGAGTGATCCGATCGCCGATATGCTGACCCGTATCCGTAACGCTCAAAGTGTTGACAAGACGGAAATCGCTATGCCGAGCTCCAAGCTCAAAGTCGCGATTGCCAAGGTCTTAAAGGATGAGGGTTACATCGACGGTTTCCAAGTTGTTGCCAATGAAGGCAAAGCTCAGCTGCATATCGGCTTGAAATACTACGAGGGTCGTCCCGTGATCGAACGCATCGAACGCGTTTCCCGTCCCGGCCTGCGTATCTACAAGAACCATGATTCGATTCCCAAGGTCATGAACGGCTTGGGTATTGCAATCGTTTCGACGCCTCAGGGCGTTATGACCGATCGCAAAGCGCGTGCTGCCGGTATCGGCGGTGAAGTTCTTTGCTACGTCGCTTAATTGAGGAGAATCAAACATGAGTCGTATTGGTAAGATTCCTGTTACCCTTCTCAAAGGCGTCGACGTGACGATTTCCGATGCCGAAGTGCTCGTCAAAGGTCCCAAGGGTCAGGTCCGTGTGCACCGTTTGGCCGGCGTGAAAGTCGAACGCGAAGGCGACGAAATCAAGTTCGTTCAGCTCGAACAAACCCGCGAAGCGAATGCCAACACCGGCACGATGCGCGCACTTGTCAATGACATGATCAAGGGCGTGGCCGTCGGCTTTGAAAAGAAGCTCACTCTCGTGGGCGTCGGGTATCGTGCTCAGGCGCAGGGCGATTCCCTGAACTTGCAACTCGGTTTTTCGCATCCGGTGATTCACAAGATGCCCGAAGGCGTCAAGTGTGCGACACCGACGCAGACCGAGATTGTTATCAGCGGTCCGGACAAGCAGGCTGTCGGTCAGACGGCGGCTGTCGTTCGCGGCTATCGTCCGCCCGAACCGTACAAGGGCAAGGGGATCCGTTACGCTAACGAACACGTTGTCATTAAAGAAACCAAGAAGAAGTAAGCGGGAGACGTAAGACCATGATTAATAAGAAGCAAAGCCGTCTGCGTCGCGCTGGTGCCGCCCGCACCCGCATCAAGCTGCAGAAGGCTATTCGTTTGTCGGTGCACCGCACCAACCTGCATATCTACGCAACCATTTTTTCCGCCGAAGGAGATCAGGTTTTGGCCTCCGCTTCGACACTCGAAGCCGAAGTTCGTGCCAAGCTCGCCGAGCAGGGAAAGACGGGCGGCAATATCGCCGCTGCGAAGATTGTCGGCGAGCGCATTGCCCAAAAGGCCAAGGCGGCCGGTATCGAATCGTGCGCCTTTGACCGCTCCGGTTATCGTTATCACGGCCGTGTTGCCGCGTTGGCTCAAGCCGCGCGCGAAGCCGGTCTCAAGTTCTAAAGGGAATCGAGGCTTATGGCTAAGGTTGATAAAAAGAATCCGGTCGAAGAAATCGATGACGGCATTCGCGAGAAGATGATTGCGGTCAATCGCGTCACCAAGGTTGTCAAGGGCGGCCGTATTTTGGCGTTTGCCGCTTTGACGGTTGCCGGTGACGGCGACGGCAAAATCGGAATGGGTACGGGCAAGAGCCGTGAAGTTCCGGCTGCCGTCAGCAAGGCGATGGAACGCGCTCGTAAGGATATGAAGAAGTATCCGCTCAATAACGGAACACTGCATCATGCGGTCAAGGGTCAGCACGGCGCAAGCCGCGTTATCCTGATGCCCGCGAGCGAAGGTACCGGCGTGATTGCCGGCGGCCCGATGCGTGCCGTTCTCGAAGCGATGGGTGTGCGTAACGTTTTGGCCAAGGCCTACGGGTCGACCAATCCGTACAACATGGTCCGTGCGACGATTGATGCGCTTTCGCATCTGAGCTCGCCGGCTGACATTGCGGCCAAGCGCGGCATGACCGTCGAGCAGATTCTCGCGTAGGTCTTTTTAGGAGATTTAAATCATGACAGATAAAAAGACCTTGAAGGTTACGCTCGTCAAGAGTCCGATCGGTTGCGGCAAGGAACACTTGGCGTGCCTGAAAGGACTCGGACTTAAGAAGATGCACCATTGGCGTGAACTGGAAGACACCCCGGCCGTGCGCGGCATGATTGCCAAGGTCGCTTTCCTCGTTCGTGTCGATTAAGAGGTACTAGACATGCGTTTAAATACGATTAAGCCCGCTCAGGGCTCAACGAGTCAAGCTCACCGAGTCGGCCGCGGCGTCGGTTCGGGGTGGGGCAAGACGGCTGGTCGCGGACACAAAGGACAGAAGTCCCGTGCGGGCGGCTTCCACAAGGTCGGGTTCGAAGGCGGGCAGATGCCCTTGCATCGTCGTCTTCCCAAGCGCGGCTTCTTCTCGCGTTCGCATCAGTTCGTCGAGCAGGTCCGCTTGTCCGATTTGGAAGCGTTGCCGGTGGATACGATTGATTTGGACGTTCTCAAGAACGCCAACGTTGTTTCCCGCAACACGATTCAGGCGCGCGTGATTCTTGCCGGAAAGATTTCCCGCAAGGTGACGGTGCGCGGTCTCGGTGTCACAAAGGGTGCCAAGGCGGCTATTGAGGCAGCCGGCGGTGTCGTTGTTGAGGCGTAACTTTAACGGTTTAGGAAACAAACGTGGCAAACAGTCCTAAAAGCAAACCGACGGGCTTGGCAAAATACGGCGACTTAAAAGGCCGTCTGATTTTCCTGTTGCTCGCCTTGGTCGTGTACCGCATCGGTGCACACGTGCCGGTCCCCGGCATCGATCCCGATACCCTGCGTCAGCTCTTTAACGAGCAGCAGGGCGGTATCCTCGGTCTGTTTAACATGTTCTCCGGCGGCGCCTTGTCGCGTTTCTCGGTCTTCGCACTCGGAATCATGCCGTACATTTCCGCATCGATTATTATGCAGATGCTCTCGTACGTGCTCCCGAGTCTGGAGGCCTTGCGCAAGGAAGGCGAATCCGGACGTCGCAAGATTACGCAGTACACACGTTACGGCACGCTTTTGCTTGCCGGATTCCAGTCCCTCGGTATTGCCGTGGCTCTGGAAACGCAACACGGTTTGGTGATTGACCCGGGCATGATGTTCCGCTTTACCTGCACCGTGAGCCTGGTGACAGGAACAATCTTCCTGATGTGGCTCGGCGAGCAGATTACGGAACGCGGTTTGGGTAACGGCATTTCGCTCATCATCTTTGCCGGTATCGTCGCGGGTTTCCCGGCTGCAGCAAGCGGTTTGTTCCAGTTGGTCAGCACGGGTGCTATCAGCCCCTTGTCCGCAATCTTCATTGTCGCCATCGTGATTCTGGTCACAGGATTTGTGGTGTTTATCGAACGTGGTCAGCGTCGTATCACCGTCAATTACGCTAGACGTCAGATCGGTAACAAGATGTACGGCGGACAGGCTTCGTACCTGCCCTTGAAGATCAACATGGCCAACGTGATTCCGCCGATTTTCGCTTCTTCTTTGATTCTGTTTCCGGCCACGTTAGCCGGCTGGTTCACGAGCGGCGATTCGACCCGTTGGATTCGCGATTTGGCGGCGGCACTTAGCCCCGGGCAGCCCCTGTATACGTTGTTGTACGCGGCTCTGATTATTTTCTTTGCCTTCTTTTACACGGCGTTGGTTTTTAACCCGAAAGAGACGGCGGAGAATTTGAAGAAAAGCGGCGCTTTTGTTCCCGGTATTCGTCCCGGCGAGCAGACAGCCCGGTATATCGATAAGGTGTTGACACGTTTGACACTCGGCGGTGCCGTGTATCTGACGTTCGTGTGCCTTGTCCCTGAGTTTTTGAATCTGCGTTTTAACGTTCCTTTCTACTTCGGCGGTACGTCGTTGTTGATTGTGGTCGTTGTGACGATGGACTTCGTGAGCCAGGTTCAGGCCTACATGATGTCGCACCAGTATGAGAATTTGCTCAAGAAGACAAACTTCAAGGGTTTTGGGTCGGGCCTTTAACGGACCTGCCCCGTAGTGATAATTTTGGATACAGACTTAAAAGATACGTCTTTTGAATCTGCCCACGGTTTCTCCTAGGAGAATTTTATGAAGGTTAACGCTTCGGTTAAGAGAATGTGCCGCAAGTGCAGAATCGTAAAGCGCAAAGGCGTTGTGCGCGTTATTTGCGAGGATCCGCGGCATAAGCAACGTCAAGGCTAAAGAGGTAAATAAATATGGCTCGTATTGCCGGTATTAATATCCCGCCCAACCAGCATGCCGTTATCGGTTTGACCGCCATTTACGGCATCGGTCGCTCCCGTGCGAAGGAGATTTTGGACTCCTGCGGCGTCGAATGTACCAAGAAGGTAAAGGACCTGACGGATACGGAACTCGAGAAGATCCGTGATGCCATCGGTCAATTCAGCGTGGAAGGCGATTTGCGTCGCGAAGTCCAGCTGTCGATCAAACGCTTGATCGATCTGGGAACTTATCGCGGTATGCGGCATCGCAAGGGATTGCCCGTTCGTGGGCAACGCACCCGTACCAATGCTCGTACCCGTAAGGGACCGCGCAAGGTCGGCGTTACGTTGAAGAAGTAATTTCTCAGAAGGAAGACTAATGGCTCCCACAAAGCAGCAACAGCAGGCCGCCGCTCGCGGCCGCAAAAAGGTCAAGAAGGTTGTCACGGAAGGCATCGCCCACGTGCATGCTTCCTTCAACAACACGATTATTACGATTACCGATCGCCAGGGAAACACGGTTGCCGCGTCTTCGTCCGGCGCTCAAGGATTTAAGGGTTCTCGTAAGTCCACCCCGTTTGCGGCTCAGGTCGCGGCGGAACATGCCGGAAAGATTGCCCTTGAGTTCGGTTTGAAGAATGTCGAAGTTCGCATTCTCGGACCCGGACCCGGCCGTGAATCCAGTGTTCGTGCGTTAAATGCCTTGGGCATTCGTGTCACGAGCATCCAGGACGTCACACCGATTCCCCACAACGGCGTTCGCCCCAGCAAGCGTCGTCGCATGTAATTTTTAATTCGTATCCTGTGTTTGCGTGAGCATCGAATACGCAGACTGAATGCGGTTCGTCCGCAGGATAGAAGAGGTAACTAAAAAATGGCTCGATATCTCGGTCCCAAGTTGAAGCTCTCCCGTCGTGAGGGCTCTGATCTTAACCTCAAGAGCGCTCGTCGCTCTTTCGACAGCAAGGTCAAAGACGTTGAAGTTAAACCCGGACAGCACGGTAAGATTTCCGGACAGCGCCTTTCTGACTACGGTACGCAGTTGCGCGAAAAGCAGAAGATGAAGCGCACCTACGGTCTTTTGGAACGTCAGTTCCGTCGTTACTATTCGACGGCGGCTTCCCGCCCCGGCAACACCGGCGAAATCCTTCTCGGGCTTCTCGAGTCCCGTTTGGACAACGTCGTGTATCGCATGGGTTTCGGCTCGACACGCGCCGAAGCGCGTCAGCTCGTGAGCCACTGTGCCATCCTCGTGAACGGCAAGAAGTGCAACATCCCGTCTTACACCGTTAAGGCCGGTGACGTGATTGCCGTGCGCGAAGGTGCAAAAAAGCAGGTTCGTATCGTCGAAGCGCTCGAACTTGCCGGCCAGAACGGGTTCCCTGCCTGGGTCAGCGTTGATGCCAAGAAGATGGAAGGTACCTTCAAGAACGTGCCTGCCCGCGACGAAATCGCTCCGGACATCAACGAATCGCTCGTTGTCGAACTTTACTCGCGTTAATCGACATTCTCTCGCGGCGTATTGCCGGCTTAACGCCGCCGGCAATGCGCCTGAGCACTGCATTTTTGAGCATCGGAGCAGTTTCGGGGGATTCGTTGCTTTGCATGTCTTGTCCCCGAGATTTTTTCCACTCTCAGCCTTATCGGTGTAACGAGCCGAGGGTATTGAAAAGGAAAGTCATACATGGCTAATACAACGCTCTTGAAGCCGACGAACATTGAAGCAATCGTCGACGAAAAGAATCCTAATATCGCTGTTATCACGCTCGAACCGTTCGAACGCGGTTACGGACACACGCTCGGCAATGCACTGCGTCGCATTTTGCTGGCGTCCATGGTCGGCTACGCACCCACACAGGCCACGATTGCCGGCGTGGTGCATGAGTTTTCAATCATCAATGGCGTCAGGGACGACGTCGTCGATATCATTCTCAATTTAAAAGGTGTGGTCTTTAAGCTCGAAGGCGGTCGAGAGGAAGTCATGGTGCACCTGCATAAGAGCGGAGAAGGCGTCGTCAAGGCCGGCGATTTCGATTTGCCCCATGACGTGCAGATTCTCAATCCCGAGCACGAGATTGCCACGCTTTCGGGCGGCACGCTCGATATGGAAGTAAAGGTCGAAACCGGTCGCGGCTACCAGCCCGGTGACATGCGCGCCTTTGCCAACGATCACTCGGCTCAGACCATCGGTCGGATTATCCTCGATGCCAGTTTCTCTCCCGTGCGTCGTGTGGCCTATAAGGTCGAAGCGGCCCGTGTCGGACAGCGCACCGACTTAGATAAGCTCGAGATGACCATTGAAACGAACGGCGTCATTACGCCGGAAGAGGCCTTAAAGAGTGCCGTGCGCATTCTTCAGGACCAACTCTCGATTTTCGGAACCATCAAGACCGAAACGGAAGCCGAACAGACCAAGCAGGAAGAAACAACGCCTCCCTTGGATCCGATTCTGCTCCGCTTGGTCGACGATTTGGAACTGACCGTTCGTTCGGCCAACTGCTTGAAGGCCGAAAACATCTACTATATCGGCGATTTAATCCAGAGGACGGAAAACGAGCTCTTGAAGACCCCGAATTTGGGTCGCAAGTCTTTGAACGAAATCAAGGATGTGCTCGCCGCTCACGGGCTGACGCTCGGTATGAAGCTTGAAAATTGGCCGCCGGCCAATTTAGAGAACTAAAATTCGGTTTCCGGCGTAGTCTTCGCGGCTATGCCGGATTGTTTGACAAACTCAACCCGCCCGTTGCTTTCCTCGTAAAGCGAATAGAAGAGTCGGGGGACCGTCCGAAACGGAACGGTCGAAGAATTCAATAAGGAAATTATCATGCGTCATCATTTAGGACTTCGTAAACTCAATCGGACATCGGCTCATCGTTTGGCGATGCTTCGCAATATGATGTGCTCTCTTTTGCGCCACGAGGCCATTAAGACCACGCTTCCGAAGGCCAAGGAACTGCGCCGTGTCGTCGAACCGATGATCACATTAGCTAAGAACCCGACGGTTGCCAATCGTCGGTTAGCTTTCAATCGCTTGCGCGATCGTGAAGTCGTGACCAAGCTCTTTGACGAACTCGGTGCACGTTTTGCCAAGCGTAACGGCGGCTATGTTCGTATTCTGAAGATGGGATTCCGTCCCGGCGACAATGCGCCTTTGGCCTATGTCGAATTGACGGAAAAACCTGTGAAGGTCGAAGAAGTCAAACCCGAAGAGACGGCCCCGGTCAAGGCTCCTGAGGCTCAAGTTCAGGACGTCAAAGCCGAGCCCGCTAAGGCCGAATAAGCCTTTGCCTTAGGGTCGATGAAAAACGCCGCGACTGCGGCGTTTTTCGTTACGTTTTATCGTGCTCCAAGTGCTGCTGGAAATTCCAGGCATCGCGACACATCGCATCGATGTCGTAGACCGCCTTCCAACCGAGCTTACGTTCTGCGAGTGTGGGATCGGCCCAGTTGGCAGCAATGTCTCCGTCGCGACGCGGGGCGATTTTGTAGGGGATGGCATGATGGCAGGCTTTTTCAAACGCGTGCACGATTTCAAGGACCGAGTACCCTTTTCCCGTTCCCAAATTCATCGCTTCCCATCCGCTTGCCCCGAGAATGTAACGAGCGGCGGCTGCGTGTCCGCGCGCCAAATCGACAACGTGGATGTAATCGCGCACGCCGGTGCCGTCTTTTGTGGGATAGTCATCGCCGAAAACACGCAGGCACGCGAGTTTTCCGGCGGCCACTCGAGCCACATACGGCAAAAGGTTATTGGGAATGCCGTTGGGGTTTTCTCCAATCAGGCCGCTTGCGTGAGCTCCGATTGGGTTAAAGTATCTTAGGCATAGCGTCGTAAAGCGCGAATCAGCCCGGCAGAGATCCTTGAGAATGTCTTCGATAAATAGCTTGGTACGCCCGTATGGGTTTGTCACGCCGCCAGTCGGGTGGTCCTCGGTCAAGGGAAGCATTTGCGGTGTTCCGTACACGGTTGACGAGGACGAGAAAATGAGCTTAAAAACGCCTGCCTTTCGCATCGACTCTAAAAGAACGAGCGTTCCGTAGACATTGTTGTCGTAGTACTCAAGGGGTTTTTGGCAGGATTCGCCGACGGCTTTAAGACCGGCAAAATGAATCACCACATCGGGATTGTGTTCGGCAAGGGCCGCATCAAGCGTTGCGGCATCGCGAATATCCCCGCGGATAAAACAGGGTTTTGTTCCGGTAATGCGCTCAATGCGCTCGGCCACGTCCTGAGAGGCATTTGAAAGGTTATCGTACAAAATAACCTCATGGCCCGAATTCATGAGTTCTACAGCCGTGTGTGAACCGATAAATCCCATTCCGCCGGTTAAGAAAAGACGCATGAAAGGTTCCCCTTGTTGTCAATTAAAGCTTTTTACTGCAAAGCACGATATCGGCGTTACCCTCGAGGCGGTGTTCGATAAAGTTAAGTTTCTTCAATAGGTGCCGCATCGGTTCGTTTTCCGTGAGGACATAGCCGATTAAAACACGGACACCGAGGGCTTTGGCTTGCTCAAGAAGGATGTGCATTAATCCGATTCCGAATCCGCGGTGCTGCAGGGCATCCTCAACAAGAAGCCCGAATTCGGCCGTCCCGGTCCCCGGATCGATGACAAAGCGCCCGACGCCGTGAATCTTAGAGTCGACAAGCTCCGAATCAACGAGGGCGTAAGCGCGCTCCCTGTCGTAATCAAGTTGCGTAAACGCCAAATAATCCTCATCGGTCAAGTCTCGCCGATGCTTTTGAAGGCGCATAAGGACACTTGTGTCCGAGGAGCGCGCAATAAAGTCTTTCAAGGGCTCGAAATCATCGGCCCGAAGCGAGCGAACACGAAGTGAAATGCCGCGCCCGGTAATCGCCGTGCCATAGTGCGGCGGCGGAGCAATGAGCATGTGCGAGAAGGATGCATCGGCACAAAGCGCCCCGGGACTAAAGCCCGCGGTGGCATCTAATGCCAGGACGCCGTTTTCATCGGCAATGAGAGGATTAATTTCCAATTCCGTGACGGCCGGAATCTCGCAGACAAGGCGCGAGAGATTCAAGATGGCATTAACGAGCGATTGCATGTCAATCTCGGGCTGCCCGCGGAAGGGCTCTAAGGCCGAATACATCACGCAGCGTTCGACCATGTCGCGCGCTTGCGGTTCGGTTAAAGGCGGCAGAGCCTTTTGTTCTTTCGGGAAGAGTTCGCCCGTTTTGCCGCCGGCTGCCAGCGAAATCACAGGCCCTAAAACCGGATCGCGCTTGACGGCAAGTTTGAGTTCTCGAGCATCGGGGCGACCGGACATTTTCTGCACGAGAATGCCCGTAAACGATGTTAAGGGAGCGTATTGAGCACAAAGACGCTTTAAGCGGTCAAAGTCAGCAGCAGTGTTCGTTGAATTGAGAATCACGCCGCCGATGCGTGTGCGTTGCTCGAGCCCTTCGGCACAAATTTTCAGGGCCACGGGGCTATTGAAACTCCGAGCAACCGCTTCGGCATCGGCCGGGGTTGTCACGAGCATGCCCGGGGCGCACGGTATCCCGATGAGGCGAAGCAATCGCTCACACTGCTCGGGCGAGAGGCGATTGCGATTTTTCTGTCGGGCTTCGTCAATTACGTCGCGTGCCGCGCCGAAATCATGTCGGGCGGCTTCCGAGCCTGCCGAGGGCGGGCGAAGTGTCAAGCCCTTTAGGCGTTTGTGCTCACATAGGTGTGCAAAAGCCTTGACGGCGCCGTCTACGGATGAAAGAACCGGAACGCAAATGCGAGAGAAGGCAGCATTTTCCGTCTCCGTGAGGGTCGAGCCCGTCCAAGCCATGAAAACTGGCTTAAACGAATCTTTGAGAATTGGCGTTAAATGAGCGGCCAAATCGTTTAAGGTCACGGCGGCCGTGGGACTGACGGCAAGCAAAACCGAATCAACGGCCTCATCAGCCAAAAGAAGCTGTGTGGTACGGGCTAAAAGGGAACTATCGGCTTCAAAGCCTAAATTCATCGGGTTGGAGACGCTAAAGTCACGCTTTGTCAACACTCTGACGTCCTGAATCGTCTTTTCGCTGATAAGAGACGATTGCACGCCGGCTTTTTCGACGACATCAGCACAAAGCGCCGCAAATCCAAGACCGTTGGTCGCAACTGCCAAGCGCCCACGCAACGGGTCTTTGCCGGCACAAAATAGTTCCAGACACGAGCAAAAATCTTCGAGCCGATCGCACCGCACCGACCCGGTGCGTTCGAGCATGGCATCGAAGGCTGCGTCGTCACAGGCCGGGCACGCAAAGCGCGAAGCAATCAGACGAGCGGAGTTCTCTCCGCGACCAGCCTTAAGGATAATGACGGGCTTAACGCGTGAGGCAGCCCGTAAGGCCGAATAAAAGGCTCTCGGATGCACCAGAGTCTCGACGTGAACGGCAATGACGTGCGTGTCGGGGTCGCGCGCGAGAAAATCGAGCATTTGCGCCAATGTGATGCAGCTTTCGCAACCGGCCGTCAGAATCGAGGAAAAACCGAACGAGCAGCGCTTGCTATGGTCTAAGACGGCGGAGACAACCGAGGAGGACTGGCAAATCAATCCGATGTGTCCGATACGCGGCAGCTCGGGCCAGTAACTTACGTTCAAGCCGATTTGAGGACGGATGATTCCCGACGATTCCGGCCCGATTAAGTTGATGCCGTGCGAAGAACAAAAATCCGCAATCTTTTTGCGCCACAGGCGGTCCGACGTCAAGGTCTCGTCGCCCGGCGTAATCAGAACGTTTTGAATCCCTAATGCAGCGCATTGGCGCAAAACACCCGAGACCTTGGCCGTCGGGGTTGCAATGACAACCAGGTCGACTTTTTCCGGTAGTTCCGATAACTCCGCCCAACAGGGTGTCAGGCCGATGTATTTGTACTTGGGATTGACCGGATAGGCCTGGAGGATTCTGTGCGAATTCATCACGCCGTTCCAAATCAGTGTTCCGCGACTTCCGACCCGGTCGCTGGCCCCGACGAGGGCAACGGAACGGGGAATGAAAGCGCGCTTTAAACGGTGTGAGAAATCCATAATTGCTCAAAGGAGAAAAATCACTCGCAAGTTTACCCTAAAGTGCCAGGAGCCCTTCAAACGGATTGTCCCGCGTTTTAAGACGATGCCTTATGATTCGCAAAGGGTAACGAATACGGGAACGCAATGGATAAAAACGACTCAACGCAGGCGCCTGACAAGTGGTTTCGCAGTGACGGAACCGTTGTGGCCTGCACGGAAAAGGTCAAGGTTCTTGAAGAGAACTGGAAGGAGATTCGGACAATGCTTCAGGATGCGCTTGATGATGCGGTTCTCATGGGCTGTTCGGCCGAACGCGTCAAGGCCGAGTGGTGCCGTCTTGTTTTAAATTTGACGAGTCGGTACAAGGATCAATCACAGGCACAAAAATAAACCCCGCAGATAATTGGTTTTGCGGGGTTTTCGACAACCGGTTTATTTTGTTTTTTTAGACTTTGCCGCCGACGTCTTTCTTGCTTTGCTCGGTACAGCTGTTTTGGCCGGAGTCTTTGTCGTCGCGGCCTTGGGTTTTGCGACGACATCGGCTTTCCCGGTCGCCTTTTTCGCAACCGATTTTTTCACAACGACCTTCTTTTCGACGGACTTTTTCGCCACGGGCTTTTCGCTCGTAACGACCTTTCCCGCACTCTTTACCGCGCGAGGTTTGGCAACCTTGGTTTCCGCTTTCGCCTTCTTTTTGGCCTGACGGCGGGCTGTTTCTTCCTTCTTGGCCTGTGCAGCGGCCTTGCGCGCCTCAAGGGCGGCAGCCTTTTGCGCCGCACGGCGTTCGGCGGCTTCGACCTTAGCCTGAGCTCGGGCGGCGGCCTTGGCGGCAGCAATCTTTTTAACGAGAGTCTTTTCCGGTTTTGTCGGCTTTAAGATTTTTTTCATGGCGGCCGCATGCCGTTCGGCTTCTTCTCGAGCGGCTTGTTCGGCGGCTTCTTCCTCGGCAGTTCGCATGGAAATGCGCACAACGGGAGGCGCAACGGCGGCTTCTTCTTCCTTAACGCCCCAAAGCGAGAGAAGCTCTTTTTGGTCGGGTGCCGAACCTCTTTCACGCCGAGCGACCACGCTGGCTCGCACGAGTTTTTCAATATCCGGAAGCGGTAGACGGTTTAAATCGGCAAAGTTAATCAGACACCGTTTTGTGTCAAAACCGTCGATGGATGTAAAGAAGGGTTCCGCAGCACGGCGTTCGGCGACATACAGCGTCAGGAGCTTGTCGCGCGATTCGAGTGCAAAAAGCGGACCTCCGTTGAGTTCATAAAACACTAAGCCGAAGCGCTTGCTTTCCCGCACTCCGCGGGCTGCGCGACGAATAAGACTGGCAACACGCGCCATTGCAACGCGTCGATCCGGCGGTAAGCCTTGAAGAAAAACACCCAAGACCGAAGCACCAACCATAGTATAAAACCTCCCGACACAGGATAGGTCGGTTACCTCAAGATAAGGTAAACCAACATCAAGCCATTAATTTTACAGGAATATTTTGTTTTCTGTATGGTGCAAACAGGCGAAAATCAACGAAAGAAGGCGTATGTTGCGTGAAACGGAACTTTCAGAAAAGTTCCGAGCGTATTGCGATGGCAGGGGATTGTCGGAATGCCTCCTGCGGCATCGGTGCGCTTGACCCAACGAAATTGCGAGAGAGCACCGTTGGGGTTGCCGCGCGGCGTTACTTCAAAAAGAACGTCTTTCATGCGCGAGTTCGAGCCCGAGGTGTCGGCCGCAGAAATCGTAGCTTTCAGGTAGCTGCCGTCGGCGGAACGGAACGTAAAGTCGGCGCCTTGTTTAGCAAAGACGTTACCCGAGGCGTCCCGAATGAGAACTTCCGGTGCGACAAAGCGCCAATAGTAGCCGCGTTTATCGGCGGTGCATTGAAATTGTTGATTTCCGGACCCTACGTAAGTAGCACGAAGCAAGGAGCCGTCCGGGGGAGATACCGAATCGACAAGCCACGTCGAGCAGCCGCTTAACACAAGTGCCGTGCACGCTAAAAGAAGAAAACGGGTTTTCATGGTGTGGGTGCCTCATCGGAAGCGGTCGACTCCGGATTTGATGCCTCGCTTCCTGCGTTTTTTGGTGACGTCACAATCGGAATCGGTGTCAGAGGTTTGACGGTGTGAGCCGGCGTGCTTGCCGGAAACTCTTCTCGAGTTGTTTCCCAAATCGTGTCATTTAAAAGACGCAGATGGGAAATCGTGCCTCCTTTTTGCGGAAACGACATCAGCCAAATGCACGTTGTTTTCGGCGAGCGCGGCTTACTGCCGGTTCGGAAAAGGCTTAAATCCGGGCCGTCGTTAGCATTGGTGGCAAAGGACAAAAACTGATTGAGTGTGAAAGGCTTCGGTTGTGTTGCAAGAAGCTTCTGAATCTGAACTAAGCGCGCGGCTGAGCTCGCCGGAATGGTTCGGTTGGATTGGGTTGCATCCGTGAAGATGAAGTGATTGGTGTGGGCAATCGCTCCCGCATCAAGGCGTCTTACGACAAAGCGTCCGTTCGGTAAACATTCGACAATAGCGGTTTCGATTTTATCGGCTAGGACATAAATCATCGGATAGCCTGTGAAAACACGGTGCTGTTCGAGCGCTTGGGACACGGAACTGCAGTTACGGATGAGCCACTCTCCGCCGAACCAGCCTTCGGCGGATTTAAAGCGTTTGGCAAACAAAGTCAATCGCTCATCTCGGGGTACGGAGGCAGCGGAAATCTGACCGACAAATAACCCTTTTTGGTTCAGTCCGGCCTCAAAGCGATGCGCTTTCCCGACGTACAGCCCCTTAAACGGGAGACTTCCTTCTTCGGTGATGGCAGCAAGCGTTTGTTCGCTGGCCAAATCATCTCGCACATAGGCCAGCATGGTCTGGCCGTTTTCCCCCGAATCGGGACCGCGAACGGACCAAAAGGTGCTCGCGAGCGAGGCGGTTGCAACTGACGTCAGTACCAAAGCTAAGAAAGACTGTCCAATAGGGGCCATCGCAATGAACCTAATCGAAAAAATTTGTCAACGTTAGCCTAGCACGCTTGTCGGGAACGCGCACGAAGAACCGGCATACTATGGATTTTGCGTTAAGTCCGAGTCGCGGATTTGGTCCGTGATGGAAGACGCTTTTTTACGAAACACGCACAAGGCGGCCAACACCAGAAGAGCACAGGCCAAGTAGGGAAGACCGGCGGCCGGGCCGCTTGGGTGACCGATGACAACCGTCAGAAGCGGTGTCCCGATTGCCGGAGCCACGGCTCCCATCAGGGCGCCTAAAGAATTGAGAGCTCCGATGTTTTTTCCTTGGTCATCGGCTGACGACGTGCGACTGATGGCACTTGTGAGGATGGGACCGACCGTCCCGCCGATTGAATACGCACAGCAAAAGAAGACGGCAAAAAAACCGACCGGCGAGAGTGCAATACCCACCAGGCACAAAGAACTGACACACAAGGACGCAACGATGATGCGGGAGGCTTTGTAACGGACTAAAAGCGGTCTGAGTGCAAAGCCCTGAATAAAGGACATCGACGCACCGAGGGCAAAAATCGACGCCCCGATTAGAAGCGGCGTAAAGCCGTAGCGAAATTCCGTGTAAAGCGCCCAGGTGCACTGCAAAAGGCTATTGGCAAGAGTCGTTAAACCGAAGACAAGGAAAAACGGACGGCTTTCTTCTTTTTTTAATAGGCGAGGGAGTGTGAGGAAAGCATTTAATGAGGTAAACAAAGCCGGAGTCTTTTTGTCGGTCGGAATCGACTCGGGTAGCAACAGTGCGCCGTACAGAAAATTGAGTAACGCCAGGGCGCTGGCAAGCACGAACGGAAATGCCGGGTCGGTTTGTCCGGCAAGGCCTCCGATGGCCGGCCCCACAATAAATCCGAGGCCGAAAACCGCCCCGAGACGGCCGAACATGGCAGCGCGCTCTTTTCCGCACGTGATGTCGGAAATGTAGGCTTGGGCAACAACGGTATTGGCCGATAGGGCGCCTCCGATGATGCGACTTACAAGAATGAGGGGTAGGGAGGCGAAAAAGGCCGGAACGGCAAATGTCAGACCTAAGCCGAGAATTCCGACCAAAAGCACGGGCCGTCTTCCGAGTTTATCCGAGAGGGCCCCTAAAAGGGGGGAACTTAAAAACTGCATAAGCCCGTAGCTCACCATGATGACGCCGTACCACCAAGTCTGCATGTCCTGAGAGGTCGAGAGGGTTCCGATCAGGCGCGGTAAGACGGGAATAATCAGCCCGATGCCCAGGGCGTCTAGGAAAACGCAGGCAAAAACAAAACCGGATTTAGGTCGGAGAATCATGGCTGATGCGTTTTCAATCCGAATAACGCAATCATACGGATTTTGCACGGGCCGGAAGCCAAGATCCCCTGTAAAAACGCAGGAGGAAAATCGCCCCGCGGAAAAAGAGCTCCAAACACATGGCAATCCAAACACCAATCAGCCCCATGGATTGGGCCAGCCAGAAGGCAAGCGGCAGTCGCACAATCCACATGCTCGCCAGATTCATGGCACTCGGGATAAGGGTATCGGCCGCTCCGAGGAAACAGCCGTAGGCGACAATGGAGGCGGCAAACATCGGTTCGGCAAACGCCTCGATGCGTAAAATCGTTGCACCGAGTTTGACGATGTCCGAATCGGGTGTCATCGTGGCGATAATCGGCTCGGCGGCGACAAACATGACAACTCCCATGAGGGTCATCACGGCCATTCCGACGGCAATGGTCACGCTCCCGATTTCACGGGCGCGAGCGACCTGTCCTGATCCGACGGTTTGTGCCGTTAAGGTCGTCGCTGCTTCTCGGATGCCGTACCCGGGCATGTAGCAAAGACTTTCGGCGGTAATGGCAAAGGAATGCGCGACCAAAGCCACGGTTCCTAACGGGGCCACGATAACGGTAGAGACAATTTGGGCGCCGCTCATCATGATACGCTGGGCACTCACGGGTACGCCGATACTCAAAGAGCGCATCAGGTCCGCAAGAAGCGGGACAAAGGAACCTTGTCGTTTAATAATCGAAAGGTGGTCGGATTTGACGCAGGCAAACCAGCAGGACGCAAGCATCACGAGCGCTGTGGCCAAAACCGTGGCCCAGGCCGCTCCCAGAACTCCGAGATTAAATCCCGGAACAGCAAGGTCCAGACCGATCACCGAGACGGTGCGCGGCGGGAAAATAAAAAGAGCATTAAAGACAACATCGAGCACGCACATCGCGACCCCGAGTAGGCTCGGTATTTTCATGTTGCCGCTCACGCGTAGCATGCCGGTCTCTAGGAAGTTGACCATCACGAGCGGCCAGGAGGCAATTACAATGAAAAAATACTCCGAGGCAAATCCGGCAACCGGGTCGCTTGCCCCGAGCCAGGTCGGAAGATTTGAGGCAATAGCAAGTCCGACGGCAGCAAGCGCCGTCCCCCACAGAACCGTCACGGTTAAAGATTGGCGCATCAGAGAGCGGACGGCTCTGTCGTCTTGCGCTCCGATGGCTTGACCGGCCAGAACGTGAAAACCCGTAATACCGGCACTTCCGATACCCCAGAACATCCAGATAGTTGTGGAGACAAGCCCGACGCCCGCGGCCTCGTGCGAACCTAAATGCCCGAGCATAGCCATGTCGATGTAGTGCATGAGAACCGAGGCGAGCTGTGCAATGATGGCCGGCACGGAAAGCAGCGTAACAAGGAGAATTTGTTCGCTGCGCTCGAAACAGTTCGCACGACGAAGCCTGTCCATGAGGGCTTCGGTGCTCGGCATTGTGATCGGAAAAAGAGACGACATAGAAAAAAGAGGGATTTGCCGAGAATTTTAAGACGCTCCGAGGCCTTGCCGTTTGGAAAGCTCGTCTTTTTGCGTCAAGGATTCCCAGCGCTCGTAGGCCGCATCGATAAGAGGCACGAGTTCATCCATGCGCTCCTTGTCGCGTTTGATTTCGTCTACGGGTCTTTTGTGGTATTCCGAATCGGAAAGTTTGGCTGTCAGGGCGACTTGTTCGGCCTCAAGATCCTCGATATGTGCCGGAAGAGACGCAAGTTCCCGGGCTTCTTTGTAACTTAATCGCACGCGCTGCGTTGCCGTGTTGCGTACGCGTTTGGGCTTGGCAGGGGACGCCTCTTTCGTGACCTTTGCAAGCGTGAGGCGCTCGGATGTCGTAGCTCGAAACCAATCCTCGTAACCGCCGACGTACTCACGCCACGTGCCGTCGGGATTGTCGTAGTGCGTCGGAGCCAATGTTTGTGTGACGACATTATCTAAAAAGCGTCTGTCGTGGCTGACAAGAAGAACGGTCCCGGTGTAGTCGGCAAGGGTCTGCTCCAAAAGTTCCAACGTGTCGATATCCAAATCGTTTGTCGGCTCGTCTAAAACCAGAAGATTGACCGGCAGGGCGAAGAGCCGTGCGAGCAACAGGCGATTTCGCTCACCGCCCGAAAGAGTTGAAACGCGAACGTTGGCTTTTTGCGGAGAAAAAAGAAAATCATTTAGATAGCTCATGATATGTTTTTTCACACCGCCGATTTCCACCCAATCACTGCCCGGGGAAATGGTTTGCGCCACAGTCTGATTTAAATCCAATTGGGCACGCAACTGATCGAAATAGGCCACGGAAAGATTCGTTCCCAGTTTGACCGTACCGCTATCGGCTGGTAGCTTTCCGAGGATTAGTTTGAGGAGTGTGGTTTTTCCGGTTCCGTTTTTCCCGAGGAGTCCGAGTTTGTCGCCGCGCATGACGCGCAAATCAAGCGACTTGACAATCGGACGGGCTCCGAACGATTTGGTAAGAGCCTTAGTTTCGATGACGACTTTTCCGCTTCTTTCTCCTGCGTCTAGACTCAGCCGCACGCTTGAAAGTGCATCGCGCCGTGCTTGCCGTTCCCTCCGCAATTGTTCTAAGCGCCGCACGCGTCCCTCGTTACGGGTGCGCCGAGCTTCGATTCCCTTGCGGATCCAAACTTCTTCTTGGGCCCAAAACTTGTCAAACCGTCTGCGTTGCAAGGCCTCGGCATAGAGCTCCGTTTCTTTTGTCTTTTCGTAGGCTTGAAAGTTTCCCTCGTAGGAACGGAGCATTCCGCGATCGAGTTCCGCAATGCGTGTGGCTACGGCATCTAAAAAGGCGCGGTCGTGAGTCACGACAATCAAGGAGCGAGCCCCGCGAAATTCCTCTTGCGCAAGAGTTTCAAGAACGCGAATGGTTTCAATGTCAAGGTGATTGGTCGGTTCATCGAGGAGTAGCAAATCGGGTTTGAGCGCAAAGGCAAGCGCTAAGGCGGCACGCTTTTTCTCTCCGCCTGAGGCACTTTCAGGGTGCACCGCGCCGTCGACGCCGAACCGATCCATGTAGGCCTTTAAAAGTGCCTTTTCGGAAAAAAGCGTTGGTTCATCGCCTTTAAAAAGAGCCCCGGCTCGAAGGTAAAGGCTTTCAAGAAGGGTCGATGCCTCAGGTAGTATCGGCTCTTGTTCGACAAGGATGCACCGAGTGCCGGTGACGATTCTGAGTTCGCCTTCGTCCAAAGGAACAAGGCGGGAGAGAACCTTAAGTAGGGAGGTTTTTCCCGTTCCGTTACGCCCGATCAGCCCGACTCTCTCACCTTCTTGCAGCGAAAAATCAGCCTTATCTAAAACAGGCAAATCGCCCCAACTTAACTGGGCTTCCGAAAGCATCAGTACCGGCATGATTACGGGGCGGCTTGTTGTGCATCTGCGGCCCTTTCCGTCTGATCGGGAGCGTCTTGTGCGGGCGCTACGGTCGCAGGTTTTAGGGCCTTGGCTTTCGGGGTCGCCAGGCGCGAGACCGGATCGAAGACGTGAAAGTCAATGAGCTCTTCGGGCGAGAGCATACGAATCGAGCCGTTGGAAATCATGGCACAGGCCCCGTGACGCGTCACAACGGGCGAAAGATCCATGTTAAAACTCAGCGACCCCGTGAGCCCGGTAAGCTCACCTGCGGTCTGTCCGCGTGCAATGCTGTTGGCAATGCTCAAGGCATCGACACCGAGCGCGAAGAGTTGTTTGGCGACCAGACCGGCAGGGGGCGGCACGTGGTAGGCCGCTTCAAACGCCTCGTCGTTGTAGGTCAGAATAAACGGAGAATCTACGAAGCCGACTTGTTTTAAATCGTACGTTAAGGCCTTGGCCGAGGAGTCGGTCTCGGGATTCCCCGGGTAAAGAAGCGAGGTGCCCCAAAGACGCGTGCGAAGCGGCAGGCGCGGACGAATCTGCGAGGCCGTGGAGGCATCGAGTGCCATAAAAACGGCGTAGTAGGGCGGTTCGGCAAGGGCGGCTTGTGCGCGGCGTTCGGCCGACTCACGCGTTTGACGCAACTGTTGCTGACGCCAGCCCAAGGGATCGACCTCCTGGTCAATCGGCTCTTCCGGTTCGATTTCCGGGTCGTCATCTTCGACGACAAGCTCGAAAAACTGTGTGATACGCTGCAGGTCTTTTAAATCGATGGTCAGGCGGTCCGGCGCAAACCCTAATGCCGTCAACTTTTGACAAAACGCCGCCGAGATACGTTTTTGCAATGGTTTGTCTTGATCGAGAACCAGCACTTTGGGGCGTTCGCCTGTTTCCGTCAGGCGCGGTAAGGCCTGGATTCCGAGATCGGCTACGTAGGCTGCATCGGTCTCAAGCGATAGCCCCGCCATCAAAAGACCGCGTGGGAAAAGACGCGGCTCATAGCGCACGTTTTCCAGAGCGATGTCTTTGGCTAAAACAAGGCCGGGAACTTTGAGGTTAGCGGCAATGGAGCCGCTCGATTCGGGGTTGAGGACTCCGTCTAAAGCCGGATTTCCTTCCGAAAGTGCTTCTTGCTGTGCAAGGATTGTGGCATTTAATTCTCGAGCAGCCGCATCCGCAATCCTTCGGGCTTCTTCTTGCATTTGCCGCTCTTGAATCTCCTCGGGCGTGAGCGGAATGGCCGTATCCAACTCAACTTGATTGAGCGTGACAACCGGAAGCGGCAGATAGTCCATTTTGGCGATTTGCTCAATGGCGTTTCGGTCGAGCGGTCCGATGGCGGCTAAGGCACCGGCATTGGCAGCGGCTTTCAGTTGGTTGGCAACGCTGTCATCGGCCCCGGGACGAATCAAAAGCACATGAGCCGGATTGGGCAAGGCATAATTAGCGGCTAAGACGCCGTCTAAGGCATACTGAGTGACGGCATCAAAACGCGACTTTTTTCTCGGAAGAATGAAGGCCAACTTAACGGGTTCGGCTTTATTGGGTGTTCCGTCATCGGCAACCTGGGCGGTTTCCGGCGCAGGGGCCGAAGGCGGTTGAGCGAAAACACTTGCGCAGACGGTTGCCATCAGCGGGAAAAGAAGACCGGCAAACAAGGGGTGCTTCACGATGCAATCCGAAAATATGAATGGTTTACAAAATAGTGCACTGATGCGGGCGGCGGGCCTGACCGAACAGTCGTTCCCGAGCGCAACGCTTTATATTGTAGGACTTCCCATCGGAAATGCGGCCGACATCACGTTGCGTGCCCTCTGGACACTGTCTCTTTGTAACACTATTGCCTGTGAGGATACGCGAGAAACGCGAAAATTGCTTGATCGGTATGCGATTAGCACGCCTTCTGTCTCCGTTCACGAACACAATGAACGTGCCGGAGCGCAAAAACTCATCGAACGCTTAAGGGCCGGGCAGCGCGTGGCTCTTGTCACCGATGCCGGGACGCCGGCTGTCAGCGATCCGGGCGCGCGCGTTGTCCAAAGCGTACGCGATGCAGGCTTTCGTGTTATTCCCGTTCCCGGGGCCAGTGCCTGCATTACGGCCATGAGTGCGGCCGGGCTTGATGCGTATCGCTTTACCTTTGCCGGGTTTATTGAGCCGAATAAGAAGGCACGGGATACAGCGCTGACCGACCTATGCCGACGCGGCGAGGCTTTTGTTTTGTACGAAGCGCCGCACCGTATTTGTGAGCTTTTGCTGCTGCTCGCAGAAAAACTTCACGCCGGTCGCCGTGTTGTCATTGCGCGGGAAATCACCAAACGCTTCGAGTCGTTTTATGCACTTGACTCCGAAGAACTCGCATCGTGGGCTAAGACTCATGAGCCCAAAGGCGAGTATGCCGTTCTTGTTGACGAAAAATCTGCACGCAGTACCGATGCGCCCGATGAGCAGACGCTGCGATGGGCAAGGGCAATCGCCGGCGAGCTTCCCGTGAGTCGTGCCGCTGCGCTTGCCGCCAAGGTCTCGGGTGTCAAGCGCGAAGTGCTTTACACGATTCTTTTAAACGAGAAAAACGCACACCGATCCGATTAGTTCGGATGGAGGTCTTTGTCGCGCGGTTTTTGCTTTCTATGCGCGACACAGGCATCGAAAAGTCCGTTCGGAAGAATACGCATCAGTTTGGCAAGAACACCCATCTGCCAGGGAATGGTTTTGTAACTTGTCTTCGCATCGATTGCTTGAATGGCAATGCGTGCAAACGCATCGGGCTCTAAAAGAAACGGCATCTTGTAAGGGTTTTTAGCCGTGAGCGGTGTTTTGACAAACCCCGGAGAGAGCGTTGTTACACAGATGCCGTAAGGGCGCACGTCGTTGCGAAGGCTTTCCAGGTAACTGATGACAGCGGCTTTACTCGAGCAGTAAGCCTCGCTGCCGGGAAGACCCCGAATACCCGCTACTGACCCGATTCCGACAAATTGTCCCCGACCGCGCGATTTCATCGGTGCGATAAAGCCGTGAAAGGTCGACGCCATGGCAAAGACATTGGTTTTGTAGATACGCTCCAAAACGTCCAGGTCTTCGAAGTATTCGGTTTTCACTCCGATGGAAATCCCGGCGCAGGCAATGACGATATCGGTCGCTCCCTTGGATTCAAAATCCTGTGCGGCCGCTAAAAGGTCCGTCCTGTTTGTCACATCCACCGCATAAGGGACGTGCTTTTCGGCAAAAGGCAGTGTTTTGATAAAGGATGTCAGCTTATCGGGGTTGCGCGCCACAAGACCGAGTGTGTCGCCGCGGGCGGCAAAAGCCCGACTTAAGGCGGCTCCGATTCCGCTTGATGCTCCGGTGATGAAAACGCGCATGGCATGTCTCCCTTAAATTCTCTCGGCTTTGACTCGGTCCACAAGCATGCGTACGGCTTCGATGGCACGCGGGCGTGAGCCTGTCATGTGGGGCGCGGTGATAAAGCGCCCGGCAATACCGATGACCGGGGTTGAGTCGATGTTGTATTGTTGCCAGATTTGGGAAGCCTGACGCACTTTGTTGCGGACGACAAAACTTTCGAGCGTCGCATTCCAGTGGGGCGCATCGATGCCGTGTTCGCCGGCCCATTTTTCGATATCGACCTGAGCTTCCTGGATAGTGTTCCACGGATGCTCCCCTTGTAGCATCCATTCCCAAAACGTCATGTGCAGTTCCTGTAGACGACCGAGCGCTTCAAAGGCGTAGTAAATCTTAGGGAACAGCTCGAAGCTTTCTTCCCAAGCGACGGGAACAGGAATAACGTGCACATCGGGGTCGGAAGAGACCGACTCGGCATACTCGTGCATTAAAGGCGCGAGCCGATAGCAGTGCGGGCAGGTGTAAGCAAAAAAGTCATGCACGCGAATCGGACGCCCCGGATATTTGACGGGCGGGTCAACAAGAATAAAGTCCTTGCCCTCGACCAAAGGCTTGGGTTCGGTTGCAAGACAAAAGGCCGGAGAGGTCACACCTATCGTTGCCGCACCGGCTAAAAGGTCACGTCGTGAAGTCATAGTGCTGCTAGTCTCTTAGCCGCAAAAGTTCGCCTTTGATGGAATTGTCCGCCAATGTCTGCTTGATTTCTTCGGCTTGCTCTTGAGTTTCAAACGGTCCGATGCGAACGCGGTAAAGACGTTGTCCTCGCTCGTTACGGTAAACAATTTGGGCATCAAGTCCGATAAAGGCAATACGAGCCCGCATGCTTTCGGCATCGACGTTTTGGCTGAAAGCACCGGCCTGAACCCAGTATTTGACAGGAACGGCACTGTCTTCCTCGGCGGCCGCATCTCCGGCTTTGACTGTGGCCACTTTGGCGGTATTAAGTTCCACTCCCTGGCCCTCGGCATACAGGTTCTTATTGGGGTCCTGTTTGCCGTCCATCGTGATGTCAACGAGTTTAGATCCCTGTTGGACCTTGGCGACAAAGGGAATCGGTGCCTTTGTAATCCACAGCGCAACGCCTGCGGACACGGCGAAGGCGAAAACAGCGCCGAGTGTGAAGGACCAGAAAAGCGCTTTAAGGCTGAAATTGGCACGCGTTTGATTCATCTGAGTTTCCCAAAAAAGGTTCACATGTGTTCCGGAGCGCTGATTCCGAGGACAGCAAGCCCGTTGGCCAGCACTTGTCGGCTCGCCAGTAGGAGGGCTAAGCGGGCATTGCGCTCCCGTGCGTCGTCAACAAGAATTCGTTCGGCATTGTAAAAGGCGTGAAAGGCCGCAGCGAGGTCTTTTAAGTAGACGCACACAAGGTGAGGAGCAAGGTCGCGCGCGGCAATGCTCAAGGTCTTACCATACGCCGAAAGACACTGAGCCAGGGCTCCTGCGGCATCGCTTTGCAAAACGGAGAAATCGGCCTTAGAAGCATCCTCAAAAGTCGGAACGGCAAAGCCCTTTTCTTTGGCCTGTGCGAGAACCGAGCAAATGCGAGCATGGGCATACTGTAAGTAATAAACGGGGTTTTCTTCGCTCTTACTTAAGGCCAAATCTACGTCAAAGACAAATTCCGCATCGGACTTTCTCGAGACGAGGAAAAAGCGAGCGGCGTCGCGACCGACCCAGTCGACGATATCGCGAAGCGTGACGTACGTGCCGGCGCGCTTACTCATCTTGACTTCCTGTCCGTCTTTGACGACAAGAAGCATCTTATGAAGGACGTATTCGGGGAAGGTCTTCGGGATGGCCATGCCAAAGACAGGTCCTGCCACTTGCAAGCCGATTTTGACGCGGGCAACGGTGCCGTGGTGATCGGAGCCCTGAATGTTAATAGCTCGGTCAAAGCCGCGTTCGAACTTCGTTAAGTGATAGGCCACATCGGGGACAAAGTACGTGTAGTGACCGTCTTTTTTGCGCATCACGCGATCTTTGTCATCGTGAAAATCGGCAAACGCCGAATCGGTGGTTTTAAGCCACAGGGCCCCGTCGGCCTCATAGGTGTAGCCCGAGTCGATGATGGCCGCGACGGTTCTTTCGACTCGCCCTTCGGTATAAAGCGAACTTTCCAGATAAAAATTGTCAAAACCGACGCCGAGCGCTTTTAAGTCCGCATCCTGCTCGTTACGCAAAAAGGCTACTGCGTAACGGCGAACGGCTAGGGTATCATTGATGTCCCCCGTACTTTCAATGACGGTTTGATCGGGCAACGTGATACGCATGCATTTGAGGTAATCGCGGGCAATCTCGAAAATATAGTCGCCGTGGTAGCCGTTTTCGGGGAAATCTTCGGGTTTGGCCATACCCTTAAGTTCTTTGGCCCGAGCCTGAACCGAGAGCGTTAAGTTGTCGATTTGTACTCCGGCATCGTTGTAGTAAAACTCACGCGTAACGCCGTACCCCTGGGTGGCCATAATGCGCGAAAGAACGTCGCCTAAGGCTCCCTGTCGGGCGTGGCCTAAGTGTAAGGGTCCCGTGGGGTTGGCCGAAACGTATTCCAAAATAACTCGCTTGCCGCAACACGCCTCGCTTGCCCCGTACGCGTCTTTTTTCGTCAGAATGTCGGCAATCACGGCAAACTTCGAATCGGTATTTAGGCGGAAGTTAATAAAACCCGGTCCGGCAATCTGGACGTCGCTTAAAAGACGTGTGAATTCCGGATCTTTTTTCATGGTCTCAACAAGAGAAGCGGCAATCTCACGCGGATTGCGTTTTAAGGCCCGGGCGCATTGCATGGCAACCGTACAGGCTAAATCCCCGTGTGAAAGATCTTTGGGTTTTTCGACACGAACCGGGACATTTGTGATACCGATGGTATCAAGCGCTCGCGTAATGAATCGGACAAGGTTTTCGTTTTCAATCATAGTTGACAAGCCAAAAAGGGATTTCGTAACCCGTAACTGTAGCAAACTACGGAAAATCGCAGTTAGCGTCGTTTCAGGCGCCCTTTCGGAGAAAGAGCAAAAAGCCGGCCCCCGAGGTTCCGGCTTTTCGTGTGGTTTTCCTTAAAAATCCTCGCGGTCAGGCACGTCGGCGCTTATCGCGTTCGAGCATGGCGTAGGCGGAGTGATTATGAATGGATTCGAAGTTTTCAACCTCAACGCGGTACGCCAGAATGCGTTTGTCGGCATTGAGTTTCCCGGCCACATCGCGTACGGCATCTTCAACGAACTTGGGGTGCTCGTAGGCGTACTCGGTCACGAATTTTTCATCGCTACGCTTGAGTCGACTCCACAACTCGCACGAAGCGCCTGATTCGGCAATCCGAATTTGTTCCTCCAGGGAAAGATTTCCGTCAATCTCGGCGGCAATCGTGATGTGCGAGCGCTGATTGTGGGCGCCGTACTGACTGATTTCTTTGCTACAGGGGCAAAGGCTTGTGACCGGGGCCTGAATTTCCTGAAGGACGCGTGTTTGACCGCCTTTTCGTTCCGCCGTAAAACACACTTCGTAGTTCATGAGGGAACGAAGACCGGAAACGGGGCTTTTTTTGTTCACAAAGAACGGGCAACGAATCGAAATGTAGCCGCTATCCGAACTTAAAAGCGTGAGCATCTTTTCCAAAAGATGCCGAATCATCGCAACGCTTAAAGGCTCTTTGTTTTCCGACAACAAGGAGACATACCGCGACATATGAGTCCCGCGATGCTCGGCGCCTAAAGCAACGCACATCGTGACGTGGGCGATGGTCGGCTGCTTGCCGCTTTCGCAGGCAATGGACATCGGGAAAGTAAGCCCCTTAATACCGACACGGTCAATATCGATGTGACGTTCGTCTTCAAGACTCTGAACGTCCGGGAGGCAATTAGGCATGTTTTTTTTCAAAATTTCAGACATGGAGCGCAATTTTCCCATAAATTGCTAAACATTGCTTACACATCGCAAGATTATTCGTCGCTACAATCTAACCGAACGCTCGAATCGGCATTCCGAATTCGGCGAAAACGGTAAATCGGATTAAAAAATGATCTTTATCAACGGTCGCGGAATCAATCCGCTGGTTACGATTGCGGCAATTGCCCTGATTATTTTCATCGGCATCCTTTTGTTGCCGATTATCGGCGGTCTGTTTCTAGTATTTTTGGCTGTGATTGCCGGACTTTCGCTTTACGGAATTTACTGGCGCTGGCGTCACGGAGATCCGTTCACGCGGATGCAAGAGGAAATCAAAGCTCAAATGAAGCAGGCCGAAAGGTTTGAGGAGCAAGCCGAGCGCGAAAGCCAGGAGCAATCGCCCTTTGATGTGCGAGAGCGCCAAACACCGCAGGGTAAACGCGCGCGCGTCGGCGTCAAGCGCGTCACGGAAGTGGAAGATGCTGTGATTGTCGACGAAATCTCTCGGCGTTCCTAAAACTTAAAGAAATCCCGAATGTTTTTCCAAAAACGAAGGCGCTTGGTAAGGCTTTCGCTTGCCGGCGACTTCTCGTTTTTGATTTGGTCGGGGGACTCAATGGTCCACGTCGGGTGTGTGATGGAACCGGTAACGCCGACCGTTAAGAGTCCCGGGGTGACTTGTGCCTCCGGAGCCCTAAGTACTTGCGCCGTTCCTGAAAGCGTTTTTTCCGTGAGTTGAACCGCAAGGGCCCCGGATAGGCGACTCGAGGCGTTACGCGCAACGAGATTGGAGACGGAAAGTGTTTGACCGGAAACGGAAATATCTCCGGTTATTTCATCAAAATCCGTGGCAAGCCGTTCTTCGGTGTCGTTCGGCGTGCGGGTACGGGCTTGTGAAATGTCAATGCCGCGAACCTGACCTTGAAGAATCCGGATTTTGCCGCCTCCGGTGAGAATCTCCGGGTCGGCGCCGCGCCCCGAAAGACTGAGTTGAGCGGTCAATGTTCCGGTCATTGGGACCGGATCGGCGCTCTCGGCAAAAAGACCTTCCACGGAGCACGCATCGCATGTCCCGTTCCAGGACCACTTAGCATCGTCCGAAAGTTGCGCGGTGCTTTCGACGCGCCCTCCGGCTACGTTGGAAACAGCATCTGTAACGTAAAGCGTTCCCGCGGTCAATTTGAGTTTGGCCGTCAATTGTTCGGCCGTCAGAGACGCCAAGCGCAGCTTCCCGATACGAATTTCACCGGTAAAGTCCGCCGAATTGAGCCACGAAGCATCCGACATGTCCAGCAGGCTCTCAAGATTCACGTCAGCAACGCGAATCGTGCCGGCTAATCGCGGAAAGCCGTCCCACTCGGCACTTCCTTCGTAGGTAAAGGCCGAAGGACCGACGGCGCCGACCAAATCCAACACAAGACGCTCGTCGGTGGTGCTCCCTGAGGCTTTGCCCTTGACGGTTGCCGTCAGAGGCGTTTGAGTAGCCCCGATTCCCGGAATCGAGACCGAGCCCGAAATGTTGGTCACATCAATGGCGTTCGTTTCACAATTGATGTTAATGCCGGCCGAAAGCGTTAAATCGGCCTGAGCGCTTTCCAACGCCTTACGATAGGTAAGCTTGATTTCCGGTGTTGCAAGCCGTGAGGCATCGGCGAGAAAGTCGGCCACATCCAACGTGACTTCTCCGCGCGTTTGGTCGGAAGCGCAAACGGAGGCTTTCAGTGCCAGTCCGCTTACCTGCGAGGGAGTCAAACGCAGGCGTTTTGCCGAGGCAAGAACGATGTTTTCACCGGCGGTACCGGCAAGAGTGCCGCTTGCCGCGATGTCTCGGAGCGTCAAGGCGCTTGCGGAGGCGGAAAACTGAAGCGAGGTTTTAAGACTTAACGTCCCGATCGGGGAGGATGCACCCCGCCCGTCTGTGATTTCGCTAACGTGAAAACTCGCTTCGAGCGGGGTTTCCATTTCAGGCGAGACGACTCCGAGTGTCAGATTTAATTGGTCGAAAAGAACGGTCGGAACGTCACTGTTTGCAAGAACGCGGACGGAAGAATTCTTAAGGCACACGTTTTTAATGCGAAGTCCGTCCGGAAACCGTGTCGCCCCGAAGGCTTCTTTGAACGCATCGTCTCCGAAAAAGGAGTCTTGAGATAGATAGGTTTTTAAGCCGCTTATCGTCAAGTCTTGTACGCGCACGACACCTAAGGGAAGAGACCAAAGCGAGATGTGCGCCTGAGTCGAATCGATGTCGGCCAGGACGTCGGTGCCGTCTAACCTTGTAAGCTGTAGTTTCGGAAAATCGATGACAAGGTCGGGAAAGCGCTTTAACGAGACCGGTCCCGAAAGAGTCACTTGTGCATTAAGGGCCTCTCGGGCAAAGCGACTTAGGGCGTCTTGTGCCGTTTGCGGCGTCACAAAGTAGTAAAGCGCTCCGACGCCGATTCCTAAGGCCACAATCCCCAGGCAGACCAAAACGAAAAAACACTGTGTGATGCGGCGCACAATGCGACCCGTTCGGCTGACAAATCGTCCGAAGCGACTGTCGGAAAAACCACGGCGCGTAGCGGCTTTTTCACATCGCCACGCACGAAAGCGACGAAATGGGCATGCGAAAAAAGAGGCCGTCTTCGTCCGAAAAGACGACAAATGCTCGCGAATGCCCAGGTGCGGTGTCTTGAAGTGAAAACCAAACGCCATAGCGGTAGCTCCGGTCAGTCAATCTTGAGTTTGCCCTTGATGGCATTCAGATTGGACCGAATGTTTTTCCGGATGTTCGATTGCAAATTCGGTGCCAAACGTTCCAGGGCATCGAGTGTCATAAAAATCGAACTTTTTCCTTTGTTGGAAAGCTCCCGAAAGCGCCGTAGCAAATCGCTTTCTTCTTGTAGGGGTCTTAACCGTTCGTTCGTGATGATGTAGTTGGCATCGAATCCGCAGGCCGTCAAGCGCGCCATACAAAACAGTCCCGGATCGACTAGACCGTCTTCGACTTTCTGGTATTGCTCAATCGGAATTCCGATCAGTTGCGCAATCTGCTTTTCCGTAAAGCCCAAACGCTCACGCTCAGTCCGAAGCCGAGCGGCGACTGCTTTGTGCTGTTTGAGAGTGACAAGCGCCATAGGAACATCCTCGATAGTGCCTGATAAGTCTATATCGTACGGGCGTTGGCGTCAGTTTTTGTCCGGTGCCAAAACATGACTTCCGTCAAAAATCGGAATGAATATATCAGAATTTGTTTTCCCGACCTGAATATAGACCTGAGTCATACCGAGTTTTTCGGCATGCCTGATTACGCGTTGGTATTCCAGAGTCGTAAGCGGTCGATTGATTTCCGGATGCCGTGCAGCCTTAAAAAGCGGCATGTACTGATTCATGATAGAGACGATAACGGTATCGCCGAAGGTTTGATCGATCCAGTCCAAACACCGGCAACTGTCACGCCAAAGCCGCGGAAGCACCAGGTGTCGAATCAGAACGCCGCGTGTCATCAGCCCCTCTCGGCTTTTTTCAATCGGGCCGACCATCTGAAACATGGTTCGAATGGCGACACGGGCAACATCAAAGTAGTCGGGAACACCCGAGTATTTGGCACCGTATCGAGAATCAAAGTACTTTAAATCGGGCATGAAGACATCGACAAGCCCGTCAAAGCGTCTTAGGGTTTCCGGGAGATCGTAGCCGTTTGTGTTGTAGACAACCGGAATGGTCAGACCGGCTTTTTTAGCCTCTGTAAGTGCAGGAACGATGCTCTCGGCATACTGCGAAGGCGTCACGAGTTCCAAACACGCCGCTTTGCGCTCTTGCTGCTCAAGGAAGATATCTCGCAGCCGCGCGGTGCTGACGGTAAGTCCCTTGCCCTCTTGACTGATTTCATGGTTTTGACAAAAGCAGCATCGCATATTGCAGTGAGAGAAAAAGACGGTGCCGGCTCCGGTTTTCCCGCTCAGACACGGTTCTTCCCACGCATGTAGGCTCACAAGAGCCACCTTCGGGGCCCAGGGGCTCCGACACAAGGCTCTTTTAAGACCTTCCGAAGAGTCTCGGTCCGCATTGCATCGACGCGGACACAGATTACAAAGATGCTCTGCCATAGCCAAAAAAGCCGCGGGCAGGCCCGCGGCTTACTTGTACGAAAAGCCGTCGGTTTAGGCCTTCGGGTCGTTACGCAAACGGATGTGCAGTTCGCGCAACTGTTTTTCATCCACAGGACTCGGAGCACCGGTAAGGAGGCACTGCGCACGCTGTGTCTTCGGGAAGGCGATCACATCGCGGATAGAGGGCGCTCCGGTCATCATCGTCACGATGCGATCGAGCCCGAAGGCGATACCTCCGTGCGGAGGAGCTCCGTACTGCAGGGCATCGAGTAGGAACCCGAACTTCAGGCGGGCTTCTTCCGGACCGATTCTCAAAGCCGAGAAGACCTTGCTTTGCACGTCGGCGCGATGGATACGCACGGAGCCGCCGCCGATTTCCCAGCCGTTCAAGACCATATCGTAGGCCTTGGCATAGCAGTGTTCCGGATCGGTTTCGAGCTTGTCGACATCCTCATCATGCGGGGCGGTAAACGGATGGTGGCAGGCCATCCAACGACCTTCTTCTTCCGAGTACTCGAACATCGGGAAGTCGACAATCCACAAGGGCTTCCATCCCTCTTCAAACAATTTGTTCTTGCGCCCGAATTCTCCGAGACCAATCTTAAGACGCAAGGCTCCGAGACTGTCGTAAACAACCTTGGCCTTGTCGGCGCCGAAAAAGAGGATATCGTCGTTTTGGGCTCCGGTCACTTCCAAGAGTTTGGCAAGGATGTCATCGGAAAGGTTCTTAACAATCGGGCTTTGCAGACCGTCGCGCCCCTTGGCCTTGTCATTGACCTTGATGTAGGCCAGCCCCTTGGCGCCGTAAATCTTGACGAATTCCGTGTAGCCGTCGATTTCCGAGCGTGGCATGGAGCAAGCACCGGGCACGCGCAAGACAACGACTTTCCCGTTATGCAGTTGTGTGACGGAACTAAAGACCTTAAAGGTCGAATCCTTGACGATATCGGTCACTTCTTTGAGCTCGAGCTTGACGCGCAAGTCGGGCTTGTCGGATCCGAAACGCGACATTGCTTCGGTGTATTCCATGACGCGGAAGCGCTCGCCTTCGGGAACCAGATCAACGTTTAAAACCTTCTTGAAAACTGTTCGAATCAGTCTCTCGAACAGTTCTCGAATTTGTTTTTCATCGAGAAAACTCGTTTCGCAATCGATTTGTGTGAATTCCGGTTGACGATCGGCACGGAGGTCTTCGTCGCGGAAGCACTTGACAATCTGATAGTAACGGTCAAAGCCGGCCACCATCAAAAGTTGCTTAAATAACTGCGGCGATTGCGGCAGAGCAAAGAACATGCCGTCTTGAACACGCGACGGAACCAGATAATCGCGAGCGCCTTCCGGGGTGGACTTGGTTAAAACCGGTGTTTCAATATCGATAAAGCCCTCTTCGTCCAGAAAGCGGCGCACGGCTTGTGTGACCTTAAAGCGCAACTTCAAATTGTGCTGCATCTGCGGGCGACGCAAATCCAGAACGCGATAGGTAAGCCGGGCCGTTTCGCTCACGGTATCGTCATCGAGTTGGAACGGAGGCGTAAGAGACGGGTTGAGAATCTCGAGGCTCTTGCATAAAACCTCGACACCGCCGGAAATCAGGGCTTTGTTTTTCGTTCCTTCCGGGCGCGCACGCACGATGCCGCTCAACTTTAAGCAATACTCATTGCGAATCTTTTCGGCTGTGGCGAAAACGTCCGGGCAGTCCGGATCACAAACCACTTGCAAAATACCTTCACGGTCACGCAGGTCGATAAAAATTACACCGCCGTGATCACGGCGGCGATGAGCCCACCCGTACAGGGTGACAGTTTGGCCGATGTACCTCTCATCAATCAGGCCACAATAGTTCGTACGCATAGGTACTCCTTACGGTGCGGCATGCAAAAGTAGGGGCCGCAAAAACCTCGTCTTCGCAAAGAAGACACGCAAAATACAAAAATTCCCGGCCGAAGTTTACCCCTAATCTGTATGAGGCGAAAAGAAAAATAACGAATTCGGAGTCGGTAAAATAGCCTTGTCGGCTCAAGGAGAAGTAAAAATGTTCCAAGGAAAAGTCCGCCTATTTGTAGCCCTGATTTGTGCTGTGGTTTTAACGGCTTGCTCGCATCCGCAACTCATTGATCTCGGTCAATCGCAAGAGGTCGTTCAAAATCAATTAGGTAAGCCCGATGCCGTGACACCGATGCCGAACGGAACGGTGCGCTGGACATACTCGTCGCAACCGTTCGGACAACAAGTCTGGTGGCTTTTCTTCGATCAGAACCAAAAGATGGTTTCTCGGGAGCAGGGTTTGCAGGAAAAGTATTTCCCGCTCGTGAAAATCGGTCAGTCCACCGAGGCCGATGTTTGGGCCCTATGGGGACCGTGTGCGGAAAAGTACGAGTTCCGACTTGTCGGAGAACACGCTTGGATGTATCGCTATAAAGACGGCGGAAATTTTGACATGGCCGTGTGGCCGCAGTTTGATAAAAACGGCATCGTCCGCAGTATGGATGTCACGCCCGACCCTTGGAAGGACCGAGACCGGTTTTTTCCCTGGTGTTTTTAGGCGAAAACTCGGACCGGGACGGCTCGGGTTTCCGCCGGGGCATCATTTTCTTATAAAGTCGATTTCACGCGGATGCACGATTCGGTGAAAGTCTTGGGTGTCGATGATAATCGAGGTGTCGCGAGAGCCGGCATTAAACGCTAATTCCTTGTAACGCGTAAAAAGTGTCGGGTCGGCAATGCCCAGAAGGTTTTCATGAAATGAAACGGGCGGAACGGCTCCGAAAATGCACCCGGTCAGGCCCATGACTTCCTCGGCACTGCAAAGGCCGGCACGGCGACCGCCTAAGGCCGCAGCAAGTTTCCCTAGATCAGCCTGGCAGTCGGCCGGTAACACGGCGAGGACATACTGCTTGACGCCGTTTCCCTTAACGAGACACACTAGGGCTTTGGCGCCCTGTCCGAGTTCCGTGCCGCGCACTTCGGAGACCGACTGACTCGAGCGTTCGCAAGCCGGGTGGTGAACAACACGGTATTTGGCTGCTCCGGAGTCAAAGAGGGCACAGAGTTTCCCCAAAACGTCTTGAACCATAAAATTTCCTTTGCGTCACAGACAAAATAATGCGATAGCATACGCCTATGCCAAATGAACTTAAAAACAGTTTTCTCATTGCCTCGCCCGTGATGATCGACGAGCGTTTTGCTAAGACGGTCATTCTTTTGCTTGAAAACCGAGCAGAGGGTTCTTTCGGTCTTGTGCTCAATAAGGAAGGGGAGTTTTCACTTTCCGAAGCTTGTGAGCAACTGGAGTGTCCGCCTCCCAGGCAGGACATCGCCTTCGGGTGGGGCGGACCCGTGCATCCGATGATGGCGTTTGTTTTGCACACGGTGCAGGGTAAATGGCTCCGAACGGATTTTGAAAACCCGAAAACCGGCATTGCCATGACGGTCTCGGATGATATTTTGCGTGCCGCTGCCGAAGGAAAAGGGCCGGACAAAATCTATCCGGTTTTGGGTTGCGCGATGTGGGATGCCGGGCAACTGGAAGCGGAAATTCGAGACGGCGCGTGGTTTCATGCCCAATCCTCGTCCCGTATCGTTTTTGATGTACCGTGTTCACAACGCTACGAGGCTGCGCTTGCCTTGGTCGGCAATGAGTCGCTCGGAGACGAACACGTTCTGGTTTCCGATGAAATCGGTCATGCGTGATAACAGAAAAGCCTCGGTTCGGTAAAATTGCCCCTTCGGGTCAAGGCGCCATGCAAATGCAGCAGACAGGGATTATTCTCGGATTCGATTACGGTCGAGTTCGCATCGGGGTCGCACTCGGCAATATTCTGACGGCCGGAGCGAGGCCTCTTTGCATCGTCAATGCCCAAACGAAGGCGTCCAGGTGGAGCGAAATTAACAAACAAATCAACGATTGGAGGCCGGATTGTCTTGTCATCGGCATTCCGCGCCATCCGGACGGAAATCCTCATGAAGTGACGCAAGAGGCCTTGCGGTTTGCTCGGCAACTGGCCGGACGAACCGGACTTGCCGTCTACGGCGTCGATGAGCGGTACTCGTCTATCCTTTTGGAAAAAGAGGGTGAGAAAATCGATGACAAATCGGCGGCGACCATTTTGCAACAGTGGTTCGATGAAGGATGCCCGAAAAATGAAGTCGGACGGGATAAAGGGAAATGAATTTTTTACTCGGTATTTATCGGTTAATCAAAATCGGCCTTTACATCATCGGGTGTTTGTGGACGGTGGCATTTGTTTTGCCCGGAGCAGACCTCGTTAAACGCGGGCGCATTATTCGCGTCTGGGCCGGACGCTTGCCGCGCATGATCGGAATTCGTATTGAGCACGAGGGGACGCTTAACTGTCCCGAGGCCTTCGATTCGGGCATTACGCCCGATTCTTTGGGGCGCCTTCTTGTGTCCAACCACGTGACGTTTTTAGATCCCTTTGTCATCGATGCGATTTTACCGGCCGGATTTGTGGCAAAAGCAGAAATCGGGCATTGGCCCGTTTTGGGGAGCATTGCCAGTGCTGTCGGGACGATTTATATCGACCGCAGTAACAAGCGTGCTCTGATCGGGATCGCCGAATCGATGGAAGCGGCGTTAAGACAGGGGCGAAATGTTTTGGTATTTCCGGAAGGTACAACGTCAAACGGTCAAGGACTTTTAAAGTTGCATTCCAATCTTTTTGAAGCGGCAGCCGTCACCGGAGCTCTTACGGTTCCTCTTTTGATTCAATATAAAAAAGACGGTGTTCCTACCAGTATTGCGGCATGGACCGGACACGAGCCGCTCTTTACGCGCTTGTGGGCGATTCTGTGCACGCAAGGCTTATCGGTCACGGTTCATATCTTGCCGACGCTGACGGCGACAAATCGACACGTGCTCTGTGCGGAAACCAGTGCAGCCCTTTCGGCCAAACTCGGAATTGCAGATCCTTTAGCTCAGACAAAATAAAAAAGTAAATCCATCATGACAATTGACATTGTTCGATACGAAGTTCAGGTAGGACCTCAAGACATCGACGTTCTCAATCACGTCAATAACCGTGTTTACCTCAGATGGGTTGAGGAAGCGGCAACGACCGCTTCCGCCCAAAACGGCTGGACGACTCAGGACTATTTAAAACTCGGAGCGGCTTGGATGGCTCGCGAGCACTGGATTGAGTATTTAAGACCGTGTGTTTTGAAAGACACTATTGAGATTTACACGTGGATTCAGAGTTATCAGTACGGGCGTAGCTTCCGTCGCTATGCGATGAAGAACCACGGCAAGCTCTGTTGTGTTGCAGCAACAGAGTGGGTTTTCGTGGATTTGACGGTTCGGCGAGCCATCGAGTGCCCGGAAAACGTGGCCTCTTGCTTTGTGACCGTGCCCTCGGACGATGCTCGCCTTAAAGAGCTCGGGATTGCGCGTTGTGTGCGATTTGCCCCCGTCGGACTTGCTTAGACAGGCAAAGCATTTAGCTTGACGGACTCCTATGATAAGATGACCTGAACCTTAATTCAGTTTGTGTAGCAATGGCGATTGACGATTCTTTTTTGCTCATTGACGACGTTACGTTCGGGTACGAAAAGCGGGTCATACTAAATCAGGTGACCATGCGTTTCGGCCGAGGTAAGGTCGTGGCCATCATGGGCGGCTCCGGTATGGGAAAAACAACGCTTCTGAAATTAATCGGAGGGTTGCTTGTTCCTTGGTCCGGGCGCATTGTGTTTGACGGGAATCCCGTTGACCCCTTAAACGAAATGTCGCTATATGCCATGCGCGAACGTATGGGAATGCTCTTTCAGTTTGGGGCTCTGTTTACGGATTTATCCGTCTTTGAGAATGTGGCGTTTCCGCTTCGGGAAAGAACGAATTTGGATGAGGAAACCATCCGAGATTTGGTGCTTTTGAAATTAAACGCCGTCGGGCTGCGCGGAACGGCGCACCTGATGCCTGCGGAAATTTCCGGCGGTATGGCTCGGCGTGTCGCGCTGGCAAGGACCATTGCTCTTGATCCTCAGCTCATTATGTACGACGAGCCCTTTGCCGGTCTCGATCCGATTTCCATGTCCGTCACGTCACGCCTGATTCGGCGTTTGACCGATGCGCTCGGGGCAACGGCGATTATCGTGACGCATGATGTAGCCGAAACCTTTGCAATTGCCGATTACGTTTATATGATTAACGAAGGGAGAGTTGCCGGCGAAGGAACTCCCGAAGAACTCGGTCGCTCCGAAGATCCCTTTGTGCGGCAGTTCTTGAAGGCAACACCCGACGGTCCCGTGCGGTTTCATTACTCGGCCGTTCCGATTCAGGATGATTTTTTGGGAACAAGCCATGATTGACGCGGTGCTTTCTTTTTTAAGCGCAATCGGCTGCGTGGCGATTAAGCAAACGCGGTCTATCGGTGAATTCGGGCTTTTTTCCTGGCATGTATTGCGTCTTGTTCCGGCGTCACTACGGCGCTTCTTTTTGATTGCTCAGCAGATTCATTTCATCGGCAATTACTCGCTGATTATTATTTCCGTCTCCGGTTTGTTTGTCGGATTCGTGCTCGGTTTACAAGGCTATGTGACGCTGGTGCAGTTCGGAAGCGAGCAGGCATTGGGCGTTGTCGTGGCTTTGTCGCTGATGCGCGAGTTGGGTCCGGTTGTCACGGCTCTTTTATTTGCCGGACGCGCCGGGACGTCGCTGACGGCGGAAATCGGCTTGATGCGAGCCGGGGAGCAACTTGCAGCGATGGAAATGATGGGCGTTGACCCTATGCGGCGCATCATTGTTCCGCGCTTTGTCGGGTCGGTGATTTCCATGCCGATTTTGGCCATCATTTTTTCGGCTATCGGTATTTTCGGCGCTTGGGTTGTCGGTGTTGTTTTAATCGGGTGCGATGACGGGGCTTTTTGGTCGCAGATGCAAGGTGGCGTGGATGTTTTCCACGATATTCTGAACGGGATGTTCAAGACCGTTGTTTTCGGTATTGCCGTCGGTCTTGTCGCACTTTTCCAGGGCTATAGCGCCCGCCCGACACCCGACGGCGTTTCGCGTGCGACAACGCGTACGGTTGTCGTGAGTTCCCTGTTGGTTTTAGGTTTGGATTTCATCATGACGGCGTTCATGTTTACGGTTGTTTGAGGCGTTTTCCATGAAACGGTTAAATTTAGAATTGATGGTCGGTCTGTTTATTGTGCTCGGTTTTGCGGCATTCGTGTTTTCCGCGCTTCAGGCGGCTAATTTAGGCAATCTGAATATGAATGCGCACACGTATACGGTGACGGCGCATTTTGACAATATCGGCGGCTTAAAGCCTCGTGCTTCCGTCAAGAGCGCCGGTGTTGTCGTCGGTCGCGTCAAATCCGTGACATTCGATCAGGAAAAGTTCCAAGCTAAGGTCGAGGTTTCCCTAGATAGCCGTTATGTGTTTCCTGTGGATAGCTCACTTAAGATATTGACGTCGGGGCTACTCGGCGAGCAGTATATCGGCATTTCGGTCGGCGGTGAGGATGAAAACTGGAAAGACGGCTCGGTTGCCGAACGCACGCAGTCAGCCGTTGTCCTTGAAAACCTCATCGGACAGTTCTTGTATCAATCGGCTGAAAAGGGCGGATTGGACAAATAACTATGACAAAACAACGTAGCAAAACCCTCGTGCTTTGTGCGGCGGCTTTCCTTTCCGGATGCGCTCAAATTCCGCTCGGGGCCGGGGAGAATCCGGACGACCCGTGGGAAAAATTCAATCGTAACACGACAACTTTTAACGACACACTTGATGAGTATGTGATGGAACCTGTGGCACGCGGGTATCGTGCGGTTGTTCCCAACCCGGTGCGTGAGGGTGTCTCCAACGTGTTTTCCAATCTCAGCGAACCGAAAAATTTCTTGAACAATGCGCTACAGGGAAATCTTGACGGTGCCGTAGCATCGCTATACCGGTTGATTGTGAATACGGTTTTCGGCTTGGGCGGTATTTTCGATGTGGCCGGATCGGTTGCCGGCGTAGCACAGCGCGAGCAAGGGTTCGGAACAACACTCGGTGTGTGGGGGGTTCCTTCGGGCCCCTATTTAGTGCTGCCGTTTTTCGGACCTTCGAGCGTGCGTGACGCGCCTTCGCTTGCCGTGGATTTGGCCGCGCATCCGGTCACTTATGTCAATCATGCTTGGATTCGGTGGGGAGCTTCGGGATTGCGGACCGTTGACGTTCGCACGGGCCTTTTGCCCCTGACCGATACGGTCAAAGCTTCCGTTGACCCCTACGTGATGACGCGCGAGGCGTATTTGGGGAATCGACGTAAAGCCGTCGGGGCCAGCGATGAAAACGAATCGTTTGCCGTCGACGAGTTTGAAGATGAGGATTCGGAGGAAATGTGATGTTACTAAGTCGCAGAAGTTTGTTGACGGCCGCAGCCGGGCTTTTGGTTTTCGGTCCGATGTCGGCTTTTTCCCAAGATCAATCCGGCGATCCGAATCAATGGATTCTGTCAATTAGCAATCAAGTCCTCGATTTGATTCGCGGTGATGCCAAGTTGGCAGCGGGTGACTCCGGTCGCGTTCATGTTTTTGTGAACGATATTGTGATGCCGACTGTGGATTTTTTGCGCATGACGCGCATGTGCATCGGACCGAAATGGCGTAGCGCAACACCCGAGCAAAGAACGAAATTGCAGGATTTATTCCGTGAGCAGTTGATTCGCGTTTACTCCGGAGCGCTTTCGGCTGTTAAAAATCAAAAGGCCGAACTCGCTCCGAGCCGTTTAAAACCCACAGACAAAGATGCTCTCGTACGCACGGTGCTCGTTGAGGCAGGAAAGCCGGATATTCATCTCGATTACCGGCTCAAGAAAGTCAAAGGACTTTGGTACATCGTCGACGTAAACGTCGAAGGCATTTGGCTAGTGGACAACTACCGCAATCAATTTGCCGGGATTGTCAATTCTTCGGGTATCGAGGGATTGATTGCCGAGTTGGAAAAGAAAAACGCGGGAGCCTAGGGAATGCGGCTTTTTGAAAAAAACATGACGCTTGCTAACGTCGCAACCCTTAAAAAAGAAGGTATTGCGGCGATGGATTCAGGCGATACGAGCATAGATCTTTCCGCTGTCACACGTGCGGATTCTTCTGCCGTATCGGTTCTACTTTCCTGGGAGCGCTATGCCAAGGAGAAAGGTCTGACATTGCAGATTGTGCACGTGCCGTCATCGCTTGAAGCACTCCTTGTTTTGTATGGGGTCAGGAGCCTATTTGACAGAATAATCGTGCGTGAAAATTGACAAACACGGTGTGCTTTGAAATAATCCGTGCTCCTTGGCGCATTAGCTCAGTCGGTTAGAGCAGAGGAATCATAATCCTTGTGTCCGCGGTTCGAGTCCGTGATGCGCCACCAGATTTTCAGACCGCTTCCTTGTGCGCAGGGAAGCGTTTTTTTGTACCCTTAGCAAGGGATTATTTGATATCTGTCAATTCCGATAAGACAATTGTGCCTTGGATTCGGGAATACAATTGATTACAAATGAGGGGCTCCCGTCGGAGTCTCTTGTTTTCTAAGGCGCTTTTGCCGGGTTTTTCTCTTTTACGCCCCCGGAGGAATTAAGTAGGGGTGGTTTTTCTGGTAATAAACACATGTCAACAAAAAGTAATGGAAATCGTTATATAGCCATCGGACTGATGCTCTTTGCACTCTTTTTCGGCGCTGGTAACTTGATTTTCCCCGCAGCGATGGGGCAAAGTGCCGGCGTGAATACATGGTGGGCCCTTTTGGGCTTCTGCATTACGGGCGTAGGCTTGCCGGTATTGGGTGTCATGGCGATGGGCTATTCGGGTTGCCGCAGTCTGCAGGAGCTTGCGAGCCGCGTTCACCCCTTGTACGGTCTCTTTTACACGATTATCAGTTACATGGCCATCGGACCGTGCTTTGCTGTTCCGCGTACGGGAACGGTTTCGTTCGAAATCGCCGTGCGCCCCTTCCTGCTCGAAGGGAGCTCTGAAATCGCTTTGCCGATTTTCCTGGCTATCTTCTTTGTCATCACGTTCTGGCTCTCGGCCACTCCGTCTAAACTCGTGGACCGCGTCGGCAAGTTACTGACGCCTGCCCTTGTTTTGACTCTCGGTCTGTTTATTCTGCAGTCCTTCGTGGTCCCGATGGGCGAACCCCAGGCGGCTTCCAAGGCCTATGCTACTCCGACGATTGCGACTATTCAGGGTGTCTTGGACGGCTACAACACCCTTGATGCCATCGCGTCCCTGATTTTCGCCGTGCTCGTGATTTCGGCGGTTAAAGAGTCGGGTGTTGTCGAAAAGGGTGCTGTGGTCAAGCAGGTTTACAAGAGCGGTTTGTTAGCCGGCTTCCTTCTTGCCGTTATCTATATCTTTGTGGCTAAAATCGGCGCCGAGAGTGTCACGGCTATTGGCATGCAGGAAACCGGAGCTCCGGTTCTGGCCGAAAGTGCCAAGGTGCTCTTCGGAAATTCCGGTGCCCTGCTGCTTGCCGCCATCGTGCTCCTTGCCTGCCTGACGACGGCTGTCGGACTTGTTACGTGCTGCGCTGCCTATTTTCAGAAGTTAACGGGGAAATTGTCCTACGTGACTTGGGCGGCCCTCTTCTGCGTTGTGTCGTACTTAATCGGCCTGTTCGGATTAAAGACCATCATCGTCTCGACGATTCCGGTTCTGATGTTCATTTACCCGCTGTGCATGGCCTTAATGGCATTAGCTTTCATGCATAACTGGTTTGACGGACGTCAGTGCGTGTATGTCTGCACGATGGCCTTTACCTTCATCATGGCTTTAATCAGCGGTCTTGAGACGGCGAATGTTTCTCTCGGAGGCCTCGGTTCTTTCCTGCATGAGACGGTGCCGCTGTATGCCTCCGGTTTAGGTTGGATTTCCTTTGCCGTGGCCGGAGCCATTGTCGGATTGTTCTGGAAGACCATCAAGCCGATTGCTAAATAATCGGATTGCCAGGTCGTTTAAAACCGATCTTCTCGATGCGGGAAGGTCGGTTTTTTGGGTTGCAACCTCAAAGACGCCCGTCGATTAAGAGCGTTTCATATCACGCTAAATGAAAAATTTTTAACCTAAACCCCCTTGTACATCAAGGGTTTTATCACTTTTTAGGTGATACAGTCTGGAAACTTTTTGCGACATAGAAATGCAGTTTTTTTCCTCGGAGCCTTGTGCCTTAAGGGTTTTGCTTTTTTGAGGTGAAAAAGTCGGGGAAAGCTTCGCGCGACGAAATAAAAAGTTCGGATTTCGATTGACTGGGTGTAAGGACATAAAAAAAGACCCGACAGAAACTCTGTCGGGTCAATGCTACCGATTTTCGTCCGAAAGTGCTTAGGCCTTCTTACGAACGGGCAGAAGCGGAGCATTTCCTTCAATACCGACAAGGGCTGCCGCTGCTAAGAACACAAGCTGGGGCCCCAAATGCGTATCGATGGCCTCAAAGTACTCTTTGAGCGAGTGCTCTCCGACGTCTTTGCCGCCCGAGCCGAGGCACGTTGCCGGAATATCGCAACTCATCGGAGCATTGGCATCGGTCGATGCCATATCGTATTGGGTTAATTCGATACCTAAAACCTCTTGTGCGGCACGTGAGCACTGCAAAACAGGACATGTATCGGGGCGCATTCCGGCCGGACGCATGCCGATTTGGGTCTTGGTAAGCTTAAGTTTTAAAGCTTCGTCTGTGACGTCCCAAATCGCATTTTCCTCCTCAACAGCATCTTCAAAGGCCGTTAGGATGGCCGATTCGAGTTTTAACAGTTCCTTGTTGTCAACGCTTCGCATATCCACCTGGACTTCGCAGTGGGCGGCAATGGCATTGACCGTCGTTCCGCCGGAAATCGTTCCGATGGTAAAGGTTGTCTTCGGGGACTCCGGAACTTTGATATGGGCGACGCGGGCGCCGGCGATGCAGACAGCGTGAATCGCGCTCGGATTCTTTCCGAAACGCAAGAATGAGTGTCCGCCGGGACCGTCAACGGACAAAAGCCAACGGTGAGAGCCCGTGGCTCCCTTCAAAACACGGTTGATGTTTGTTCCGTCTACGGCAATAAAGCCGTCAATCGGGTAGTGGGCGCACAGGTACTTGGAACCGCGAATGTCGCCGTTTCCTTCTTCCCCGACGGTTCCGACAAACCAAATGTCGCCTTCGGTCTGAATGTTCAGTGTGTTAAAGCAACGTAAAACCTGCAAGATAGCGCGCAGACCCGAACAGTTGTCCCCGATGCCCGGGGCTGTGTAACGCGTACCTTCAATCTTGACGGTGACGTCGGTATCGGCCGGGAAAACCGTATCCATATGAGAGGCCAAAACAAGGACCGGGCCCTTTCCTTTACCCGGACGCCGACCGATGACATTACCGATTTCATCGATGGCGACGTCTTTGAGCCCATAGGCCTTAAAGCGTTCGACGAGGGCGGCGGCGCGCTTTCCTTCGTCAAATGTCGGGGCTGGAATTTCACAGAGTTCGACTTGTTCCTTCAGAGCGTGATCAACTTCCGCACGGGCAAGGTCCAGGGCTTTTTTGACGGTATCGGAGGCTTTTAATGCTGCGAATGCGTCTTGTACGTTTTTCTCAAGAGGGGGAACGGAAATTGTCATGACGGTATCCTGAAATCGATAAAGAAAGGCGAACAATGAAACTGGCTATAAGAAAGACGGTCTCTAAGGCAAAAGTCTTACAAGGTCCACACCGCCAATATAGCAAGACGGACACGATTCGGGATTGTTTTTCTCGGAAAGTTGCCGAAATCGGTAGGTCGAGCCCAAAAAAAACACTGCAGGACAGTGCCTACAGTGTTTCGGATATTTGGTGGGAGCGCAGAGACTCGAACTCTGGACCGACGGATTAAGAGTCCGCTGCTCTACCAACTGAGCTACGCTCCCGTTCTCGATGTTGGCTGACCCATTGGTGGGTCGTGCGAGATTCGAACTCACGACCAACGGATTAAAAGTCCGCTGCTCTACCGACTGAGCTAACGACCCCCTTAAACCAAGCGGTCTGCCCAAGTTCGCAGAGGAACAGTCAACCGAGATGGCGAATTAAACACGAATTTCACGGGGATGTCAAGGTTCGTTTCGAGCCTGGTGGTACGGACGGTGTTTGTGTTGCAACAAGCGCAACAAGCGAAACATAACAAGTCGGCAAGAGGGACCGGGAACGTGCCTTAGTGCGTTTTCGCTGATTGCGGGAGGACGACGGACTGATGGAGAACAAATTAATCGTCTTTATGTCGTTTTGTCTCCGATGTTAGGGAAAACACCAATACATTTGACAACATCAAACCGTGTAAAGTTTAAAAAACAGGGCATAATGAAAACATGAAAAGGCGGCTGAGAACTTGCTTAATCTGATTTAAAGCCTCATTCACATTGCCGAGAGCTTTTGAGGATAAATGAGTGATCTAGCAATAACGGTTCCAGGTCGTCGATGATTGGTTAATAGTTAAAATCTATTTGTAAGGAGACTGCATCATGGCAGCCGATAAGAAGCGGGTTGATTCGGTGCGTGTTGAACGCGTCAGTGATCAGAGTGAACGGAAAAAGGCGCTTGCCGCGGCCTTGGCCTATATTGAAAAAGAGTTCGGTAAGGGTTCAATCATGCGCATGAGCGATTCGGACCATGTCGATAACGTGGAAGTTGTCAGCACGGGATCACTCGGTCTGGATTTGGCTCTCGGCGTCGGCGGATTGCCTCGCGGTCGTGTTGTGGAAATCTTCGGACCGGAAAGCTCCGGTAAGACCACGTTGACGCTTCAGGTCATCGCCGAAATGCAGAAAATGGGCGGAACCTGTGCCTTTATCGATGCTGAGCACGCCTTGGATGTGCAGTATGCGCAAAAGCTCGGCGTCAAGCTCGATGATTTACTCCTTTCGCAGCCGGATACGGGCGAACAGGCTCTGGAAATTACCGACGCGCTGGTGCGTTCCGGTTCGGTTGATCTGGTTGTCATCGATTCGGTCGCCGCCTTAACACCGCGTAGTGAAATCGAAGGCGACATGGGCGATGCCCTTCCCGGATTGCAGGCGCGCCTGATGAGCCAGGCGCTTCGCAAACTCACGGCCTCGATTACGAAAACCAAGACTCTGGTGATTTTCATTAACCAGATTCGTATGAAGATCGGTATTGCATACGGCAATCCGGAAGTGACGACCGGCGGCAATGCCCTGAAGTTTTATAGTTCCGTACGTATCGATATTCGCCGCAAGCAGACTCTTAAACGCGGGGATGAGATTTACGGATCGGAAACACGCGTGAAGGTTGTCAAAAACAAAGTCGCACCTCCGTTTAAGGAAGCTACGTTCGATATCCTTTACGGCGAAGGGATCTCTCGGGAAGGCGAAATGCTTGATATGGGTGCCGACTTGAATGTTATCGAAAAGAGCGGCGCTTGGTATAGCTACGAGGGCGAGCGCATCGGACAGGGGCGCGACAATGCCCGCGAGTATTTAAAGAGCCACCCTGATGTCGCATCTGAGATCGAAAACAAGATTCGCTCTTTGCGCGGGATGCGCGCTAAGCCGACGAGCCTGACGCCCGGGGAAGCTGCTCCGGTCTCGGTCGTCCAGTCCAAGGAAAAGGCGCCGGTCGCCGATGAGTATGACATCTGATTGCCCGAGCAAAGCGACCGGAAAGCCCCGGTCGCTTTTGTCGCAAGCTGTCGCATTTTTATCGCGTCGAGAGTATTCCAGACGTCAGTTACGCGAGCGTCTTATCGAACGCATTGACGGTGTGTCTCAAACGCCCGACGATGTCGATCAGGCGCTCGATATGCTTGAGTCTAAGGGATACCTAAATGATGAACGCTTTGCCCAGGCCCTTTGCCGGGCTCGCTCCAAACGCTACGGCAATGCTCGTCTTGCCCTGGAGTTGCGTCAAGCCGGAGTGGCCTCGGAAATCGCTCGCAAAGTCCTTTGTGAGCAGGAAGACGAATACGGCCGGGCTCTTGAAGCTTGGTGTAAACGCTTTCACGCGGCGCCCGACACCGATAAAGAGCGGTCGCGTCAGATTCGCTTTCTCGCTTCCCGTGGCTTTCCGTATGACGTGATTCGTCGAGTTCTTGAAGCGGCTCCGAGAACTTCGGAATGAACTGTCGGGGTTAGCGTGTTTTTTTGAAAAACGCTACACTGCGGAATCGCTTTAGGGTTTTCCCGAATTAAGGACACTTTTCCTGTGGAATATTTGTATGACTTGCTCGTGAATCTGCACTGGGGTGCGGTCGGGCAAATTATTCTGATTGATTTACTTCTCGGCGGTGATAACGCCGTTGTCATTGCACTGGCTTGCCGAGATCTCCCGCACAAGCATCGTTTGCAAGGCATCGTCATCGGCACGGCCGGAGCCATCCTTCTGCGCGTGATTCTCATTACGTGTGCCGTGGCGTTACTGGATTTGCCGTTCTTGAAAGTTGCCGGCGGAGCCCTCTTGGTTTGGATTGGTGTTAAGTTGCTTTTGCCGGAAGCGGAGAAGGCGGAGGAAAAAATCGCCTCAAGCACCAAACTTTATATTGCTGTCAAGACCATTATCATCGCCGACTTCGTTATGAGTTTGGATAACGTGCTTGCTATCGCTGCAGCCGCGCAACAGGCGCACGATGACCATCAGACACTTTTAGTGATTTTCGGCCTTTTGGTTTCAATTCCGTTTATCGTATTCGGAAGCCAAATCGTTTTGGCCTTCCTCGATCGCTTCCCGATTATCGTTTGGTTCGGCGGCGCGCTTTTAGGTTGGATTGCCGGATCGATGATTTCCACCGATTCCGTCGTGCTGGAGCATCTGCCGCAACTAGCCGAGTACCACACGGTCGCCTGCGTTGCCGGCGCGGCGCTTGTTGTTGTGATCGCGCTCTTACTCAGGAAACGTCGCGCCGCACAGGGTGCCTAAAGAGCACCCGCTAAAAGGCGCTCTGTAGCCTGTAAAAGATTGCGGGCCGTCCCGGTCGCATCCGGTGTGACGGCTGGTTCGATCAGGCCGTCCTTGCCGAGCAAAATGCGAGTCGGAACGCCGGCTCGACGAGCGGCTTCCAAATCCCGATTTTTATCGCCGAACGCAATGCTTTCGGTCAAATCGATGGCAAGCTCTTGAGCGGCTTGCAAAAAGAGTCCGGGTTCAGGTTTGCGGCAGTGACAGGCAACGTTGTAGGCGGCAACGGGGGCACCTTTTAAGTGAGGGCAACAATAAATGCCCGACAGCGGGGCCCCTGCCTTGTCAAAAAGCGTTTTGAGGTGCTCGTTTAAACGGGCTAAATCGGCCGGTGTAAAAAAACCGCGGGCAATTCCCGATTGATTGGAGACAATCACGAGGGCAAAGCCGCGTTTTTTCCAAGCGCGGCACGCCTGAAGAACTCCGTCAATGAGGGTAAAGTCATCGATGCGATACACGTAGCCGTGATCGATGTTAATCACGCCGTCCCGATCGAGGAATACCCCGCGTAACCCCATTATCTATCGCCTGTCGGACAGGTTTGTGCCAAGTAGTGCATGTATTTGGCCGTACCTTCTTCAACGCTCTTAAATCGCACGTCGCAACCGGCGGTGCGCAACTTTTCAAGATTCGCTTGTGTGTAGGCCTGGTACTTACCTTTCAGGTTCTCAGGGAAGGGGATGTACTCAATGAGACCTTCCTCAACGGCCTCTTTCAGTGTTCTCTTTGTCCCAGACAAGGTGTTGACGACACTTAAAGCGACGTCGTTAAAGGGCTGAGCCCGGCCGGTGCCGCAGTTATAAATGCCGCTGACGGGTTTATTGAGAAAGTGCATGGCAACGGCAATTACGTCTTCGACGAACACAAAGTCGCGCATCTGCCCGCCGTTTCCGTACCCGAGGCAGCCCTCGAAAAGACGCACTTTTCCTTCCTTTTTAAACTGAAAGTACTGGTGGAAGGCAACGCTTGCCATACGCCCCTTGTGCTGCTCGTGCGGTCCGTAGACGTTAAAGTACCGCAGTCCGATTACAGGTGCCGCCAAACTCTTGGCCCGACGTCGCAACACCTGATCGAAAAGGTATTTGGAGTAGGCGTAAACGTTCAAAGGATGCTCGTAGCGCACGTCTTCGATGAAAACGGGACCGGGACCGTAGGTTGCGGCCGAACTGGCATAAATAAACGGAATCTTTAACGTTTGTGCCCACTCGAAAAGCTCGAGCGTATACCGATAGTTATTCTCCATCATATAGCGCCCGTCGCCTTGCATGGTGTCCGAACACGCTCCCTGATGGAAGATGGCTTCGGGTTTCGGAGCCTTACCGGCACGCACTCGGGCAATAAAGTCGACTTTGTCGAAATAGTCGCTGATTGTGCACGTGGTCAGATTGACAAACTTATCCGAGCGCGTGAGATTATCCACGGCGATGACGTCCGTAATTCCGGCGGCGTTTAATGCTCGAACGTTGTTGCAACCGATAAAGCCGGCGGCGCCGGTAACAAGATAAGCCATAGTTATTCTCCGAAAAGTTCGCCGTAAGAGACCGATGCCGTGCCCAATTTTCCGACGACAATGCCGCCGGCACGGTTGGCAATCTGAACGGTCTGGTCAAGCGGCAGGCCGGCGGCAATCATGGCGGCCGTGACGGCAATGACGGTATCGCCGGCGCCTGAGACATCGAAAACCTCACGGGCTTGGGCCGGAACGGTCAGTGCCCCGTCCTGAGTAAATAGAGTCATGCCTTCTTCGCTTCGTGTTAAAAGAAGGGCTTGAAGGCCCAAGCGTTCGCGTAGTGCCTGAGCGCGGTTTTCCAAATCTTCTTCGCCTGTCCACTGACCGGTCACTTGCGCTAATTCTGCGCGGTTCGGCGTAATGAGTGTTGCCCCGGCATACCGATCGTAGTCATCGCCTTTCGGATCGACAAGAACGGGAATCCCTTTTTCGCGCGCCATGGCAATCATGCTCTGAATGTAATCGAGACCGCCTTTGCCGTAGTCCGATAAGACCAGTACGTCGTAGTCTCCGAAAACTTCGGAAAAGTCCGTCAGAAATCTGGAAAGAACCTCGTTGGACGGGTGGTCCTCAAAATCGATTCGAACGAGTTGCTGTTGCCGGGCAACGATGCGTAACTTAAGGATGGTTTTTCGGTCGGCATCGATACTCAGGCGTGAAGTGATGCCGGCTTTTTCTAAAAGTTCCTGAAGTTTGGCTCCGTTTTCGTCGTTGCCGACGACGCCCATGAGTGTTGTGCGAACACCGAGACTCGCGACGTTAAGTGCGACGTTGGCCGCTCCGCCGAGTCGCTCATCCGAGCGGACAATGCGCACAACGGGAACGGGAGCCTCCGGAGAGATGCGGTTGGCATCGCCGAACCAGTATTTGTCGAGCATGGAGTCGCCGACAATTAAAACACGTTTTTTTGCAAGTAGTTGTTTATCCATGAATCGTATCAGCGGAGAACCTATGGGGAAACGCTGCAAGACATGTCATTTTACCGTTCCGTTACTCGCTTAAACGGGATGACAGCGGTTTTTTGCAGGAAAACTTCAAGAACACGTGTTTTCCCAATGCGATTTCAAAGCTATGCTTCGAGCGGGGCATAGCGCTTGCTCGAACTTTTCGAACACAGTGTGTTGGCCATGGCCACGATGGATTTGGTGTTCTCTCCGCCGAAATTCCGGTAAAGCGCTTGCCGCAGAAGTGACAGAAATAATCTTTTTGTGCCGGGTTGTTCGGAATGAACTGACAACGATTTGTGTTAAAAAAGCGGCCGTTTTGAGAGTTACAGCAACGCAAAGACGGCCGATCGCACCTTTGCCCGTAAAACACACAGATGCGGTTAAGTGCCATGGGGGTCTCCCCATAAATGGAATCGAACCCGTTTAATCGGTTCAAGGATTCAAGGACAAAGCGCACGCGGTTTAGTCCGACCCGAATCTTTGTGCGGGACCGGAACCGGAGCCGACACAAGGCGCTCGGGCAATTATGCGAATCGCGCAAGAGCATAGGGGAGTAAAAGTCTGAAAAAATCAAGGGAAAAACCGCGCATTTTTCTCCGAAAATCGGTAGTCTTTCCCATAAGAAACGATAAGGAGGCAGTATGCAGGACGCGTCTTTTGCGCAGCGGGTCTCCTGGGCAAAGTCGCTTGCCCGAGGCCGTTGGAAGGCAATTCTTTTAGCCGCCGGAGTATCGGAAGATCTTTTAGCCAAGAAAAACAAGCCCTGTCCGGCTTGCGGGGGAACGGACCGCTTTTCCTTCTTGGATAAGGACGGGGACGGGACGTACTTTTGCCGCGGTTGCGGCGGCGGGGACAGCTTTTCTCTTTTGATGAAGGTGCGCGGCGAAAACTTCCTACAGGCCCTGGAATTTGTCGAACTCTTTTGCGGCATTGTGCCGAAAACGCCAGAACCGCCCGAAAAAAGTCCGCAAGTTCCGACTGATTCTCCTGAGCGTGAGCGACTGCGGAAAATCACGCGTCTTTGGGCTCAGGCCAGACCGATTGCTCCGGGCGATGCCGTTTGGACGTATCTGGCTGGGCGCGGTCTGGATCCGAGGTTAGCCGGTTTCGAACTTCGGTGCCATGCCGGGCTTGAGTATCTGGGTGATTCCGGGGCTGCGCTCGGAATTTTCCCGACGATGCTTGCCCGCGTGACCGATGCGGTCGGGCAAGTTGTCAATTTGCATCGCACCTATTTATTTGACGGGAAAAAGGCTCCGGTTCCGAGTCCTAAGAAACTGATGCCAGGGCCAATCAAAGGCGCTCTGGTGCGTTTCGGGCGTCCCGTGGATATTTTGGGTTTGGCCGAAGGTGTTGAAACGGCTTTGGCCTGTGCGCAACTCTTTTCTCTTCCCGTCTGGGCCAGTCTCGGCGTGACGAATTTGACCGCCGTTTCCGAGCTACCGAGCACGGTAAAACGCGTCCGTATCTATGCAGACAACGATGCCAACATGGCCGGGTGTGCCGGAGCGTTTACCTTGGCTCATCGCTTGTCACTTAAAGGGTTGGATGTCAAAGTCATTCCGGCACCCGATTCCGGAAGCGATTGGCTCGATTTCCTCAATCGTCGTCGTTAGCAAGCCTTCGGTTGCTTCAATGCTAGACTTCGCGACGCACGAGAAGCGCCGCGTCGTGCGGCTTCGGGGGAATAAGATGAGTCGGATTTATCGGGTGTTGACACGCATGGCGTTACCGATAGCCAGGTTGTATCTGCGGCATCGTGCCAAAAAGCAACCGGAGTACCTTGAGCACTGGGACGAGCGATTCGGATTGAGTCCCTTTCCGGCACCGACATCGCGTCCCCGCTTGTGGTTTCATGCCGTCAGTGTCGGCGAAACTCTGGCTTCACGGAGTCTGATCGGGCAATTCTTAAAGCGTTATCCGGATAGCGAGATTCTCCTAACGTGCATGACGCCGACCGGGCGAGAGGTCGGAAAGAAGCTGACGCATGCCTGGCCCGGTCGCATCACGCAGTGCTATTTGCCGTACGACACGCCGGAACTCGCAGCTCGGTTTTTCGATCAAACGCGCCCGAAGATGGGCATTATCATGGAAACGGAAGTGTGGCCGAACCTGATGGAAGCGGCCAGGGCGCGCTCGATTCCGGTTGTGTTGGCCAATGCGCGCGAGTCGGAAAAATCCCGTCGGCAGGCGGCACGGTTCCCGAGCATCATGCAACCGGCCTTTGCCGCTTTTTCGCTTGTATTGGCACAAAGTGAGGCGGATAAAAAGCGTCTAATTAGCCTCGGAGCGAGAAATATCCGTGTTTGCGGGTCCGTCAAATTTGATATTCGTCCCGATGCCGCTCAGGAAAAAAAAGCCTTTGCTTTAAAAGAGGCGATTGCCCGCCCGATTGTTCTTCTGGCCAGTACGCGACAAGGCGAAGAAGCGTTATTCCTCGATGCTCTCGATGTTCTGGATCCGAAGGCGTTGGTTTGGCTCGTGCCGCGACATCCGCAACGCTTTGACGAGGTCGAAGGACTATTAAAAGAGCGGGACATTTTATATGCGAGAAAGACGACAACGCCCGACTTACTTGAAGCGGCTCGTCGTATACGTGTTGTCCTTGCCGATACGTTAGGAGAGATGAGCTTTAACTGCGCTTTGGGGGATGTTTGCTTAATGGGCGGTAGTTTCGGTAATTTCGGATCACAAAATCTCATCGAGCCGGCCGCAACGGGGGTGCCCGTGATTATCGGTCCCTCGACCTTTAATTTTGCAAAGCCCGCCGAGGATGCCATTTGTCTCGGGGCGGCCTCACGCGTCAAGACGCCGCGGGAAGCTCTCGCACTGGCCGACACATGGCTTCATGACGGAACCTTAAAAGAGCGCTCGGCAAAAGCGCGGGCGTTTGCCTCGCGCTACACGGGAGCGACGGAAAAAATGATGGGAGAAATCGCGCAGTTATGGGAAAAAGCGCCATAAAAAATGTTGTCTCGATTGCCGGAGTCGACCCGTCGGGGGGAGCCGGTCTTTTAGCTGATATCAAAAGCTTCGGTGCAGCCGGAGTGTACGGTACCGGCGTTGTCACGGCGCTTACGGCACAAAACACGTGCGCCGTGACGGGAGTTTTTCCGATTCCCGGAGCCTTTGTTCGGCAGCAAATAGATACGCTTTTTTCCGACGTACGAATCGATGCCGTCAAAATCGGTATGCTCGCCGATTCTCAAGTCATTGCGGCGGTGGCCGAGAGGCTCAGCTACTGGAAACCGCGATGGATTGTTTTAGACCCCGTGATGGTGGCCAAAAGCGGCGATGCACTTTTAGCGCCCGATGCAATCGAGGCTCTCAAGACAAAGCTCCTTCCGAGGGCAAGCGTCTTAACGCCCAATCTTCCGGAGGCGGGGGTCTTACTCGGTCGCCCCGTGACGCAAGAGGACCAAATGATTCAGGCCGCAAAAGACTTATTTGAGCTTTCGGGCGGCACGTGTGCCGTGCTCGTGAAAGGCGGGCATTTAACAGGCGAGTGTTGCCGAGATGTTCTTTTTGACGGCAAGGACGTTACGCAGATAGTCAGCACGCGACGCAAAACCAAAAATACGCATGGTACGGGCTGTGCAATGTCTTCGTATCTGGCCGCGACGCTTGCCCGCACGGGAAACCTCAAAGAGGCGTTTACACTGACGCAAGCGTGGATGGCTCGAGCCATCGGCTCTTCCGATGCGCTCGATTGCGGCAAGGGGCACGGACCGATTCATCACTTCGTCGATCTGTGGAAGCACTAGGTGGTTTTGTACAATTGCCCTTTACAGAAGAATTTTCGAGTATTCGGATAGTTAAGTATGCAAAAACTTAAGATTGTCGGCGGATCACGCCTTGTCGGACAGGTCCGTGTTTCGGGTGCGAAAAACGCCGCCTTACCGATTTTGGCAGCTTCCCTTTTAACCTCGGACGAAGTGATTCTGCACAACATGCCGGAGTTGGCCGACGTTCGAACGATGGGGCGTCTTTTAGCCGGTATGGGGGTCTCGTTTGAGCGCCTTGATGCCGATACGGTACGCCTTAAGGCCGATGCCGTGACGAGCACCGAGGCCCCTTACGATTTAGTCAAAACCATGCGGGCCTCGATTATGGTTTTGGGCCCCCTCGTCACGCGCTTCGGGACGGCACGGGTTTCTCTTCCCGGCGGGTGCTCCATCGGAGCGCGCCCCGTCGATCAACACATCAAGGCCTTAAAAAAGATGGGGGCCGATATTTCCATCGACCACGGCTATGTCGACGCTTCGGCGCGTCGCCTTCAAGGGTGTAATGTCGTGACCGACATGGTCACGGTCACGGGAACGGAAAACATCATGATGGCGGCTGTGCTTGCCGAAGGCAAAACGGTCATTGAAAATGCTGCGCGTGAACCGGAAGTTGTCGATTTGGCTCGGTGTTTAAGCGCCATGGGAGCGCACATCGAAGGCGCAGGAACGGTGCGTATCGTCATTGAGGGTGTTCCGAGTTTGCACGGGTGCGAGTATTCGGTGCTTCCCGATCGCATCGAAACGGGAACGTTCCTGTGTGCGGCCGTCGCCACTCGCGGTGACGTCCTTGTCACGCATGCAGTCCCGGCAACACTCGATGCCGTCATCGATAAATTAAGGGCCTGCGGTGCAACGGTTCAAACCGGTACCGATTGGATTCGCATCAAAGCAGACGCCCGACCCCGGGCCGTGGATATACGAACAAGTCCGCATCCGGGATTTCCGACTGACATGCAGGCACAGTTTATGGCTGTCAATGCCGTGGCCGAAGGCAGCGGTCGCATTGTGGAAACCATCTTTGAAAACCGCTTTATGCACGTGCCCGAATTGCAGCGCATGGGCGCCGACATTACCGTGGACGGTCATACGGCCGTGGTTTGCGGCGTCGAGCATCTTGAGGGGGCCGACGTGATGGCAACGGACTTAAGAGCCTCGGCTTCGCTTGTGATTGCAGGTCTTGCGGCACGCGGTCAGACCGTTGTCGACCGGATTTACCACTTAGATCGCGGCTATGAGCACATCGAGCAAAAACTCAAGGGTCTCGGGGCCGACATTGTTCGTATCGATTAAGGCACGCCGATGGCAAAGCAACTGATTGTAATCCGCGGCGACATTACGAGGCTTGCCGTTGATGCGATTGTGAATGCGGCTAACAACACACTCCTGGGAGGAGCGGGTGTTGACGGGGCGATTCATAAAGCTGCCGGTCCTGAGCTTCGGCGCTATTGCGCCATGCTCGGCGGATGCCCGACGGGCGAAAGCCGCTTGACGCCTGGCTTTTATTTGTTGGCTCGATACGTGATTCACACAGTCGGCCCCGTTTGGATGGGCGGGGCGAGCGGAGAAGAGGAACTCCTTGGTTCTTGCTACAAGACGGCGCTTACGCTCGCGCAAGAGCAGGGCTTTTCGTCTGTAGCTTTCCCGTGCATCAGTTGCGGGGTCTATCGCTTTCCGCTTGAAAAGGCCTGCCGGATTGCCGTGCGAGCCGTGACGAATCACCCGTTTGCCGGTAATGTTGTTTTCTGTTGCTTTAACGAGGCGGCTCGAATCGTTTATGCGCAAACGCTTGCAAATCTCGGCTTGCCGTATGCCGAGAGCATCAATTAGCGACGCATGAACACCAAGTCCCAGATTCCGTAACCTAAGCCCTCGCCGCGCGCTTGGAACTTGGTTCTCGGACGTTCGCACAGGGGATTGGCCTGTACGGGAGAATAATCCGAGTCGTGCAGATTCGTTAAAAGCGGTTCGCTTTGTAAGACCTCGAGCATCTGCTCAGCGTAGTTTTCCCAGTCCGTGGCGCAGTGTAAGTATCCGCCCGGCGCAAGCTTTTGCGCTAAAAGATGCACGAAGGGCCCTTGAATCAGGCGGCGTTTGTGGTGCCGCGCTTTTCTCCAGGGATCGGGAAAGAAAATATGGATTCCGGACAGTGAATCCGGGGCAATCATGTCGCGAACCACTTCGACCGCATCGTGCCTGGCAATCCGGATGTTTGTAAGCGAAAGCTCCTGGATGCGTAGGCACAAGGCACCGACGCCGGCGGCGAACACCTCGCAACCGAGAAAGTCGATTTCCGGGTGAGCGCTGGCAATCGCGGCCGTTGTTTCTCCCATACCGCAACCGATTTCCAAAACGAGCGGAGCCGTGCGGTGAAAAAGCGTTTCGGGATGGATAAGACACTTTTCGTACGCAACGCTGTACCGAGGGAAAAGTTCCTCCAGGGCGCGTTCCTGAGCCGAGGAGATGTGTCCGCGACGCATCACAAAGCTACGGATGTGTCGTTTTTTGAGTTCCTCGATCTGTTCAGCTGTGAGCTCTTTTTTCATGGATAGTGGAAAAATGCCGTTAAAAAAAACGGACCAATCAGATCCGTTTTTCGAATGCGTGGAGCGGGCGAAGGGAATCGAACCCTCGTATAAAGCTTGGGAAGCTTTCGTTCTGCCATTGAACTACGCCCGCACAGGCTCGCAATTATGCCCGATTTTCTCGTCACTTGTGTCTTAGTTTCAAAACAATCCAGTCACCTAAACTCTGAATGGACTGTACGAACGCAATCAAAATGACGACAACTGCACACATCACATCGGGCATAAAGCGCTGATACCCGTACCGAATGCCCATATCGCCTAAGCCGCCGCCGCCGATAGCCCCTGCCATCGCCGAAGCACTGATCAGCGAAATAAAACTGATGGTCAGTCCCGCTACGATACCCGGCAACGCTTCCGGTAAAAGCACTTTGGAGATAATCTGGTAATCCGTTGCTCCCATCGCAAGAGCTGCTTCCACCAGACCCGGATCGACTTCGCGAAGACTGGTTTCCACAAGACGAGCAATCAGGGGTGTGACGGCAATCGTGAGCGGCACGATAGCGGCGGCCGTTCCGATGGACGTTCCGGCAATAAACCGCGTGAGCGGAATGATGGCGACCATCAGGATGATAAAGGGTGTAGAGCGAACGGCATTGACAATCCAGCCGATTACTTGGTTGGAAATCGGCATCGGAGCAATGCCTTTGGCGGACGTAGCATAGAGCAACACGCCGAGCGGAATGCCGAAAAGGGATCCGAGCAGGCCCGAAATGCCGACCATGATGCAGGTGTCGACAAACGAGTCAAAGAGCATCCAAATCATTTCAGAGGACATAATCGGTAATCTCCTTGACGGTCACGTTCTGTTCGCGCAGGTACTGCACGGTCTTTTCCAGCGTTTCCTGCGGGCACTGCAGCATGACGGTGAGCGTGCCGAAGTTTTTGCCCTGAATCTGATCGACGTTGGCAAGCAAAATGCTCAAGTTCACGTTAAACAGGCGCGAGGCCTCGCTGATAACGGGTCTGTCGACTTCGTCTCCGATAAACGTCAGTCGCAAGATGTGTTCGCAGCGCTCGCCGGTATTACCCTTTAAGGCGTCACGAAGGCGTTGGACCATCGACGGAGGAATGGTTTGTGACATGACGGTGCTGACCATCTTACGGGTGGTTTCGTGCTGCGGATTGCGAAAGATATCGAGCACGTCTCCTTCTTCGACCACTTCTCCGGTATCCATCACGGCCACGCGGTTGCATATTTGTTTGACCACGTCCATTTGGTGCGTAATCATGACAATTGTCAGCCCGAGTTCCTTATTAATCTTTTTAAGTAGATCCAATGTAGTGACAGTTGTTTCCGGATCTAAGGCGCTCGTGGCCTCATCGCTCAAGAGTACTTTCGGATCGCTTGCCAAGGCTCGGGCGATACCGACGCGCTGCTTTTGTCCGCCAGAAAGTTGCGCCGGGTACTTGTGTTGATGTTCCGTCAGCCCCACAAGCTCGATCAGAGGTTCGACCTTGCGTCGAATCTGAGCACCTTTTAATCCGATTAACTCAAGCGGGAAAGACACGTTTTCATACACAGTCCGCGTCGAAAGAATATTAAAGTGCTGAAAAATCATGGCAATGTGCTGACGCATCTTGCGCAAATCCCTTTCGTTGAGGGAATTCAAACACACGCCGTCGACGGTCACGACCCCTTGAGTCGGGCGATTGAGTAAGTTAATGCAACGCACCAAGGTGGATTTGCCGGCACCGGACCGTCCGATGATGCCGAAAATCTCTTTTCTGTGAATATCCAAGGAAACATCCCGCAAAGCGTAAAAATCCCCGCCTTCGGGGGTCTTAAAGCGCTGCGTGATATGTTTGAGTTTAATCATGAAAGTTTTTCCGACGACAAAAAACATGGGGCAACCGGTGTTTCAGGGGTTGCCGCACGTGCGCAAAGAAGCGTCAGTTTAACGGTTTTCAGGTCGCTATGCCGAAAAAATCCCGAAATTTCAGGCAGGTTTTATCGGAAGTGTTTCGTTCTTTTCCGCGTTCGGCGAGGGTTCGGGGGCATCTTGCTCTCTCCACAAGGCGCCGGTCTTGCATTTCTTATCGATGCAATCTAAGAAGGCCTCGTGCTCGGCAAGTTCCTCGCTTGTCGCTTGCGCGGCAAGAAACGCGTCCGGACTCGGAATCGGGTCCGGAGTATCGGACTCGCCGGAAAGAGTCCCCAAAAGAGACTCTTGTTTACGCGTCATGGCCAAATACACTTCGGCCAAAAGTTGTGCATCCAAGAGGGCCCCATGCAGCGTACGGGACGAATTGTCGATTTCATACCGGGTGCACAAAATGTCCAGATTGTTTCTTAAGCCCGGGAAAACCGTTCGGGCGATGGCAAGCGTATCGGTGATTTTCGAGCAGTAGTCCGTCACTTTTCCTTTGCCGGCTCGCTGCAATTCCGCATTTAAAAAGCCGACGTCAAATTCGGCGTTGTGGATAATCAGTTCCGCTCCCTTGATAAAGTCTAGGAACGAAGCGGCCACATCGGCAAAAAGGGGCTTATCTCGGAGAAACTCGTTTGTCAGGCCGTGAATCTTGACGACCTCTTCGGGAACGTCGCGCTCGGGGTTCAAGTACAGATGAAAGTAATATTTCGGATTGTCGGAAAGCGCGCGTCCCACAAGTTCCACGCAACCGATTTCCACAATGCGGTCGCCCTCTTCAACCATTCGACCGGTTGTTTCCGTGTCTAAACTGATTTGTCGCATACGTTATTTCCCAAATAGGGGGCAACGCCTTTGTTGGCAAGCTCATCGGCTTTTTCATTGCCCGGATTCCCGTTGTGTCCCTTGACCCAGACCCAGGTGACGGTAAAGCGACCGATGAGGGCATCGAGTTCTTGCCATAAGTCGGCGTTTTTCACGGGTTCGCGCTTGGAGTTTTTCCAGCTTTTGGTTTTCCAGGCGTGAATCCACTGCGTGATACCGTCTTTGACATAGGAACTATCGACGTGAAAGACAATCGGGCAGGGGCGTTTAACAGCCTTGAGTGCCTGTATGGCCGCCGTCAGTTCCATGCGGTTATTCGTGGTCTGTGGTTCGCCTCCGTAAAGCTCGAGCGTACGGTCGCCGTATTGCATATAGACACCCCAGCCGCCCGGACCGGGATTGTACTTGCAGGCGCCGTCTGTCCAAATGTGTAACGCGGTGTCGGTCATAGGGATCCTTTGTTGGTATTGCCGGCCGGCACGGCGTTCGGAAACGCGAGTTTCGGCTTGGCAAATTGCGTTTTACCGATGAGTTTTACGCCAGAAACGCGCTTTTTCGCGACAAGAATCACGAGATTTCCGAGAACCGGCCACCACCTGTCACCGGCTAGTTCCAGTGCCGTTTTTTCAAACGTACTGGGTTTATTGCTGATGCCGTATACACCGAAGGCTCCTCCTTGGACCGTAAGGCCCGCCCGCGTCAGTTGCTCCTTGGCTGAGGTGACCGTACACGGACACAAATCATCCGGAAAAAGCGTCGGACCGATGGAAAGCTTTCGACGTAAATTCCACGCGCCGATACGGTTAAAAAACGTGACAGCGAGAAGACCTTCGGGGGCAAGAAGCCGGCTGATTTCCGAGAGAACCGCCGCGTTGTCTGGTCGCTTATCCAGACCGTGCGGCCAAAGAATCAAATCGACCGATTCGGTCTGTAGCGGCACGGCCGTTTCCTCGCAGAGTAAAAGAGAGTGTTCCGCATCGTGTCGCATCGGATTTCTGTCACAGGCGAGGATTTTCAAAGCAGCCTTGGTTTGGGAAAGCGCGGCCACGGTCGGCACTCCCAATTGCAAAGCACAGGGAACCGAAAGCGCGGCAAAACGCGCAAAAGCGCTGACCTGCCAAGCACAATCGGTTTTTCCGGCCGGCGTCTCAAAATAGTCAAGTCGGGTCGGTTTCTGTTCCATCGATCGGGGTCCTTATCGAGGGAAACCGCCCATGCCCGGAGGGAGTCCTCCTCCCATTCCCGGGAAACCGCCTCCGAGCGAGCGCAACAGACGTCCGAGGCCGCCTTTTTTCATTTTCTTCATCACATCGCGTGTTTGTTCGAATTGTTTGAGAACACGATTGACTTCCTGAACGGAGACTCCGGCTCCGGCGGCAATTCGACGCTTGCGACTGGCTTTGATGATGTCTGGATTGCGCCGCTCGAAAGGAGTCATCGAATTGAGAATGCCTTCGGTGTGGCGAATCGAACGCGAAGCGGCCTCATCATTCACGCGAGAGGCAGCTTCCTGAAACTGGGCCGGAAGTTTTTCCACGAGGCTGGAAAAGTTGCCCATGTTTTTCACTTGCGAAATCTGGGCTCGGAAATCTTCCAAGTCAAAACGACTGCCCGATTTCATTTTTTCGGCGATTCTCTTGGCCTCTTCGATGTTGACGTTTTTCGTCACATCCTTAACAAGCGAGACTATGTCGCCCATGCCGAGGATGCGACCTGCCATCTGCTCGGGATTAAAGGGTTCGAAGCCGTCGAGTTTTTCTCCGGTGCCGACAAATTTGATGGGTTTGCCGGTGACCATGCGTACCGAAAGCGCAGCACCCCCGCGACTGTCGCCGTCTGTTTTCGTCAAAATCACGCCCGTTAAGGTGAGTCGCTCGTTAAAGGCGCGAGCCGTGTTAACGGCATCTTGGCCGAGCATGGAGTCCACGACAAAAAGATTTTCCGCAGGCTTTAAGAAGTCCGCCAAGCGCGAGACTTCCTGCATCATCGCTTCATCAACGGCCAGACGCCCGGCCGTATCCACGATAAGGACGTCGTAAAAATGCCGCTTGGCGTAATCAAGCGCCTCTTCGGCAATCGTTAAGGGACTCTGTCCGACCGCGCTCGGGAAAAAGTCCGCTCCGGCCTGTGCACTGACGGCTTTTAATTGCTCGATGGCAGCGGGCCTGTAGACGTCGGCCGATACGGTGAGCACTTTTTTGCCGAAGGTTTCTTTTAAGTGCTTCGCGAGTTTTCCGGCTGTTGTCGTTTTACCGGCACCCTGCAAGCCGGAAAGTAGGATAACGGCCGGCGGCTGAACATTTAAGTGAATACTTAACTCATCGCGAGACAGGTCGCCTCCGATGACATCGGTGAGTTCTTTTTCGACAACGCCGACAAGGGCTTGCCCGGGATTTAATGTTCCGATGACTTCTTGCCCGAGAGCACGGGCTTTTATGCGACCGGTAAGTTCCCGCACAACTGGCAAAGCCACGTCGGCTTCTAAAAGCGCCAAGCGGACTTCGCGGAGCATGTCGCGAGTATTTTCTTCGGTGAGTCGAGCTTGACCGCGCATGGTTTTGACGATGCGGGCCAACTTTGTTGTTAAAGTATCAAACATGGTCTTTGTAGCGGTAAAAGCATTGCGTGGGCCGTCTCGCCGATTCTCCGAGAGTTTGACTACAATCATATCGGCTTCGGGCGGTTCGAAATCGGGGTTCATTGTACGGCAAGAATGCCCGTTGCGACTTGCTTGAACGAGCATTTCGGAACAAGGATTTTTTCAAATGCAGGGTGTGTTTTCTTTATCGTGGGCGGCGGCGTTTTTATACGCGGTTTTCGCATGGCGAATCCTTTCCGTGTTACGTGCGCCTGTAGCCAAAGCGCCGCGCGGGGTGCTCTACGGGGCATTCTTGGCACTTATTTTGCACGCCCTTGCTGTCTATCGCGTTGTTTTTTCCGATTTTCAGGTGCATTTCGGGTTTGCTTTAGCGCTTTCCTGTGTGCTTTTAGCTGCCGTCTTTGTCATTTTGGTTGAAAGCGCGGTTCGGCGTGTCACGATTCTGACGGGATTCGTGCTCCTTTTGGCGGCTCCCGCAGTCCTTGTTCCGGAATTTTTCCCAGCGCCGGTGATTTTGACCGCCCCGACGTTTGCCTTTAAGGCGCATATCGGATTTGCCTTGGCGGCCTATGGCTTTATTGTCGATGCCGCCGTGCAGGCTGTGCTCATTTCTGTTTTTTCTCGCAAAATGAAGCATCCGGACCAGTCTGTTAATACCGGATGGCTCTCGAATATGCCCGATTTGATGGCTATGGAGCGGATTTTGTTCCGGATTGTCGTCTGTGCCTTCCTATGCTTAAATTGTGTGCTTCTTTTCGGGGCACTGACCGCAAGCGAGGTTTGGCATGTGGCGATCGGATTCGATCACAAGACGGTGTTAACGTGGCTTTCCTGGCTCTTTTTTGCCGTACTTTTGGCCGGACGCTACTTCTTACATTGGCGAGGACGCGTGGCGCTTTGCTGGTTTTGGGCCGGAGCCGGAACGCTTGCCGTTGCGTATTTGGTGTATCGATTTATGATTGAAATCTTTTTCTCGTAGGGTCTCGCGATGGGTCGAATTCTTTTTTTTGTCGGGCTAGGCATTATTCTCTACGCCCTGATTCGGACGGCGCTCAGTGCACGAAAGCCGACAAAGAAAAAGCGCTCCAGGATTCCGTTTGTCGTGCACATGTGTGAGTGTCCCGTATGCGGAACGCACTTCCCGGAGGACGAGGCCGTACTCGGAGCCGGTGTGAAGTATTGTTCGGAAGCGTGTCGAGCCAAAGCGAGAGGAAAACATGCCTCGTAACAAGGGTTTTTCTCTGAAAAAAGACGGTTGGTGCGAGGGAGTGACACACCTGGTGTCTCCCCACTTTAACGAACGACCGGACGGAGTCAAGCCGACTCTGGTCGTCCTTCATTGCATCAGTTTGCCGCCCGGATGTTTTGCGACGGGCGATGTGGTTGAGCTTTTTCTCGGGACGCTCGATGTGACGAAAGATCCGCGCTTGGCAGACTTGGCAGGTCTGCGCGTTTCTTCGCATTTTTTCATTACGCGGGACGGAAAAGTTTTTCAGTTTGTTTCGTGTAACGATCGAGCTTGGCATGCCGGCGTAAGCTCCTTGATGGGGCGTGATAATTGCAACGATTACTCCGTCGGCATTGAGCTTGAAGGTTCCGAGAGCGAACCGTTTCAAAAGGAGCAGTATGCGGCTCTTTTGGCTTTATTAAAGGCACTTTCGCGTCGCTATGCCATTGAAGCAATCGTTGCCCATAGTGATGTGGCTCCGGGGCGCAAGACCGATCCGGGTCCCTACTTTGACTGGCAGTACCTGCAAAGGCGAAAATCCGCATTCGGAAACCCAAAGTTTCCGGGCCCCGCTGCTTGTATGGAAAAAGCCGTGTACGATGCTAGCCTCGAGCACCGGCTTGCTTAAATCGGTTTGATTAAAAGGGTTGACAATGAGTTTTGTTTTTTGGTTGGTAAATCTTGTCGTGTCTATTTTGGGTTGTGTCCTGATTCTAAGAGCCTATCTTTGGTCCTTGGCTATCAGTCCGAGAGACCCGATGGTGCGTTTTGCCTGGAAACTAACCGACTGGCTTGTCAATCCGATTTCCTACATTATTCGTCCGAGGGGCAATTGGGAATGGGCCAGTTTCGTAAGTGCCTTGCTCGTTGCCGTCGTGGCCACGCTGCTTGCGCACGAGGTGACGGGATTTCCGGCCACAGGACTTGCGTTTGCGATTGCACCGATTGCACTTGTGTTGCGTTGGGCCACGGATCTGATGACGTGGGGTTTGATTTTTTACTGCGTGATGAGTTTTGTCGCGAATCCGTTTTCGCCGTACTACGCCTTGCTCGCAACCTTAATGGAGCCTTTCTTGCGGCCGCTACGTCGGTTTATTCCGAATATCGGGCGCTTGGATTTAACGCCGATTGTGCTTTTTATCGTTCTTTCGGCCCTGCAGGGCTTTCTCATTGTTCCGGCCAGTACCGGTCTTTTGGTGCTTTAAAAAAGCCGGCCCGAAACGTCGGCCGGCTTTCAGAGGTGCCTTCGGACGTGTTAAACGTTAAATAGGAAGTTCATCACATCGCCGTCGGCGACAACGTAGTCTTTTCCTTCCGCGCGCATCTTGCCGGCTTCTTGGGCGCCTTTTTCTCCGCCGAGAGCTACGTAGTCGTCATAGGAAATGGTTTGAGCACGAATAAAACCACGCTCAAAGTCCGTGTGAATGACGCCGGCTGCCTTGGGAGCGGTATCGCCTTTGTGAATCGTCCAAGCACGCACTTCTTTGGGACCGGCTGTAAAGAACGTCTGAAGACCGAGTAGATCAAAACCGGCGCGGATGACGCGATCTAATCCGGCTTCGGTCATGCCCATATCCGCGAGGAAAATTTCCTTATCTTCGGCGGGCATATCGGCAATGTCCGCTTCCGTTTTCGCGCAGATGGCGACAACGGGAGCATTTTCCTTGGCCGCATACTCACGCACGGCATCTAGGAGCGGATTGTTCGTAAAGCCTTTATCGTCGACATTGGCCACATACATCACGGGCTTAAGTGTCAGCAAAAAGAGCGGGCGCAATTCTTCGAGCTCTTCTTTTGTCAGTGCGGCGGCGCGCGCCGGGCGTCCTTCGTTGAGTACGGGTTGCACTTTCTCAAGGGCAAGAACGAGTTTCAAGGCTTGTTTGTCGCCCCCTTGACGGGCCTGCTTCTGGTAACGTGAAAGCGCTTTTTCCACACTTGCAAGATCGGCCAGAGCCAATTCCGTGTTAATAACTTCGATGTCGCTAACGGGGTCGACCTTTCCGGAAACGTGGACGATGTTGTCATCGTTAAAACACCGCACGATATGGGCGATGGCATCGCACTCGCGGATGTTGGCCAAAAACTGGTTTCCCAGCCCTTCGCCTTTACTCGCGCCGGCTACAAGACCGGCAATATCGACAAATTCGACGGCCGCCGGAACAATGCGCGCCGGATGCACGATTTGCGCGAGGGCATTTAAGCGCTTGTCGGGGACTTCCACAATACCGACGTTGGGTTCGATGGTACAAAACGGATAGTTCTCGGCGGCAATGCCGGCTTTCGTGAGGGCATTAAAAATAGTGGATTTGCCGACATTAGGTAGACCCACGATGGCGCATTTCAGTCCCATGATATGTTTCCTTACTCGTTCAGCGCATCAAGCGCTTTTCTTAAATGGTGTTCGTCAAAAAGTGTGACGCCGGCTTTTCTTAAAGCGGCCGCTGCAACGCCTTGTCCGGCGATGATTTTTCCGCTGTGAGTGCCGTCGTAAACAGTATCGATTCCGCAGCTCGGACTCTTGGACTTAAGGACGGCGACTTTAACGCCGTGTTTGCGGGCTAATGCGACGAAGTTTTCGGCGCCTTTGACATAAAAGGCCGTGACGTCTTTGCCGGACTTTGTCAGGACACGTCCGTTTCCGTTTAAAACATCGTCGGCTGTTTTCCCCGGTTCGATTTCAGCGGCTTCGCGCGGGGTATCAAGACCGGCTGAGCACTCCGGGCACAAGACAGCCACTTGACCGACATTGAGCATGTAGTGAAGGCGTTTGTCGACGATACTCGGATAGGTTCGGGCATCGTACCTGCAGCACTGTCCGACAAGGCAGGCACTCATGCAAAGTTTAACGGTCATGCTTGTGTCTCCTTTTCCTCAAGGGAGTGTGTCTTGGGGGCATGGGCAAACTTCATGACAGCACGTTCCACGCGGTCCATGTTCCCGGCAACAAGATTATCCAAGGTCTTTAAGGCCTCTGTCATGCAGTCGTCAATTGCCTGGCGATGTTCGGATGTCGGGCGCCCGAGAACCCAGTCGGCCACCTGCATGCCTGGACAGAAAACGCGAGGGTGACCGATTCCGAAGCGCAAGCGCCAAAAGTTCGGAGTACCGAGCTTTTCAGTGATGTCCTTTAGTCCGTTATGCCCGGCGTTTCCGCCCCCGAGTTTGATTTTCATCGTTCCTGGGTGCAAATCAAGCTCATCGTGAACGACAAGAATCTGTTCGGGCTTGAGCTTAAAGTACGAACGCACGGCTTGAACGGCTGAGCCCGAAAGGTTCATGTAGGTTGTCGGTTTTAAAAGCCAGACCGAGCCCTTGTCCGTTTCGGCCTTGGTCACAAGACCGAAAAACTTGGCATCTGCTCGAAAGCGCGCACCGGTTTTATCGGCAACGGCGTCGACAAAGTCGTAACCCATGTTGTGACGGGTTCCGACATACTCGTTCCCGGGATTTCCGAGACCGACAATCAGGCTAATAGGGCAGGAGGCAGGCATATCCGATAGATTAGACTAAAAAAGGTCCGCCGACCGATCAGGGAGGGCGAACCTTTTGTGCGAAACGCCGTCAATTACTTTTTGCTGTCTTTAGCAGGCGCAGCCGCAGGAGCGGCATCGGCCGCAGGGGCTGCGGCAGCAGCAGGAGCCGCACCGGCGGCAGCAGGCGCAGCGGCATCGGTCGCAGCAGCAGCGGCAGCCGGCGTGTCGTCGGCAATTGTCGTCACCGTAGCCACGGGCTGATCGGGGTTGACGGCCTTAACGTGTTCGGGCAACTTCAAGTCGGCAACACGCATCGTAAAGCCGGTTGTCATAGCCGACAGATCCACGTCGATAAATTCGGGCAGGTCCTTGGGTAAGCACGTCAAATCCACGGTCGAAACAATGTGGCTGACGAAGGCTTTTTCAAGCTTGACGGCCGGACTCTGTTCCTCACCGAAGAAGTGCAACGGAACACGCATCGTGACGTCCGAATTCGGATCAATGCGCTGGAAGTCCACGTGCATGCACTGGTTCTTGTACGGATGCATCTGGAAGGAACGCAAAACGACGAGCTGATCGGCGCCGTCCAGTTCCATCGTCAAAATCGAAGCGTGGAACTTTTCTTTCTGCAAATCGTAGAACAGTTCCTTGTGGTCGATTTCAATGGGCGTTGCGGCGACATTGTTCCCGTACAAAATGCCGGGGACCTTGTTCTCGCGGCGCAGGCGGCGGCTCGCACTCGTTCCCTGTACCTTACGCGTTTTGGCGATGACTTTCATGAGTTTTAACTCCAAATAGAAAAATATGTTTTGAGGAGAAACGTCCCGGAACGGCCGCGACCAGCGCGCGCCGAGGCGATTTCTTACTTTAGCCTTCCGTGAACAGCGCGCTCACGGAGTTTTCACGCGCGATGCGTGAAATGGTTTCCCCGACCAAAGAGGCGCAACTTAACTGGCGGATCTTCGGACAGGCCTGGGCCGCGGGGCTGAGCGGAATCGTATCGGTGACGACGAGCTCATCGAGCGCGGAGTTGGAAATTCTTTCAACGGCGTTACGCGACAAAACCGGGTGCGTAATATAAGCCAAAACGCGTGTAGCTCCGCGTTCTTTTAAGGCACCGGCGGCATTACAAAGTGTGCCGGCTGTATCGACGATATCATCGGTAATGACGCAGGTATGCGCATTGACATCACCGATGATGTTCATGATTTCTGCAACGTTGGCCTTGGGACGACGCTTATCGATAATCGCGAGGTCAATCCCTAAGAGTTTGGCCATCGCGCGGGCACGAACCACGCCGCCCACATCGGGCGAGACGACCATCAAATCCGGATAGTTGCGCGAGACTAAGTCGTTGAGCATGAGCGGTGTAGCATAGATGTTATCGACGGGCACATCGAAAAAACCCTGAATCTGGTCGGCATGCAGGTCCATCGTCAGAACGCGGCTCACGCCCACGCTCTGGAGCATGTTGGCAACGACCTTGGCGGAAATGGCCACGCGTGTGGAACGCGGACGGCGATCTTGGCGAGCGTATCCGTAATAGGGCATCACGGCCGTAATGCGACGCGCGGAAGCGCGGCGCAGGGCATCGACCATAATCATGACTTCCATCAGGTTGTCGTTTGTCGGCGAGCAGGTGCTCTGCACGATAAACACGTCCGAACCGCGAACGTTTTCATTGATTTCCACCATCACTTCCCCGTCGGCGAAGCGATTGACAGTAGCCCGTCCCATCGGAATGTTCAGATATTGCGCCACGGCATGGGCAAGCTTGGGATTGGCATTACCGGAGAAAATTTTCACGTCATCCGGACACATTGCGGACATGATCGACACCTTTCGCATACGTCGCACGAGGTCGGGTATACGGATAAATAAGGGGGTTATCTCTTTTCGTGTCCTGTAGCAGCGACACCGAAAAATCCGAGTCGGAACACCCGGCAGGGATTACTGGCAGGGGAGGATGGATTCGAACCATCGAATGCCGGAATCAAAATCCGGTGCCTTAACCGCTTGGCGACACCCCTACGGAAAAACGCCGTATTCTAACCCACGGACTCCCGATACAGGGGATGATAATGGAGAATTTTTGCAACATACCCGGTAAAAGCGGGCGGAATCTGCAACAAAGCCTTGTTTGCCGACTCACGGTTGCTTTTGAGAATAAAAACGGCCGATCCGGAACCCGTCATACGACTTTCGGGCCCGAGGGCATCAAGGGCACGGCCGATTTGCGGGTTAAGGCGCACGGCCACAGGTTGCATGTCGTTTGTCCCGAAAAGGCGCGGCCAGTTCTTCTTAATATCGGTTTCAACGGCCTCCTTGGAAACCGGTATTGTGTCCCGCTTTAAATCGGCGGCTTGGTATATCGCTTGCGTCGATGTCGGCGTCGGGGGCATGAGAACGGCGGCAAAGGCATCGGGAATGTGTATGGGCGTCAGAATATTGCCGATGCCACCGGCAAGCGCACTTTGCCCGAAAAGGAAAAACGGGACATCGGCCCCGAGGCAGGCTCCGAGGTCAAGGAGTTTTTCTCGGGGCAGGTTAAGAGCCCAGAGGCGATTTAATGCCATCAGTGTCGTGGCCGCATCACTCGATCCCCCTCCGAGACCGGCGCCCGCCGGGATGTGTTTTGTGACATGAATCCGTGCCCCGAGCCGGCAATCGGTTTCCCGGGCCAGAAGACGAGCGGCTTTGACACAGAGGTCTAGTTCGGGGTCTCCGATCGTATCGCCCGTGCGCAGGATTTGCGAGTTCTCAAGGCGCTCAACGGTCACGGAGTCTTTTAAATCGATCAGAACGAAAACCGATTCAAGAAGATGGTAACCGTCGGACCGGCGTCCGACGATGTGTAGGAATAGATTTAATTTAGCCGGAGCGGCAAGATTCGTGAAAAGACGAGGCGTCATTGACCTGCCCTCGGGTCGAGTACAACGACAAGCGCCAAAGTGTCCTTTGTGAAAGAAAGTTTACGAGCCGAGCCGTTTGCCTCGCGGTCTAAAACGCGTACGGTCCACCCGAGTTGCTCGAAAGCATTCGAGTCAATCGGGTGGTACGGGAGGTCGCGGTTCGGATTTCCCTCGGTCCAATCGACAACAGCCGTCAGCGGGACGGAAAACCCGAGCGTCTTTTCCATGAGGGCTTCGGCGTTCTCTCCGGTTAAAGGCTCATGACCCGGTTGTCGAAAAGTCGCGCCGGTGGTGCCGGTTTCCAAACGAGCCAGCGTTGTGTTTAAGGGGCCGAGAAAGTCCAACTTAAGACCGTCCGCTGTTGAATCGAGTCGAAATCCGGCGGCAAAGCGTCTTGAAGGGGCCGACGAGTCTCGAGCCAGAAGCTTTCCGGTTTTGTGCCGTAAAAGAGGTGTTTCCTGCGGTCCCGAGAACGTGGTGCAGCCGACCAGGGCGGCCGCAAACGAGAAAATCAGAGTACGACGAAGTCTATTCATGGGGAAATCTTCTTTAAAAGCATGCGGGCTTGACGGTTTTTCGGGTCTTTGGTCAGCAGAGTGCTTAAAACGCGACGCGCTTGATCCAGGTTATTTTGATCGACCAGAATCTGTGCTAGATGCAGGACGATTTCAGGCTCATCGGGCGAAAGAACCAGGGCTTTTCGAATCCATTTTTCCGCCTCCGTGAGGTTTCCCTCTCGGTAGTAAAGCCAGCCTAAAGAGTCGACAATCGAGCCGTCCTTGCCCTCCGACAGTTCCATCGCCTTTTCAATTAAAGGACGCACTTGGGTCGGCGACACGCCGTGCTCGAGCCACATGTAGCCGAGCGAGTTGTATCCGAGCGAGTCATTCGGGCGCAGTCGGATAAAGGCTTTCAGATGCGTTTGCGCCTGAACTATCCAGCCGAGCTGTTCGGCAACCATCGCCGTGCGGTACAAAATATCGGTGTTTTGCGGCGCAAGCTCCAAGGCTTGGTCCAGGTAGCGCATCGCCTCAGTGTGGCGCTTGGCCTCGGAAAGAAGTTGCCCGGCATAAAACAAAAACTCCGCTTTGCGTGAGGCGTCATCCGTTCGGATTTCAGTTAGGACGGAGCAGGCCTCGTCAATGCGACCTAAGGCCTGAAGAATCTGAACTTGTTTTAAACGTGCCGGAATGTATTTGTCGCCTTTTTGAACTTTCGAAAGCCAATCTAAAGCTGTCTCCGGTTCGTTACGAGAAAGCGCGATGACAGCGAGTTGTGCGTAAGCCGGGTCGGGAATGTACCGATGATCCTCATCGGTTCTGACAAGCGAGATAAATCGGTTGTAATAACGAACGGCTGCATCGAAATCACGCATTTCCTGTGCCGTAAGTCCGCACAGGAACCAAACCTGGGCATCGGAAGGCGAGGCGGCAAGGGTACGATGTATTTCCTTGCGTGCGGCGTCTTTTTTTCCGGTTCGGGCCAGCGCTTTGGCATAAGCAATGCGTGCACGGATGTCCTGCGGGTAGGCTTTGAGGTGCTTAGCAAGACGCTCTTTGGCTTTTTTCGGCGCCAGACGAAATTCAAAATCTACGCTCTCTAGGAGTAGTTGCGTATCGTCGGGGGCAAGGTTGCTTGCGGTAAGGGCGTGTTTTAGGGCCTTTTGGTCGAGTTTAGCGTCCTTGGCCGCATAGGCGAGCGTTCGCTCGAGGTAAGCGTTCGGTTCTGCGTGCTCTTGCAGGAGGAGTAAAAAAGCATAGCGCTTCTTTTTATCGGCCAAAAAGACAGACTGCTCGGCAAACTGCTCAAATAGGGAAAGGACGTCATCGCTTTTTTTGGCGGCCTGAGTCAACGTGACTTCGGCTTTTTCCCATTGCCCGACTTTGCAATCTTCAAGGGCCCGAGTCATAAGGTTCACGTCATTTTCCGGATCAAGCTGATCCAAAAGGGCTTTGGATTTAGCAATCTGCCCTTTGTCTTTCATCGCCTGGGCAATCTTATAGGCGCGCTCTGCGAGGGCTTTATCGGACGTCAGACGCGTGGCGTCCACGTAGGCGAGCCAGGCGTCTGCATACAGACCCCGCTGCAAGGCGATTTCTCCGAGCAAAATTTCCGCCAGAGCCGTTTGGCTCTGCCGTGTACTTGTCAGGTCAGCTCGGACCGGACTGACGGAACATAAAAACGCCGTCGAGCAAAGAAAGATAACCTTGGAAAGCGGGCCGAACAATGAGGTCTCCGGTAATAATTGCCAACGCGGACTATAACGCAAAAAGGATTTGACGTTCTCACCGCCGTAAACGAGGGAGATTTTCTACTGCGAGCGGCGTGCGCCGCAGGTCACTTCGGTCGATTTCTGCTGCCGATTCGGTGCCGCCTTTTGAAATCGCTCCGAATTCACTTGACCCTTCTTATCAGACTCCCTGCAGGCTAACGAGCTTCGTCCGCGCTCTTTGATGTTGATTGCACCCACTGCGTCCGCGTTTGCCCGATGAGCGCAGGAGAGGCATTTGAACAATGCCGGCACCTTGCGAACCGAAAGTTCGGAGCAAAGCATCGCATAGCTCAGAGGGAAGGGAGGATCCGCAATTTGACGCTCTTCGTTTGATGCAAGCCCCGGGTTGTACACCCGGCGAAGCCGCTCATCTTACGAGGCCGAGCTCCGTCGGGAGTGAACTTGAAGGAGACCCTTTTGCGCATTAACATGGGGGCGTTATATGAAGTCTGCCTCCGGTTTGCGCGGCTTATATCTTGTCCCTGAAGGACGGAGCTTTACGCCGAAATTCCGGTAACAAACAGCATGAGGCGCAGTTGCGCCACTGTAAACTTCAGTTTTTGCCGAGACAAGTGACTATACTAAGGCGATTTATCGGAGTTAACGAATAAGGCCGACTCCCTTCAGGGCGGTAGCTTGCAAAAATGGAAGCGGTATTGGATTTTTTTCTTTGGGCGGTCAGTCGGATTCCTTTGTCTTTTTTGCGCCGCACCGGAGCGTTTTTCGGAGCCGTTGCTTATACGGTAGCGCCTAAGTACCGTCGTAAGATTCTCAATAACATTCACCGAGTCGGGCTGCCGGAGTCCGTTGCCCGCGAGTCTTCGCGTCATACCGGAATGCTCGCGGCCGAGACAGGGTGGCTTTGGGGTCGGAGCAACGAAGACATTGCTCGGGCCGTTACCTTTGAGCCCGGTGTCGTCGAAGCGTTTTCTTCTGTTTTGGATGCCGGAAAGAGCGTGATTTTGATGACGCCGCACGTCGGTGGCTTTGAGGCCATTCCGGTGGCGGTTTTCGAAGCAATTTTGAAAAAACGCGGGAAGGCCCTGTCGATTTTGTACCGCGAACCGAAAAACCGTCTCATTCGTCCCTTTGTCAAACGTAGCCGTACGCGTCCGGGAATGGATCCCTCGCCGGCCGATTTGTCCGGTGTGCGTAAGATTGTTCGCGCCATGCGCTCGGGCGGAGTTTTAGGGTGTCTTCCCGATCAAGTTCCGGGGCGCGGCGAAGGTGTCTGGGCTCCGTTTTTCGGACGTCCTGCCTTTACGATGACCTTCCCGATGAAGATGGCCCATCAATTCAATGCGGTTTGTATCGTCATGACAAGCGTGCGTGTGCCGAGCGGCTGGAAACTCGATGCCCGGGTGCTTGATTACCGAGCATCGGGTGATGCCTTGGCGGACGCAACGGCCATGAATAAAGCCATTGAAAAGGCCGTTATGAAAACACCCGAACAATATCTGTGGAATTACAACCGTTATAAGGGGGTGGCGCATCACGTTAAAAACCCGGAGCCCAAGGAGTCCGACTCGTGCAAGTAATCAATAACATAATCGGCGCTTTGGGTGTCAAGCTTGTCAAGAGCACGGTCGGCATGAAGCCGGAGAGTCGCAATCGGTTTGCGCGTGCCTTGGCCTGGGTGTTTTGGTACGCCGTTCCGAAGCGCCGGAAAATTGCCTTGCGCAACTTGGAGCTTTGCTTTCCGGAAAAAACAGCGGACGAACGCCTGAAAATTGCGCACAAACTGTGTTTTAACATCGCACGTTCGGCCTTCGATCACGGGGATTTGTGGGCAGGATCTGTTGAGCAGGTGCGTGCTCTCGTGCGCATCGAAGGATTGGAAAACATCACCCGGGAAGCCGGACACCCACTTTTGGTGATTGCCCCGCACTTTATCGGTCTGGATGCAGCCGTGACGGTTCTTGCCACATACGTTCAGGGAGCGGGCCTGTATCAGCGGCAGAAAAATGCGGCTTGGAACAAAGCGGCATTAGAGGGCCGTGAGCGCTTCAGTCACTCGGTTCTAGTGGAAAAGACCGGTTCGGGCGATGTCAAAAAGATGATTCGCCTGATTCGTCAGAAGTTACCTTTTTATTACCTGCCGGATATGGACTACGGGCGTTCGCATTCGGAGTTTATCGATTTTTTCGGAGTCCCGGCCGCCACGGTTCCGGCAGCGAGCAAATTGGCACGCATCACGGGGGCCAAAGTTGTTTTTTGTGTGACGGAAATGACCGAAACCGGGTATATCACACACATTTCCAAGCCGCTCGAAAACTTCCCGACATCCGATGCCATTGCCGATACCAAACGGATACAAAAAGAAATCGAACACTGGGTTTTGCAGTTCCCGGATCAATACTTTTGGATGCATCGGCGCTTTAAGACGCGTCCTTTGGGTGAAAAGAGTCTGTACGAACCATAGGAGCGACTATGGAACTATCGTTTACGAAAATGCAGGGAACGGGCAATGATTTTGTCGTCATTGATGCGACAAAAGAGCCGTTTTCTCTTTCGACTGACACGATTCGTTCTTTAGCGGACAGGCGATACGGAATCGGCTTTGATCAGATGCTCGTCGTGCAATCCGATGAAACAGGACGAGCCGATTTTTGTTATCGTATCTTTAATGCTGACGGCGGCGAGGTCGCGATGTGCGGTAACGGCGCCCGATGCTTTGCGCTTTACGTGCGAAGCCACGGTCTGACGCAAAAGGACCGCATTCGTGTGCGAACGATGTCGGGGATTATTACGCCCGAGATCCTCTCGGACGGAACCGTTCGCGTGGATATGGGATGCCCGAATTTTTGTCCGAAGGACGTGCCGTTTAACCCGGAAACCTTTGAAAGCGTTTCACGCAAAAACGCGGTTTTATATCGCACGAAAATAAGCGGCATTTCCTTTTCGTTCGGTGTTGTCAGCATGGGAAATCCCCATGCCGTGTGTTTGGTACAACGCGAGCAATTGCCGCTTGTCGGGACAATCGGACCGGCGTTGCAAGCGTGCGGAGCATTCCCCGAGGGTGTGAATGTCGGCCTTTTGACCGTTTACTCTGCCGAGCAGGCTGCCTTGCGCGTTTTCGAGCGCGGGGTCGGGGAAACGCTCGCTTGCGGGTCGGGGGCATCGGCCGCGTTTGCCATCGCTCACCGGGCCGGCCTTTTAACGGATAAGGCCGATTTTCAGATGCGCGGCGGACGCCTTCTAATGCAAATCGGACAAGACGGGCACGTTTTGCTCGCCGGTCCTGCTTGTGAAGTATTTGAAGGAAAGATTTCAATAAAAGGTTAGAGAGTCATGATGGACGTCGTTTTGAAAAAGGGCAAAGAAAAAAGCCTTTTGCGCAGACATCCGTGGGTCTATGACACGGCTGTTGCCCGAGTTTCGGGTCACGCAGGTCCCGGTGACCTCGTGCGCGTGGTTTCGAATTCGGGTCTTGTACTCGGCATCGGCGGCTATTCACCCGCCTCATCGCTTCGTGTGCGGATGTGGACTTTTAATGAGGCAGAAGATGTTGCTTCGATGGCCTTTTTGCAAAATCGGTTGGAGCAGGCGGTTCGCGCACGCGAGAATTTGCTGCAAAGAACCACGGCACGTCGCCTTGTGTTTGCCGAGGTAGACGGTCTCCCCGGGCTTGTGGTCGATCAATATGACGCTTGGCTTGTGACGCAATTTCAAAGCGCCGCAGTTGAGGTGCGGCGCGAGGCCATTGCCTCGATTTTGATGCAGCTGACGGGGGCCAAAGGGGTATTCGATCGCTCCGATGCCGCCACGCGCCAACGCGAGGGTCTGGCGCCTCACATCGGCGTTTTAGCCGGTTCCAATCCGCCCGAGCGCATCGAGGTGGTCGAGGACGGAGTTCGGTACGGGGTCGATGTGCGAAAAGGACACAAAACCGGGTTTTATATCGATCAGCGGGAAAGCCGTCTGGCCGTGCAACGCCTCGCGCGTGAATTTCGCGAAAAAAACGGTCGGGGATTGCGGGCACTCAATTGCTTTTGCTACACAGGTGGTTTTTCCCTTGCTTTGATGGCAGGCGGCGCCGACAGTGTCGATAGCGTCGACAGTTCGGCTGATGCCTTGGCTCAGGCTCGTGCGAATGCCAAGTTAAACCGACTACCGGAAAGTGCCTTAAATTGGATTGAAGCCGATGTCTTTGAGTACTTAAGAAAAGCACGTGAGGCCGGAAAGACCTATGATTTAGTCATTCTCGATCCGCCTAAGTTTGCCTCGAGCCACTACCACGTGGAACGTGCTGCGCGTGCGTACAAGGACATTAACTTAAACGGGATGCGGCTTTTGCGCGAGGGCGGACATTTGATGAGCTTTTCTTGCTCAGGGGCCGTTGATGTCGATTTGTTTCAGAAGATTCTGGCCGGAGCGGTTTTCGATGCCGGTAAAGACGTTTGGGCTGTGGAACGTTTCGGAGCCGGTGCCGATCACCCGCTTCTGATGACGTATCCGGAAGGCGAGTATTTGAAAGGAATGCATCTTTTGATGCGTTCGGACGGATTTGTTTAGGACAAAAAGTATGCAAGAAGATAATTTGGGACTAGCTCCGGAACCTGAAATTCCCGTGACGATTTTGACGGGTTTTTTGGGAGCCGGTAAGACGACACTTCTTAATCGGATTCTTTCCGAAGACCATCACCACAAGATTGCGGTGATTGAAAACGAGTTCGGAGAGGAGGGAATCGATAACGAACTGCTGGTACAAAACGACAAAGAGCAGATTGTTCAGATGAATAACGGGTGCATTTGCTGCACGATTCGTGGGGATTTGTCTCGGATTTTGACGAACCTGAGGTTAAGGCGCGATCGCGGCGAGATTGACTTTGACCGAGTTGTTATCGAGACAACCGGTGTGGCGAACCCCGGTCCGGTTTGTCAGACGTTTTTCATGGACGATGCCATTGCGTGCTTTTATCGCTTGGACGGGGTCGTGACTCTTGTCGATGCCAAGTACGGCAATAAAACGCTCGATGAGCAACCCGAGGCCAAAGATCAGGTCGGGTTTGCCGATCGCATCTTTGTTTCCAAGAGCGATTTAGTCACGCCCGAAGAGTACGAACAACTCAAAGCACGACTGATTTCCATCAATCCGCGCGCGCCGATAGAAGCCGTACACATGGGGCAGGTAGCCGTCGACAAAGTGCTCGATATCTACGGATTTAACATGAACGACATTCTGGATATCGATCCGGCGTTTTTCTCGACTGTGCATCCGCATCACCATAACGATGATGTCAAAGCCTTTGTCTTTCAATCCGATAGGCCCATGCAACCGGTGCGATTCGAGCAGTATGTTCAGAGTCTGGTGGCCGTATACGGTCAGGATATGCTCCGTTACAAGGGCGTTTTGTACTTTCGGGAGACTTCTCGCCGTATGGTTTTCCAGGGCGTACACATGGTCTTTAGCGCCGATGCTTTAGGTGAGTGGGGCGACAGGAAGCCGGAAAACAAAATTGTCATCATCGGACGCAATCTTCCGAGTCAGGCGATTGTCAAGGGCTTTGAAAGTTGTCTGGCCGCACCAGGCGAACCGCTTGTTACCGGTCAAAGATAAGGAGTCAAGATGACCTCGGGCACCGATCCGCGCATTGCACATTTAACGGAGCTTTTTTCCGAACTCCCCGGCCTCGGCCCGAGATCGGCTTCGCGTCTTGTGGCCGATTTGCTGACGGTACACAAAGACATTGCTTTGACTCTCGCGCAATCGCTTGAGGACACTGTCTCACGCGTCGGACGGTGCCGGTCTTGTAATACTCTTTGCACGGAAGATATTTGTCCGATTTGCGCCAAGCCAGACCGAGACCGCTCGATTATCTGTGTGGTTGAGTCGGCCTCGGACATGGAGGCCATTGAAGAGTCCGTTGCGTATGCCGGTAGTTATTTCGTTCTCATGGGGCGTGTCAATCCCTTAAAAGGCATCGGCCCGGAAGACATCGGTGTCGATAAGCTCGTTGACAGAGTTCTTTGCCAAGACGTGCGTGAAGTGGTTTTGGCGACAAGCTACACGGCCGAGGGAGAAATGACGGCGCATATGATTGCCGCCGTCCTGAAAAAGAAAGCGCCGACAGTGCGTGTGACGCGCCTTTCCAAGGGGCTTTCGGCCGGCGTTGAGGTCGAATACACCGATCCGGCGACTTTAACGGCGGCTATCCTCGGACGACACTAATCGGTCGGTCCTTTCGGGCGTGTCTGCGTGCTATTCTTTGCCCCGAACACGGGGCGTTGTATCCCTGTATCTATCTCAGGCAAGGAGTTGCAACTATGGCAAGTGACTTACAGCACGAAGGATTGGAGTTTTGTAAGACGGTTTTCGAAACGGTCCGGCAGATGAGTGTCGAGGGACGCGGTGTGACGCGTCAGGGGTACGGACCTGTTGAATGCAAAGTTATCGAGTATTTAAAAAGCGTCGGGCGGGATTTGAATCTTGAGATTTGCGACGATGCAGCGGGTAACGTCTGGATGCGACTGCCCGGGACCGATTCTTCGCTTCCGGCTTTTGTCTCCGGCAGTCATGCCGACTCGGTTCCCGAAGGCGGAAACTATGACGGATTGGCGGGTGTGACGGCTGCTCTTGCCGTGGCCTGGTGGATGAGACGCACGCATTTCACGCCCAAGCGGGACTACGTCGTTCTTGTGATGCGTTGCGAAGAGTCGAGTTTCTTCGGAAAGGCGTACATCGGATCGCTTGCTTTTACCGGGCAGTTAACGACCAACGAAACGAACTTAAAGCACTGGACGGAAGACAAAACGTTGGGCGACTTCATGAGCGATTGCGGCATTGATGTTGCCAAGATTACATCCGGTCAGCCCTTGGTGGATTTAAAGAAAATTGCCGCTTTTGTGGAATTGCATATCGAGCAGGGACCGACCTTGGACAGTTCGGATACCGAACGCGTCGGTATCGTTACGGGCATTCGCGGAAATGTGCGTCATAAGGCTGTTCGTTGTATCGGTCAGACGGCGCACTCGGGGGCTGTCGATAAGCAGTTCCGGCACGATGCCGTGATGGCAACGGCAGAATTGATTCACACCATGGACAAGCACTGGGACGAATGGCTTGCCAGGGGCGAGGATTTGGTTTTCACAATCGGCGTTTTAAAGACGGCTCCGACGGCCGCGATTACGGTTGTGCCCGGTGAGACGAACTTCTCGGTCGATATGCGGAGTTTGAAACTCGATACGGTCAAACGTTTCGAAGAACTCATGCGTCAGGAAGCCGAACGCATCGGCCAAAAGCGCGGTGTGAAGTTCGAATTCGACAAGCTTCTGGTGACACAACCGGCCGGTGTCGATGCGGCTTTAAGCGACAAGTTAGCAGCCACGGCTGCCAAGTGCGGGATTCCGGTCAAGCGCCTGGCAAGCGGAGCCGGTCACGACTCGGCTGTTATCGGTAATAAGGGCGTGCCGGTTGCGATGATTTTCGTAGCCAATCAAAACGGTTCGCATAACCCATATGAAACCATGAAGCTCGAAGACTTTATGGTCGGAGCCGATTTGCTTTGGAGAATTGTCGAACACTTTGACGCCTAAGGTGGCACAGTAGCCGATGAATAGGTCCCGTTGCGAAGATACTTTTGCGGCGGGATTTTCTTCGGGTCTCGGTGATCAATCCTGAAAGAGACCGTGTAGAGCGCAAAGAAAGCCCTGTCCGATTCTAGGGAAATACAGACTACGCTAAGTGAAAAAACAGAAATGTTCTAAGGCACTGATTTTCAATAGAAAATAGTGCTTTCAGGTGCAAAAGCTGAAAAAGAATGCGGATGCACCCCTTTTGAGAGCAACTTCGAAAAACTTCTCCTTTTAGTCGGAACTAAAAAGATCTTTGGGCATACCGGCCATTGCAGGATTTGCAAGTTCGAAATGTCGATAGGCGGCATCTGTGGCCACACGACCGCGTTGTGTTCGCTGTATGAGACCGTTTTGAATCAGATACGGTTCAATCACGTCCTCGAGCGTTTCCCGATCTTCGCCTAAAGCACTGGCCAAGTTGTCGATCCCGACGGGGCCTCCGGCAAACTTATCCAAAATGATGCGAAGGAATTTCCGGTCGACCGAATCAAGTCCGATTTTGTCTACATTGAGCATCTTTAAGGCGGCATCGGCAATATCGCGTGAAACAAGCCCGTTTCCTTTCACCTGTGCAAAATCGCGGACACGACGCAAGAGGCGGTTGGCAATTCGCGGCGTTCCTCGGGAGCGGCGGGCAATTTCCAGAGCGCCTTGTTCATCGACTTTGACATTTAAAAGTCCGGCGGACCGTTTGACAATCCGAATGAGTTCCTCGGTTGAGTAAAACTGCAACTGGTTGACAATCCCGAAACGCGCACGCAAAGGATTGGTCAGCGCTCCTGCCCGTGTTGTGGCACCGACAAGAGTAAATGGCGGTAAATCGAGCTTAATGGAGCGCGCAGCCGGTCCCTCGCCGATCATGATGTCAATCTGGTAGTCCTCTAAGGCCGGATAAAGGATTTCTTCGACAACCGGACTTAAACGATGAATCTCGTCGATAAAAAGGACATCGTTTTTTTCCAGATTCGTCAAGATTGCCGCCAGATCCCCCGGGCGCTCTAAAACCGGCCCTGAAGTCTGACGCAAATTCACGCCCATTTCGTTAGCGATAATGTGTGCCAGAGTTGTTTTCCCAAGACCCGGAGGTCCGAAAAGCAGCAGGTGATCTAAGGGTTCGTGGCGCTGTTTGGCGGCCGTAATGAAGATGGAGAGCTGCTCTTTGATAGCGCTCTGGCCGACGTAGTCGTCGAGTTTGAGCGGACGCAAAGCTCGGTCGATATTTTCTTCCCTCGGGCTTGCAACTTCACTTGCAACAATGCGTTCGACGTTTTCCATTCCTTCCTCGCCGTATTTCGGTTGTCATTTTGACAAAACTTTGAGTGCCTCACGAATTCCGTCGTTGACACTGATATCGGAGGCAAGCCCCTTGACGGCTTGGTGTGCTTCGCGTTCGGAGTAGCCCAAGGAGACCAAGGCGCCGATGATATCGGATTGGGCACCGTTTGTCGGGGTTTGCAAGTCCGTGGAGTTGATGACGGTATCGATTTTTCCCTTGAGTTCCAAGACGATGCGTTCGGCGGTTTTCTTCCCGACGCCGGGGATTCGGGTTAAAAGGCCGGGTTCGGCCTGTGAGACAGCCTGAGCGAGGACTGAGGATGAAATTCCCGAAAGGATGGAAAGGGCAATCTTCGGACCGATTCCGGAAATGCGAATTAAAAGTCGAAATAAAGACCGCTCGGCCTTTGTACCGAAACCGAAAAGAAGTTCGGCATCTTCCCGCACCACAAAATGGGTATACAAAAACACGTCATCTCCGATGTCCGGCAAGTTGTAAAGCGTTGACATCGGAACATCGATTTCGTAGCCGATTCCGTTGGTTTCAATCAAAATTTGCGGCGGATTTTTTTCAAGCAACCGGCCTCTGATACTTCCGATCATAGTAAATCAATTCCGAGATTGAACGAATTTTTCCCACGCACTCCGACTCGAAGTCCTCAGGCGACCGGCAGCAACCTTGACGGTGGTTTCGTTTTCAAGGGCGCGCATGCGACGCGAGTGGGCACACGTCAGAGCACAGGCCAGAGCATCGGCGGCATCGGGCTGCAACTCGTCTTGAAGTGCCAGAAGGCGCGAGACCATTGTTTGTACCTGAAGTTTACTCGCTCGACCTGTTCCGACAATGGAGTTTTTGATGTTGGTAGCACTGAACTCTTCGACCGTCAGTCCCTGGCTGGCAAGGCTTGCCAGTGCCGCTCCTCGAGCTTGTCCCAAAAGAAGCGTTGTCTTCGGGTTGGTATTTAAAAAGATGATTTCTGCAGCAGCAATCGTCGGGTTCGTTTCGTCAACGATACGAGACAATTGTTCATAAATAAACCCTAAACGCGCCGACAAAGAGCCTTTGGGAACGTGGATACAGCCGGCTGTGACAAAAGAAACGGCATTGCCGCGTACGTCAATCACGCCGAACCCTGTGTGGTTTAATCCCGGATCGACTCCGAGAATCCGAAGCAACGTTGTGTCGATTTTTTCGTCCATAGCCTTAAATTTCCGGCAGCGAGGCATTCATTCCGAGCATTTCGCCGGCCGCCTGCCGCGTGGCTGGTGTAATCGTCAGACCGCCGAGCATACGGGCAATTTCATCGATGCGTTCGGCTGGGCTGAGCACGCGAAGAGTACTTGCGGTTTTCCCGTTTTCCGTGTGCTTGATTACTTGCCATTGGTTATCGGCGCAGGAGGCAACTTGCGGCAGATGCGTTACGCACAGGACCTGGCGGGACCGAGCCAATTGGCGCAACATGTGACCGACGACTTCGGCCACAGCACCGCCGATTCCACTGTCGATTTCATCGAAAATCAACGTGCCGACCGGCGTTAAAGCGGCTGTAATGACGGCCACGGCAAGCGAGATGCGCGAAAGCTCGCCCCCGGAGGCAACTTTGCTTAACGGGCGAGGGGTGGTTCCGGCGTGACCGGCTACTTTAAATTCGCATTTTTCCAGGCCTCCGGACCAAGCCTCGCATGGCACGAGGTCGGCCGTAAAAGAGCCGCCCTGCATGGCAAGTTTTTGCATTTGTTCCGTGACCGAGGCACTCAATCGGCATGCTGCCTCGCGTCGCTTTTGCGTGAGCTCTTCGGCCGTTTTTCGGAAGGCGGTGTGTGCCTCTTGTTCGGCTTTTTTCAGAGCCTTGACATCAAAACTTTCCTGCAGTTGCCCGAGTCTCTTTCGCGTCTGTTCTCGTAAGGTAAAGAGCTCTTCCGGGGTGCGGTGAAATTTCTTAGAAAGACGCCAGTAAGCATTTAACCGGTCGTCCAAGGAGGCTAAGCGCTCTTCATCAAGGTTACAGTGCTCTAAGTGATGGACGGCGTCGCGCGTAACGTCGGCGATAACCGAAGAGGCTTCGCCTAAGGCTTGGGCGTATCGGGCATAGGCCTCATCGAAACGACCGGCGTGTGACAGATGGCTTTGCGCGGCATCTAAAAGTGCCAGGGCATTTTCTTCATCGTCCGTCAGACACCTGGTGGCTGCCTTAACGCTTTGGATGATGTCGGAGGCGTTTGAAAGCAGAGCGTGCTCGCGACTGATTTCTTCCCATTCACCTTCTTGGGGATTCAGTTCCTCAAGAATTTCGTTTATCCAGGATAGCCGGTCGGCTTCGGCCTGCAGTTTTTCTCTATCAAGCTCGGCTTGCTCTAAAAGTTTTCGGCGTGTTTGCCAGGCTTCCCACAGATCATGCACTGCCCGTACTAAATCGGCGCATCCGGCGAATCCGTCGAGAAGATTTAACTGAAAGGCCGGCTTTAAGAGCGATTGGCTTGCGTGTTGTCCGTGAATGTCTAAGAGCGTTTCCCCGAGTTCTCGCAGCTGAGAGGCTGTAACCGATGAGCCGTTAATCCACCCATGGGATTTTCCTTTGGTATCGACCGTGCGACGAATCAGGACGCTCTCGTCGGCATCGATTTGAGCGTTTTTCAGCCATGCGACGGCGCGCTCGTCGGTGGTAAATTCAGCCGAAACTTCGGCTTTTTGAGCTCCCTCTCGAATCAACGTTAAATCGCTTCGCGCACCGAGAACAAACTGCAGGGCGTCAATCAAGATAGATTTCCCGGCTCCGGTCTCCCCGGTCAGACACGTCAGACCGGGCGAGGCCTCGACCGTAAGGTTTTCAACGATAACAAAATCTTTCAGATTTAAGAGCGCGAGCATGACCGGGTCGTTTGGGGTTTCCTAGATTCTCTCGTGTACCGGGAAATCGTTGTACGGCAGCAGACTCCAGTTTAACTTTTTGTGCCACATGTCGTACTGATTGAACCCTTGCGGATGGAGCATGACAAAGTGTGAATCGGTCGCTGTCCCGATTTCAAGGACATCGCCCACAAGGACGTCGAAAAAGACCTGTGCGTCGAAACTTGCAACAGCGCTACGCGTCTCGGTCACGACCACGCGAACGGTCGAAGAGCGCGGAATCAAAACGGGGCGATTTGAAAGCGTATGCGGAGCAATCGGCACGAGAAGCAGGGCACCTAGGGCCGGATGCATAATCGGTCCTCCGGCACTCATCGCGTAGGCCGTCGAGCCTGTGGCCGTGCTGACAATAATACCGTCGGCGCGCTGAACAGAAAGCAGCGTGTCATCGACATAAAGCGAATACTCGACCATGCCGAGTGCCCGCCCGTGGCATAGGCCGATGTCGTTTGTCGCGTACGACGAAAAAGCAGGTTTTCCTTGTCGGTACAGCGTTCCCCGAATCATCGGGCGTTTGTCATAGCAGTAGTTTCCCGCAAGAATTGCCGGAAGCTCTTCGTGAATTTTGTTGACGGGAATGTCCGTAACAAACCCAAGTCTCCCGGCATTAACGCCGATAATCGGTATGTCGGTCTTAGCGAAGGCTCGCGCAGCTCCGAGCATGGTCCCGTCACCGCCGATTGTGATAACGGCATCGGCTTTTCGTGTCATTTCCTGGAGCGAGGTTGCCGTATAGTCGCAATCGGGACCGAGATCTCGGACGCTGTTGGCATCGAGGAGTGCTGTTGCGCCGCTGGCTTGAACAAGCGTCAGAACGTTACGAACATGTTCGGTTAAGACTTCGACGGGTTTGCTGATAATGGCAATGCAGGAGAAGTGTTTTTCTGTCACAGTAAAGCCTCTGGCCTCAAGCCGAGAATCTTGTAAGTGCCCGAATTATCGCAGTTTCGTAACTAAAATAAATGCTTCAAACGGGGGAGGCCGCGCCAAAGTCGCTCTGTTAAATTGCCGTGTCGCTCCCGAGTACCTCAGATTGGAGAAGGATGAATGAGTACGTGTCAGATTCGTTTCGCCGAACGCAAAGATATTCCCGTTATTTTGGGTTTTATCCGAAAGTTAGCCGAATACGAGAAATTGGAAAACGAAGTCGTTGCAACCGAGGAACTTTTGGGAACTTGGCTTTTTGAGAAAAATAAAGCCGAGGTTCTTTTGGCGTTCGAAGGAGAAAACCCTGTCGGGTACGCGCTCTTTTTTCACAACTTTTCTACATTTCTCGGCCAAGCCGGGATTTATTTGGAAGACCTATTCGTGCTACCTGAAAAACGCGGCAAGGGATACGGCAAGGCGCTTTTGACGCATTTGGCGCACATCACGGTCGATCGCGAGTGTGGGCGCCTGGAGTGGTCGTGCCTGGATTGGAATAAACCGAGTTTGGATTTTTATCAGTCGCTTGGCGCAAAACGCATGACGGGATGGACCGTTCATCGCCTCACCGGGGACGATTTACGGCGTGTGGCGCAGCAAGGATAGAAAAAGGGGATTTCGAGTTTTCTCGAAATCCCTCAAAGACCGTTAATCGTCAAAGGTCGGCGTCGGGACACCGAGCACTTTATGGAGTTTCGGACTTGTCGTCGTGTACTGCAGGTACGTCTTTTTCTCAGGGAAAACGTAGTGGCTTGCCCCGAATGCCGCCAAAGCGCATTCGTGAAAGCCCGAGAGAATCAGTTTTTTCTTCCCCGGGTAAATGTTGCAGTCACCGACGGCAAAGATACCGGGAACGGAGGTTTCGAACTTTTCCGTATCCACGGCAATCTGTTTGCGGTCGAGCTCAAGTCCCCAATCGGCCACCGGCCCGAGTTTGGGCTGTAAGCCGAAGAAAACCAGCAGGTGATCGAGTGGCATGCGGCGTGTTACACCGTCACCCCCGGTGACGTGAATTTGTGTCATCTTTCCGCCGGCTTCGTCAAAGCCCGTGACTTGTCCGACTTCAAACTGCATTTCCCAGTTTTCGCACAACGCTTTCATCTTGGCAACCGACGAATCGGCCGCGCGAAATCCGTCGCGACGGTGAATCAAAACGACACTTTCTGCTTTGCCGATGAGGTTGAGCGTCCAGTCCAAAGCCGAGTCGCCGCCGCCGCAGATTACGATGTTCTTACCGGTGAAAATGTCCGGATTCCGGACACGGTAGTGCAGTTGCGTGCCTTCGAACTTTTCGATTCCCGGAACGCGCAAGGGGCGCGGTTGGAAAGAACCGACGCCCGAGGCGATGATGACCACCTTACACAGAAATTGCGTTCCCTTGCTTGTTTTGACATCAAAGCGTCCGTCCGGGCGTTTCGTGATGTTCGTCACTTCCTCGCCCAAGTGGAAAACCGGGTCAAAGGGGTGAATCTGCTTTAATAAGTTTTCCGTGAGCTCATAACTTGAGTAGACGGGAACGGCCGGAATGTCATAAATCGGTTTGGTCGGATATAACTCCATGCACTGCCCGCCGACCGTGCGTAGCGAATCGACGACATGAGCCTTGATTTCCAGGAGCCCGAGTTCGAAAACTTGAAAGAGTCCTACAGGCCCCGCGCCGACAATGACGGCATCGGTTTCAATGACCGAATCCGTACTCGGAGCAATCGTTAAATAATCTTCAATAGCCATTACGTAAATCCATTCTGAAAACGGGCGCAATTTTCGCACAATACACAGGCAATGCCCAACAAAAACAAATGCGTGCCCGTGTTGCGGCAAATGCCCAGCGCTTAGTCCGGCTCTTTGAGCCGGGCTCTTAAAGAGCGCAACTTCGCATCGATTTCGCTCATTGTATAAAAGTCGCCGTCCGCCGCCTTCTGAGCGTTATCAAACTGATAGAGCGCGGCTTTCAAATTCCCGAGGAGTAGATACATATCCCCGGTTGCGGCATAGGCCCGCGACTTTTGCCCGAGTGCTTCGTAACTACGAGCCAAAAGAGTGAAGTAGTCTGGGTTGTTTTTGCCGAGGGCTTTTTGCCGACGTAAAAAACGGGGAACCTCGGCATTGTCGCCGGCCTGCAGTAAAAGGTCGGCATAGGCCGTCGCCATCATGGCCGAATACGGGTAGCTTTCGGCGGTTTTCTTGGCAAGCGAAAGAGCAACGGCTTTTTCTTTGGGCGTCTTGGCCTGAATAAATGCAATTTGTGCCAAATTCTTGTCGATATAAACCGACTGGCTGGAAATGCTCTTGGCGGCTTCGCGCGCGTGCTCAAGAGCCTCGGAGGGTTTGCCGAGGCGCTCTAAGGCAACGGAAAGCCCGTAGTGCGCGGCTGCGGCTTCTTCGCCCGAAGCGGTTTTAAGGAGTCTTCGGAATTGATGTGCCGCCGTGAGGTACCCGTCGTAGCGCGTTTCCTGCAAAACCCGCAATCGGGCCCGCACGAGCTTAAAGTCAAGGCTGTCTTTGTGCTTGTGTTCGGCCATAGCGCGCGTGCGGTTTTGCATGTCGCTTAAGCGTTCGACCGTCATAGGATGCGTCGAAAGGTAGGCCGTAGAAGCCGACTCATAGTAGCGATTGTTTTGCTGGAGTTTGGCAAAAAAGCTTTCCATTCCTTTAGGGTCAAAGCCGGCATTCGTGAGGTTCGTCAGTCCCACACGATCGGCTTCCCGTTCGGCATCGCGCGAATACGATAGTTGTTTTTGAATCATCGCCGCTTGCGTTCCCATGGCGATGGCAACGGCGGCGTTGCCGCCGGAACTGCCCCCCGTGCGAGCAGCCAGGATTGCCAGGAGAATCGATCCGACGGTCATTGCCAGGGAGCCGCGACTATTTTCAATCATGCGGGCGATGTGTCGCTGCGTGACGTGACCAATTTCGTGTCCGATAACCCCGGCCAGTTCGCTTTCGTTTTCCGCTGCCACGATCAGCCCCGTGTGTACGGCAATAAAGCCGCCAGGAAGTGCAAAGGCGTTTAAGGACTTATCGCGAATCGGAAAGAAAAAGAAGTCGTACGGCTGTGTTTTGCCGGCCGCAACAAGTCGGTATCCGAGACGATTTAAATAGTCAAGCGTTTCTTTGTCCGCCAAATACGAATCGTCGGCCCGTATGTGTTGCATGATTTCTTCGCCGTAGCGCCGCTCCTCGGTGAGCGTTAAATCGGCACCGGCGACCGTCCCGAGGCTCGGAAGATTCATCTCCGAACTGTCGGCGGCCAAAACAGGAGCCCCGGCAAAAGCCAGGGAAACACTGACGGCAAGCAAAATCAATCGTTTGACAAACATAAAAGACAAAAGGGCACGTTTCTTCGTATCATACCGCCCTGTTTTTCCAAATTGGCATTTCGTAACATTGTGAAATCAAAGAATCTTTTCGGCATCCGAGACAACCTTCGACAAGCCTTTGTCGAATCAGCTCCCGTCATGGCCGGGTACGTGCCCATCGGAGCGGCCTTCGGCTTTCTGGCCGTGCAGTCCGGGCTTCCTGCTTGGTTTGTCCTGGCCTCTTCGGCCTTGGTTTATGCCGGAGCCTCGCAATTTGCCATGATTCCGATGATTGTGGCGGGATTGCCTGTTCTGTCAATTGCATTTGCAACGTTTGTCATCAATTTGCGACATGTGTTTTATTCGATGGCACTTTTAGATCGTTTGCAGGTTACGGGCCTTACCCGTTGGTACTGTGCATTTTCTCTGACAGACGAAACGTTTTCGCTCGTGGCGGCATTGCCTAAAGACGCCTCAATCGGTCGGATTGCGACCTTAAGCAGCATGAATCAATTTTGGTGGGTTCTAGGAACTTCTCTCGGAGTCATGGCCGGGTCGGCCGTGCAGTTTTCTCTCTCGGGGCTTGATTTTGTCTTGTGTGCTCTTTTTGCCATGCTCGCCACCGAGCAATGGAGAGTGCGTCAGACAAGCCTTCCCTTGTGGTGTGCTCTTGTCTTTTATCCGATTGCCCGCTGGGCCGTCGCTTCCGAGGCACTTTTAATTGCCATTGCCCTGTGCTCCGTGTCCGCTGTTCTTTGGGGTGAATACCGCAAAAAGGGAGATCGGTATGAACGATAACGTCTACCTACTTGCGGTGCTGCTTCTTGCTGCCGGCGTGACGTTTTTGATTCGGGCCGTTCCGCTTTTGCTCGGAAGTCGTTTTGTACAAAGCCATCCTTGGATGCGTTCGCTCGGGGACTTTTTGCCGCTCTCGGTGATGGTGATTTTGGTCCTTGCCGGCCTCATGGATGCTGCCTCGCAACGAATGGATCTGGGATTCGCCGGTCTTGTGAGCATTGCCGTTGTGGTGCTCGTTCAATGGATTCGCCGGTCGCCTCTTTTGTCGATTTTTGCCGGTGCGGCTTTGTACGTGGCGTATGCTAACGGAGCTTCCCCGGCCGTTTTTTAGGAAGCCGGAAGCGGTTCGGCTAAAATAGCTGAAACAATCGGCTGCCTGAGGTAAGCTCAGGCGGCAGGCTTTTGTGTATTTATTTTTTTCCGCACACGGTGCGACGGATTTGGAACGCAAGCATGTCAGAGGTCAAAAAAGAAGAAACGGCAGCGGTAAAGCCCGTCAATTTCATTCGAACGATTATCGAGCAGGACCTGGCCCAGGGAAATAATCTTCCGCGCTACTGGTGCGGACATCCGGCTCCGTATTCCGTGCAATTGGCCCAAGGCAAACCCGACACGGCTCGCATTCGCACGCGTTTCCCGCCGGAACCGAACGGGTATCTGCATATCGGGCACGCCAAGTCCATTTGTCTGAATTTCGGCCTCGCGCGTGATTACGGCGGTCTGTGTCACATGCGCTTTGATGATACGAACCCGGTTAAAGAAGATCAGGAATACGTCGATGCCATCAAAGACAGCGTTCGCTGGCTTGGGTTTGATTGGAAGCACGGGGACGAAGATAACCTGTATTACGCCTCCGAGTATTTTGACTACATGTATCAGTTTGCCGAGCATCTGATTGAGACCGGGTATGCCTATGTCGATGAGCAGACCGCCGATCAGATGCGAGAAAGTCGCGGCACATTAACCGAGCCGGGGCGTAACTCGCCGTTTCGTGACAGAAGCCCGGAAGAAAACCTGCGGCTTTTCCGCCAAATGCGTGCCGGAGAGCACGCCGAGGGTTCTATGGTTTTGAGGGCCAAGATCGACATGGCCTCGCCCAATATCAATCTACGGGATCCGGCGATTTACCGCATTCGGTTTGCCGAGCATCAGGCTACGGGTCGTACGTGGTGCATCTATCCGATGTACACGTATGCTCACCCTATTGAGGATTCGCTTGAAAACATCACGCACTCGATTTGCACATTGGAGTTTGATGACCAAAGAGCGTTTTACGACTGGGCCTTAGAGCGCATTGTTCCCGTGTTGCGCACGCCGCAGTTTGAAGAGGCTAAGGCGATTGTCCTTGCAATGAGTCAGGGAAAAGACAATCGGGCCGTGCCCTTTATGAAGGCATCTTTCGAGGCCTTCGATAAGCTCGGGCAGAGTAAGCCTGAGTGCGCCATGGCAGTTCTTTTGACTCAGTGGAAAGAATCCGGTGTTCCCGAGGATGTCACAGATACGAAAGCTACAGCTTTTTTCGAGCTTCTAAATGCTCACCCCGAGCACTTTACGCCGCTTTTGCAAGCAGCTTTAACGGTTGTGCGCAAAAACTTTTTTCTCTTGTCGCACCAATACGAATTTAACCGCCTGAATCTGACATATGTGGTTTTAAGTAAGCGCAAGCTCATTCAGCTTGTGACCGAAAAGCTCGTCGACGGTTGGGACGATCCCCGTATGCCGACCTTAGTCGGACTGCGCCGTCGCGGGTTTACGCCGACCTCGATTCAAAACTTCGTCGAGCACTGCGGTGTGTCGCGTGCGGCGGGCGGCTGGATTGACTATTCGGTTCTCGAACAGAGCCTGCGCGAGGATTTGGAAGGCACGGCACCGCGACGCTTTGCCGTGATTCGCCCGTTAAAACTGATTTTGGATAACTATCCGGCCGATAAGACCGAGACCCTGACGGCCCCCAATCATCCGCAAAAGCCGGAGATGGGGTCGCGCACGCTGACGATGGGTCGCGAGCTTTGGATTGAGCAAGACGACTTTGCTCTCGTGCCGCCTAAAGGCTACCGGAGGCTGACGATTCCGGCCGACGGGACGCCGGCCAAGCCCGTGCGCCTTCGCTACGGGTATGTCATTGTTCCCACATCGGTTGAAAAAGACGAGAATGGGGCCGTGACGTGTGTGCACGCCGAGTATCTCCCGGAAACCAAGACCGGAACGGCCGGGGCCGATTCCGTCAAGACCAAAGCGGCCATCCATTGGCTCAACGCGGCCGATGCCGTTGCGGCGACCGTGCGCCTGTACGATCGCCTCTTTACCGAAGCCAATCCGGATGCGGCATCCGATTACCGGACGCTTTTAAATCCCGAGAGCAAACGTGTTTGTCGGGGTTACGTGGAGCCGAGTGTGGCACAAAGCGCGCCGGATACACACTTTCAGTTTGAAAGAACCGGGTATTTTGTCACGGACCGCGTCGACCACACGGCGGAAAATCCGGTCGTTAATCTTGCCGTCGGACTGCGTGACGGCTGGGGCAAGAAAGCCTAAGGCGGACCGGAAAAGGAGAGAAAGTGAAAAAGTTTTTGCAGGAATTTCAGGCATTTATCTCCCGCGGAAATGTCTTGGATTTGGCCGTGGCCGTGATTATCGGCGCGGCGTTCTCGGCAATTGTCAATAGCCTGGTTAAGGACATCATCAATCCCTTGATCGGCTTTTTAATCGGGAAACCCGATTTCACGAATTTGTTTTGCGTTCTTTCAAGACCTGACGGTTACACGGGTCCCGAGACCTACGAAGCATTGACAAAGGCCGGAGCTACAGTCTTCGGGTACGGCGCGTTTTTGACGTCGGTGGTGAACTTCATCCTTTTGGCTTTTGTGATTTTCTTACTCATCAAGTGTGTGATGCGTGCAAGAAAGCACCTGGAAGAACTGGTGCGCATCAAGGAGGAGGAAGAAAAGAAGATAGCCCCTCCGCCTGCTCCTCCCGAAAACGTGCTTTTGTTACGCGAAATTCGCGATTTATTAAAAGAAACACAGCTGAAAAAAGAGTCCTAATCGAGGTTAGGCTTTGTTTTGGTGAGGGTTTTCTTGTCAGATTACAAATCTAGTCCGACCGGTGGAGAGGTTTTCCGACTTTTCTTCGGGTAACCCCCTATAATCGGATTCCATCTTTTTCCTGAAATCAAGATATTGTGGTTTCAGGCGCTGAATCTTTGTTTTTATGTCGTGAGGTTGAGATGTTTGAAAATAAAACGATTGCCCAGGTCGATCCTGAGTTGTGGGGATTTATCCAGGACGAACAACGTCGTCAGGAAGACCACATCGAGTTAATCGCCAGTGAAAACTACACAAGCCCGGCGGTCATGCAGGCCCAGGGTAGTTGTCTGACGAACAAGTACGCCGAAGGCTATCCCGGACATCGGTATTACGGCGGATGCGAAAACGTCGACAATGTCGAGCGTCTGGCTATTGCCCGCGCGAAGGCGCTTTTTTGCGATCCCTTGGGAATCGATATGATGGTCAACGTGCAACCGCACTCGGGAGCACAAGCCAATATGGCCGCGTTCATGGCGGTTTTGCAGCCCGGCGATACGGTCATGGGCATGAGCCTTGCGGACGGCGGGCACCTGTCGCACGGCATGCGCCTTAACTTTTCGGGGCGCTACTTCCGTGTCGTGAGTTACGGTCTTAAGCAAGACGAAACCATCGATTACGATGAAGTCGAACGCCTGGCTTTGGAACACAAACCGAAGCTTATTGTGGCCGGGGCCTCGGCCTATTCGCTTAAGATTGACTTTGCGCGTTTTGCCCAAATTGCCCACAAGGTCGGGGCCCTTTTGATGGCCGACATTGCGCACTATGCGGCGCTTGTGGCAGGAGGTGTTTATCCCACGCCCTTCGGCTATGCCGATATCGTGACGACGACCACACACAAGAGCCTGCGTGGTCCGCGCGGCGGGGTGATTTTTGCGCGTCCGGAATTGGAAAAGGCCATTAATTCGGCGGTTTTCCCGGGCACGCAGGGCGGTCCCTTGATGCATGTGATTGCCGCCAAGGCCGTTGCCTTCGGAGAAGCGTTAAAGCCTGAATTTAAGACCTATGCTGCGCAGATTGTCACCAATGCCAAGGTTTTGGCCGAAACCCTTGAGTCGCGCGGTCTTCGCATTGTCTCGGGCGGCACCGAAAGTCACGTGATGCTCGTGGATTTGCGTAGCAAGGGCGTCACAGGGCGTGAGGCGCAAGATTTGCTCGGACGGGCCAACATCACCGTCAATAAAAACGCCATTCACAACGATCCGCAAAAGCCGACCGTCACGTCGGGTATTCGTTTGGGAACGCCGGCAGTGACAACGCGATGCTGTAAAGAGGCCGAGATGGTCTTTGTCGGAAACTTGATTGCCGACCTTTTGGATTCGCCGACCAACGAAGCGGTTTTAAATCGTGTGCACTCTCAAGTGCTTGCCTTAACGGAGCGCTTCCCGGTTTATTCGCAAAATCAGGGGGCTTAAGGCATGCGTTGCCCCTTTTGTAAAAGCAAGGATACGGCCGTCATCGATTCGCGTGCGAGCGAGGACGGCTTTTCCATTCGCCGCCGCCGGGAATGCGGCGAATGCGGCAAGCGCTTTACGACGTTCGAGCGCGTGGAACTGAACATGCCGACCGTCGTCAAGCGCACGGGGCTCAAGCGTGAGTACGACCGCGAAAAGATTCGTGCATCCATGAAGCTTGCGCTACGCAAGAGGCCGGTCGGAAACGATCGCATCGAGGAGGCCATCGGATTTATCGAGCAGCAGATTCGGACGCTCGGTGAGCGGGAAGTGACGTCCATGCAAATCGGTGAGTTTGTCCTCGAACAGCTCAAAAAGCTTGACTTAGTGGCCTACATTCGTTTTGCCAGTGTGTACTTTAATGTCGAAAACCCCGAAGGGTTCCAAAAGCTTATGCGCGAACTTGAAGGAATCGATCGTCGAAAGCACTAAGGAGCGCGTGCGCTATGGTGCCTTGCGATGAGACTTGGATGCACGAGGCCCTGAAGGAAGGGCGTAAAGCCGCTGAGATTTCCGCTCCGAATCCGGCTGTCGGGTGTGTTCTTGTTCGGGACGGAAAAGAGCTTTCCCGCGGTCATACCCAAAGGCCCGGGGGCAATCACGCCGAAATCGCGGCCATCGAAGCAGCAACTAAAGCCGGGATTTCCGTTCGCGGGGCCACGGCATACGTGACGCTTGAGCCGTGCTCGCATCAGGGAAGAACACCTCCGTGTGCCAAGCGCCTGATTGCCGAGGGAATTTCCCGGGTGGTCTTTGCCGCTCGAGATCCGAACCCGCTTGTTTGCGGCAAAGGAGAGGCGATGCTGCGCGAGGCGGGTATTGACGTTTCGTCCGGAGTCTGCGAGGGCGAGGCTCGGCAAGCGCATGCCGGGTTTTTCTCGCGCGTCACGCGGCATCGGCCGTGGGTGCGCTTAAAGTCGGCTGTCTCGCTCGACGGACGAACGGCACTTGAAAACGGTGTCAGTCAATGGATTACAGGACCCGAGGCGCGCGAAGATGCTCACCGGTACCGAGCGCTCTCGCAGGGCATTTTGACGGGGATTGGAACGGTTCTTGCCGATAATCCGCGTCTGAATGTGCGTCTTGAAGGTGAGCATTCGAATCCGACAAAATACATCATCGATCCGCGCGCGAAAACGCCCATGTCGGCGGCGGTTTTAACCGGAGCGAAGGCTGTTTTGTTCGTTTCGGAGACTGCCGAACAAGATAAAATCGCCGCCTTAAAAAATGCCGGGGTCGAGGTGCTGACGATGGCAACGGACCGAGAAGGGCATTTTGACTTACGTCAGATTCTTGAGGCCATTGCTGCGCGAGGTGTCAACGACCTTCTTTTGGAGACCGGAGCGCGACTTGGCGGAGCTTTCCTGCAGGCTGGTCTCGTTGATGAACTCCTCGTTTACATGGCACCGGCCTTAATCGGACCGGGAATGCCGCTTGCAGACCTAGACGCGAAAACGCGTATGGACCAAGTGGCGCGTTGGAAGTTTGTCTCCGTTACACCTGTCGGCGAAGATGTTCGCCTGATTTTGAGAAACATTCAATAAGAAGGGTTGTTTACTATGTTTACCGGAATTATTCAAGCCGTCGGACGCGTCCGAGAGCCTGAAAAACTCGGATCCGGCCTGCATCTGACGATTGTATGCCCACCCGCGTTTGACCTTAAGAACGTGCATATCGGCGATTCGATTGCCGTTAACGGTGCCTGTATGACGGTCGTTAGCAAAACGGACGAGAGTTTTAGCATCGACGTCAGCGCCGAGAGCCTATCTAAGACCTGCGGACTCAATACGTTCGGTGAAGTGAACTTGGAAAAAGCCTTAAAGTTAGGCGATAGTATCGACGGGCATTTGGTCAGCGGCCATGTGGACGGTGTCGGTCAGGTCGAGTCCTTTGAAAAGATTGATGAAAGTTATCGTCTTATCGTGCGCGCCCCCGTCAAACTTTCCCCGTATTTTGCCTACAAAGGATCGGTTGCCGTAAACGGTGTCTCCCTGACAATCAATTCCGTGGAAGATACGGCCATGGGGGCGCTCATCTCCATTAACCTCATTCCGCATACGGTGGCCGTGACGACGCTCAAAAATTTAAAAGTGCAGGACATGGTCAATTTGGAGGTTGATACCATCGCCCGGTATGTCGAGCGCATGATGCGCCTTCAAAACAATGCCGAAAATGAATTAATCTAATTTACAATGGCACCGAAAGATTTCATCCGGATGCAAAGGAGGGCCGTATGTCGCAAGTGGATGTAATTGAAAGAAACATGGATGGTAAGGATCTGCAAATCGGCATTGTGGTTTCTCGGTTCAATGAATATGCCGGCAAAGAACTTTATGCCGCGTGTCTGGAAGAGTTAAAGCGTCTCGGGGTGAAGGAACAACACATCACGAAGGTGACGGTACCCGGTGCCCTTGAAACTCCGCTTGTGCTTTCCAAATTGGCCGGTACCGGCGAGTATGATGCCCTCATTGCTTTGGGAGCCGTCATCAAGGGAGAAACCTACCACTTCGAGCTCGTCGCCGAGGAGTCGGCGCGCGGGGTTTCTCGGGTGGCTTTGGAATACGGCATTCCGATTGCCAACGGTATTCTGACGTGCTACTCCGATGAGCAGTGCAAGGAACGCACCAAGATTAAGGGAACCGATTGCGCCCAGTGTGCCGTCGAGATGGCCAATTTAGTGGCCGAGTTCCCGACCGTCGATGATTTTGATGAGGATGACGACTTTAATGACGACTAAGGAGCATTTGCCCGTCGGCGGAGCCCGTCGTCGGGCGCGCGCGTTCGCGCTTTTAGGCGTCTATCAGTCCATCATCGACCCGGATGCGGATTTTGCTGCCATTGAAGCGGGTCTGACGGATGTTTTAACCGATGAAAACGACGGCCCCCTTGCCTGCGAACTCGATCCGGAAGATTTCAAGTCGTGTGACCGCGAGTTTTATCGGACGGTTTTGACCGGCGTTTTATCCGAGCGCGATTCTCTCATGGAGCTTTTAGCCAAGCATGTCGACCGGGATCCGGCGCGGCTTTCCGTCATCGAGCGTGCGTGCCTGATGATCGGCGCCTGGGAGTTAAAGCACTGTCCGGAAAATCCGTATCGCGTCATTATCAATGAGGCGGTGGAACTGACGAAGCAATTCGGAGCGGATAAAGGGTATCGACTTGTCAACGGAGTTCTTGACAAGGTGGCGCTCGACGTGCGTCCTGACGAAGTAGCTGCACAGCACGCATCGTAATCGCACGCGACAGACTCCGTACTACAATCTAGGCGTCCGATGTCTTAAAAAGAACGGACGCTTTTTTGTTTGATAGGAAATCAATCTCCATGGCTCAATCGGGCGAATTTTCAATTATCGATCGGTATTTTACGCATGCGGCGTTCGGCGCTTGGACCAGTAAAGGCGTCGGGGATGACTGCGCCATTATCGACGCGGGCGCAACGCGCCTTGCCGTTACAACCGACATGACAACTGTCGGCGTGCATTTTCCGGTCTCCACGCGTCCGGAAGATATCGGCTACAAGGCCCTTGTCGTCAACTTGTCGGATTTGGCAGCCGCCGGAGCCGTGCCGCGAGCCTTTTTTCTTTCGATTGCCTTGCCCGAGCGCGATGATGCGTGGCTTGCCGCGTTCACGCACGGCCTGATGGTGCTCTCGAAAGAAGCGAATTGCCCGCTACTTGGCGGAGATACGACGCGCACGGCTCAGGTCGGCGAAAAGAGGGCTCCGACTGTCATTTCCATTACGGCTCTCGGAGAGTTGCCGCCTCAGACGGGACTGACTCGTGCAGGCGCCCGTGCGGGCGATGACATCTATGTCTCGGGAACGCTCGGGGCGGCGTGGGCGGCGTTACACCACTTAACGGGAGATTTGACGCTTTCGGCCGAGGCATTTCCTGCCGCATTGCGTCGCTTGGAGCATCCCACGGCACGCAACGCTCTCGGAACGGCGCTTTTAAGCGCTGCCAGTGCCTGTGCGGACATTTCCGACGGGCTTGTGCAGGATTTACGTCACATCCTCGATCGCAGCGATGTCGGAGCGGAGCTTTTGCTCGAAGCTATCCCGGCCGATCCCTCTGTGTGTTCTTTGAGTCGGGATAAGCTTTCGACAGCACTTTTAAGCGGCGGCGATGACTATGAACTTGTCTTTACGGCGCCTGCGGAAAAACGGGGACTTGTCGAACAAGCATCAATCAGTGCCCTCACACCGATTACTCGGATCGGACGCGTTGTCAGCAAGGATTCGCAGACGCACCGCTTGACGGTTCGCGATGCCGAAGGGCGTCCTTTGCCGCTTACATCCGAAGGATTCGATCACTTTAACTAAAGGAAGCAAAACACATGGGTTTGAAGGAAAAATACGCAGCAGACAATCCGGCTAATACGGTGCGCCCCGATTTAAAGTTTGTCTTTTCGTGTCCTGAGCATGCCATTGCGCTTTTTTTCGGTGTCGGACTTTTAAGACCGGCTCCCGGGACCTGGGGAACCGCGGCCGGTGTTTTGGTCTGGATTGCCTTAATCCAATTTGCGCATCTTCCGGCTTCCGGCTACTTGGCACTCATTGCGGCCGGATTGCTTCTCGGCGTTTGGGCCAGTGAGAAAACCGATCAGGATCTCGGAGTGCACGACGCCGGATGCATTGTCATCGACGAAGTGGTCGGCGTGTGGCTTGTTTTGATGATGTTCCCGCAGCATCCGATTACCTGGGTGGCTTCCTTCTTGGTTTTTCGTTTCTTTGACATCGTGAAATTCCCGCCCACCGATAAGATTGACGAAAAGTTCAAGGGCGGCAAGGGTGTGATGGCCGACGATGTGGTCGCCGCTTTGTGGGCGATTGTAGCGCTCACGATTTTCGATAAGGCAGCCGGGCGCTTCGGCTACACCTTCTTAGGACTTTTGTCGTGAACGAAGACTTAGATACACTCGCCGCTACCTTCGGTGTTATTTGCCGCAAGCGCGCGATGCATTTGGCAACGGCGGAAAGTTGCACGGGCGGACTGATTGCCGCGACGGTCACAGACATTGCCGGGTCGAGTGCTTGGTTCGATCGGGGCTTTGTGGTCTATACGCCCGAAGCGAAGATGGAAATGCTCGGTGTACAACCGGAAACGCTTAACCGGTGCGGGATTGTGAGCGAGCCGGTGGCTCGCGAGATGGCCGTCGGCGCTTTAGCCCACTCTAAAGCTACGATTGCTGTTGCCGTGACGGGGGTCGCGGGACCGGCAGGCGGGACGAAAAAAACGCCCGTCGGGACGGTCTGTTTCGGATTTGCTGTGAAAACGCTCCAGGGAGTGTGCGCCGAGTCTTCCGAGCAGCACTTTGCGGGCCATCGCTCTCAGGTGCGCCGAGAGACGGTTCGTTTTGCCTTAAAGACGCTCATTGTGCTTCTTTCGTAAGCCGTTTAACGAGAAAGAATCCCCGAGGTGTTTTCGGGGATGGGCAATTAAACAAAAGACCAGAGGGCAACGAGAATGAGTTGCCCCGTCAAAATTCTCAAAAAGAGCGCTAAGGGGTACACGGTCGAGTAAGCCACGAGAGCTGCATTGGTCTCGCTTTGCATGCCGGCGTAGGCAAGCGCCGGGACATTCGTGTTGGCCCCGGCCAGCATTCCCATGATGTGGTGAAAATTCATCCGGAAACGTAGGCGTGCAAACGCACCGGTCACCAGACACGGAATGACCGTGACGGCAAGCCCCAAAAGCACATACAAGGGGCCGTTTCCGTGTAAGAGAGCATTGACGAAGTTTTCGCCGGCCGACAAGCCGACGCTTGCTAAAAAGATGGCGATCCCGATTTCACGGAGCATGAGGTTGGCCGAGTACGTCGTGTAGGTCACAAGCTTAATGCGAGGGCCGTAGTAGCCGAGTAAAATCGCCACAATGAGGGGACCGCCCGCAAGACCGAGTTTTAACGGAACCGGAATTCCGGGAATGGCAAGCGGTACGGACCCGATGAGAACACCGAGTAAGATTCCCAAGAAAATCACAATGATGTTCGGGTGATCGAGTTTTTGGAGTTGGTTGCCCAAAAGGCTCGCTAGGCGGGCAATCGAGCGCTCCGGCCCGACGCAGTACACCTTGTCGCCGAGTTGCAGGCGCAACGCTTTGTGCGGGAAAAGTTGAATACCGTTACGGTATACCCGCGTGATATTGACGCCGTCTAGGCGACTTAAATGCAGGTCGCGCACCCGCGTGCCGTTCACGTTTTCGCGTGTCACACGAATGAGAGCAGAGCAAACGGGCGAGTGTTTGTCATTGGCCAAATCTACGTCCGGCGTTTCCCGCCCGAAAAAGGCTAAAAGCGCTTCTTTGTCATCAGGTTCGGACACAAGACGCATGATATCGCCCACATGTAGGACGCTGTTGCCCGTCGGGCTGGAAATTGTTCCCTCGTGCAAAACGCGCGAGCAAATAAACGAACGCCCGATAAGACGCCGTGCCTCGTGAATCGTGATGCCTTCCAAGCGCGAGTTCTGCAACTCAAGTTGAAAATAAATCGGCGCCGTGTTGGCCGCACTTTCTTCGTCCAAAAGGCGTTTGTCTTCCTCCTTTAAGTCCACTGAGAATAGATAACGCAGAGCAATGAGCGACAAAATCGTGGCCACGACACCCAAGGGGTAGGCGCAGGCATATGCAACGGCAATGGATTCACCCTGGTAGCCCATGACGTCAAGGGCTTCTTGCGTCGCGCCCAAGCCCGGGGTGTTCGTGATGGCACCGAAGTGCACGCCGAGGATTTGCGGCAGTGTAATTGTCCCGCCGAGCATGAAAAAGAGGGCAATCGTCACGGCAATACTGACAATCACGGAAAAAACCGTCAGTACGTTAAGGTGTACGCCTTCGTGCTTAAAGGAGTTAAAAAACGAGGGGCCGACTTGTAGACCCATCAAATACACAAAGAAAATCAGTCCGAAGTCGCGTAAGAAACTTAAAACAGTGGGATTGACGCGAATACCCGCGTAGTTGATCAGCAGGGCCACAAACAGCACGCATGTCACACCGAAGGAAACGCCGAGGACTTTGATGTGCCCCAAGTACGTACCGAGCGCAATCACCAATCCGTAGACAAAAACAATGTGCCCGATTGAATCGGGATTGAGGAAAAGCTGAGATAACCAATTCATGGCAACAAAGTCCCCGAGCCAGAAAGGGGGACTAATTTTATAGTTATAAGGAAATCGAGCCGAATTATGGCACCCTATCAAGGGTTTCTCAATAAGAAACTCGTGCTTTGTTACATTGTTCGAAGGGCGACTTTCTGCCAAGGCGTGCTGTAAGCGTCTTACCTTGTAACGGAGAAGGCTTCCGAATGTGTTTCAAAAGATTGCCGTGCCGAAACCGAAAAAACTCCGGCTCTCCCTTTTCGGAGGAACCGGAGTTTACCGATGTCACTGAGTGTGACGGACGATTACATCATGCCGTCCATGCCGCCCATTCCGCCGGGCATTCCGGCCGGCATGGGCTTGTCTTCCGGAATTTCGCCGACCATGCAGTCGGTCGTGAGAATGAGACCGGCAATGCTGGCGGCATTTTGCAGAGCCGTACGTGTGACCTTCGCAGGATCGAGAACACCCATCCCGATCATGTCGCCGAAAGCACCGGTTTGTGCGTTGTAGCCGTAGTTGCCCTTTTCTTGGCTCACGGCGTTGACAATCACGCTCGGTTCTTCACCGGCGTTAGCCACAATCTGGCGCATCGGTTCTTCCATAGCACGCAGGACAATCTTGATACCGGCGTTTTGTTCGTCGTTATCACCCTTAAGGCCTGCAATCGCCTGCTTCGTGCGAATCAAAGCCGTTCCGCCGCCGGCGACAACGCCTTCTTCCACAGCTGCACGTGTCGCATGCAAAGCATCTTCGACGCGCATCTTCTTTTCTTTCATTTCCATTTCGGTGGCCGCACCGACTTTCACGAGAGCCACACCGCCGGCGAGTTTCGCCACACGCTCCTGGAGCTTCTCGCGATCGTAGTCGCTCGTGGTGGTCTCGATTTGCTGACGGATGCTCTTGACGCGATCGGCGATGGCGTCCTTGTTGCCGGCTCCGTCAATAACGGTCGTATTTTCTTTCGTTACTTCAACACGTTTGGCAGAACCGAGCTGCTCCAACGTCGTTTTATCAAGCGACAGACCCAAATCCGAAGAAATCACGGTAGCGCCCGTCAAAACGGCGATATCTTCGAGCATGGCCTTACGGCGATCACCGAAGCCTGGAGCCTTAACGGCCACAACCTTCAAAATACCGCGCAGCGAGTTCACGACAAGCGTAGCAAGCGCTTCACCGTCCACATCTTCGGCGATAATCAGGAGAGGACGACCGGCCTTTGCGACAAGCTCCAACACCGGCAACAGTTCGCGGATGTTGCTGATCTTCTTGTCGTGCAAGAGGATAAAGGGCTTATCCAAAACGGCCGTCTGGCGTTCCGGCGTATTGATAAAGTACGGAGAAAGGAAGCCGCGATCAAACTGCATGCCTTCGACGATTTCAAGTTCGTTATTCAGGCTCTTGCCGTCTTCAATCGTAATGACGCCTTCCTTGCCGACCTTTTCCATGGCCTTGGCAATAATGTCGCCGATTTCTTTATCGGCGTTGGCGCTGATTGTTCCGACCTGAGCAACTTCCTTGGTTGTCGTCACAGGCTTGCTGATCTTCTTGAGCTCCACGATGGCAGCATCCACAGCCTTGTCGATGCCGCGCTTTAAATCCATCGGGTTCATGCCCGAGGCTACGTACTTCATGCCTTCGCCGACGATGGCCTGTGCAAGAACCGTCGCCGTCGTCGTGCCGTCACCGGCGTTGTCGTTAGTCTTGGAAGCGACTTCTCGGACCATCTGAGCGCCCATGTTTTCGAACTTATCCTTCAGTTCGATTTCTTTGGCAACCGTCACACCGTCCTTGGTAACGAGCGGACCGCCGAAACTGCGTTCCAAAACAACGTTACGACCCTTCGGGCCGAGGGTAACCTTCACGGCATCTGCCAGAATATTGATGCCGCGCACCATCTTGGTGGTTGCATCGTTACCGAACAAAACTTTCTTAGCAGCCATATGTCAATCTCCAGAAATTCTTTTTGAAATCAGGCAAGAACGCCCATGATATCTTCTTCGCGCATGACGAGGAATTCCTCGCCGTCAATCTTGACGGACTGACCGGAGTATTTTCCGAACAGAACGCGGTCCCCGACTTTGACGCCCATTTCGATGAGCTTGCCGGCTTCGTCACGACGGCCGGGGCCGACGGCAACGACTTCGCCCTGATCGGGTTTTTCAGCGGCGTTATCCGGAATAACGATTCCACTTGCGGTTGTGCGCTCCGACTCCAAGCGCTTGATAATCACGCGGTCATGCAAAGGACGAATCTGCATTTTCTAACTCCAAATAGTGAAAAATGGAAGACGCGAACTGGCGCGCCCTGTCTTGTTAGGGAAGAAAACAGCGTTTTCTTTCCCGTGTATCCCCTATGTGGGGATGGGGTCGACAAAATTCAAGCCCCGCTCGAAAGATTTTTGCGCCGTGTCTTTTTAGGCGGCGTTGTACAATCTCGAAAATGAGTCTTTACGGGGCGGAGAATTGAAAAAAGCGCTTGTTTGTCAATGCATTGCACTTCTTGTCGGGCTGGTTGCTCCGACAGGCCCGAGTTGTGCCGACCTTCCGAAGGCGTTGACCGAACTCTTTACGCAGGCCGGAATTAACACGGATGATGTGGCTCTTTGGGTTTCTCCGGTCGGCAAGACGGCCCCGCTACTTGCCTTGAACGAAAAAAAGGCGATGAAGCCCGCGAGTGTCGTCAAGGTGGTCTCAACGGTTGCCGCCCTTGATCTTTTGGGGCCCGACTATCGCTGGAAGACCCGTTGGTTAGCCGACGGTCTTCCGGATAAAAACGGCACGGTGTCCGGACTTGTTTTTCAAGGCGGCGGTGACCCGTATTACGTGATTGAACGCCTGTGGCTTGCCGCCGAGCGCCTGAAAAATCTCGAGGTTCGCGCCGTCAAGGGCGATATCGGCGTCGATCGCCGTCTTTTTTCCGTCGCCTCGGAGGCATCGTTTTCGGACGGACAAAAGACGCGTTCGTATAACGTTCAGGCCGATGCCGCCCAAGTGAGTTTTCGCTCCGTGTGCATGGAAATTACTCCGATGCCCGAACTCGGAGTCGCTCGCATCGGGACGATTCCGCGCTTAGATTCCTTCCGAGTAACGCGCGAAGTTCCACTGACAAATGGGGCGTGCAATAACTGGAAGAAAAGCCTTAAGGCCCGTATTGACGAAAAGTCGGTCCGCTTTTCCGGGGCATTTCCGGCTTCGTGCGGACCGAAGGTTTGGCCCGTGACGCTCTGGAAGCCCGATCAGTTCCTCACGAAAGTTTTTTCGCAGGTTTTTTCCGAGGTCGGTATCAGATGGGCAGGATCGGTGAAGCCTGTAGGGAAAATGCCCTCGCGACTGACGCTTTTAACCGAAGAGTCCGAGCCGCTTTCGCGCCTGACGGTTCTGATGAATAAGTTTTCCAATAACCCGATGGCCGACCACCTGTTTTTGTCACTTTCCTTTGCAGATGAGCGCGGAACCGACAGCCCGGCTTCCTATGCGCGAAGTCGAGAGGTTCTTTTGAAGTGGCTTGGCAATCGGGGAATTGATGATAAGAGTCTTTACATTGAAAACGGATCGGGTTTGTCGCGCAAAACGCGCATCAGCGCCGAGGCGCTCGGACACGTGATTTCTTACAGCCTTACCGGTCCGTATGCCGCCGAATTTCTCGCATCCCTTCCGATTGCCGGCGTGGACGGCACGATGCGAACCCGGACTTTAACGGCGTTTGCCCATTTAAAGACCGGGAGAATGGACGGCGTTCGCTCCGTTGCCGGTGTGCTACGCGATAGGTACGGGAAGGATTGGATCGTTGTGATTCTGATTAATTCGAAGGCCGCGCAAAACGGGATTGCGGCCATCGATGCTGTTTTAGATTGCATCGGGCAGGGGACTTTACCCTGAAGAATTCAGGAGGACTTCGATGGCTATCGGGACCAACAGAGGCTAGCTCTTGACGTTCTCTCCGCCGTGAACGACGGAGATTCTCTACTGTGTCAGCAGCTTGCGCCGCTGATCACTTCGGTGGATTCCTGCTGCTGATTCGGCGTCGGTCTTTTGGA
>UQOW01000004.1 GCA_900542805.1 uncultured Sutterella sp.
CCGTCACGTAACTCGACGGCATCGCTAGAAAAATAATGAGACAAAGCAAGGGACCCGCAACTAAGGACCCGTAGCGCATAAGCGCCTGCTTGCCTGACATTGCGTCAGACATACACCCTCCTTAAACTCAACAAAGCAAAGCTATCTAAAAAATTTTTATAAATCAGAACACTGTGAGAAATATTTGCCTTGTACGGGTCGAATCTTACGTCCAACTCCGTAACAACGCTTTCTGACACATTTCTCACTTTAAGCAACAAAGAGCCCGCAAAGCAAACTGTTGGTTTTGACTCAGAAGGCTCTTATGCTGATTTCAGAATCTTGCAAATATCCTCTTTTTGCAAAACGCAGAAATGCCCGATACTACCAAAATGCGTGGCAAGTTCGGAAATTTTTTCATAAGGAATCTCTTCCTCTACGAGTTCCGCAAGACGACTTGGGAGTCCCAGGAAGGAATAAAAACTTCTCAATTCTTCTATAGCAAGCGTTACAACCTCGGCCTGGGAACTACCCCCTGTCACTCCCATCACGTATCGTGCAAAGCGCACGAACCGCTCGGGATTATATTTCCAAACATACTGCATCCAAGCGGGTGTCAGGACCGCAAGTCCCTCTCCGTGAACAATTGAGGGATTCCAACCCGAGAGAGCATGTTCTATCGCGTGGCAGGCCCAATCTTCCTCATGTCCCATCCCGAAAAAGCCACAATGCGCAAAACTACCCACAAGACCGATTTGTTCCCAACTTTCCAAATCACTCCAATCTGCTTTGAGTCTCCGGGCACTTTGCATCGTGACCCGAAGAGCTCCTTCACACTCTTCCGTCGTGAACTCGACTCCCTTCGTATTTGTGAAGTACCGCTCAAACACATGACTCATCATGTCTGAAACGCCAGCAGCCATTTGGCGTTGTGATAATGTCATAAAGACTGTCGGATCCACTATTGACACCCGAGGGCGGATGTTCATCGATTCGCTTCCGGCTCCGTTTTTAATATCTCCATTGGATATCACACAACGCGCCGATTGCTCTGATCCGGCCGCAGGGATTGTTAATACCGTAGCAATCGGAAGACGAGCCGCTTTGTTGGCTTTCCCGCAGAAATAGTCCCATACATCTCCCTCGTAGGCCTCTCCCAAAACGCTTGCTTTAGCGGTATCAATGACACTTCCTCCCCCAATAGCCAAAACAGCATCAATTTTTTCTCGCCGAATAATCTCAATCGTTTCTCGTACAAATTCCACGGTCGGATTTTGGCGGACTCCACCACGTTCTATGCAACGTAATCCCACCTTTCGGCACTCGGAGAGAACTCGATTCAACACCCCGGTACGCTTAACGGAACCCCCTCCATAAATTACAAGCACCGAGGCACCGACATCGACTAAGTGGAGAATCTCTTTCCCGACCCGATCGAGCACGCCCGGACCATAAACAAGTTTTACTGGGTTAAAGTAAGAAAAAGAATTCATGACAAAACTCTGAATTCACCCCTTTGCGTGTTTAATCGCAAAGGGGTGTCCTTTTACCTAAGGAAGGGAGAAAGTTAATTCTTAATAAGCGTAAGCCCTGTCTTTTCCCGCTCATCAACTACAAGATTAAAAACATCATGCCGTCCGTAGTGACCGGCCACATCAAAGTCATACTGTCCTTCAGCACGAACCCCCATATCCAAGTCTGCGATGAGCATGCCCTCTTTTCCGTAAAGAGGTTCGCAGACATATTTTCCAAGGGGGTTTAGTACGGCGCTTCCGCCACGGCACATCACTTCAGGCTCGGAATCAAGTTCCCCCGATTCCAGTACCTCTTTAGGATACATATCTTTGGTGACATACTGATTGCATCCGATAACAAAGCAACGCCCTTCAATGGCAATGTGTTGCAGTGTTGCCTGCCATGAATCACGACTGTCTGCTGTCGGGGCCAGATAAATGTCCACTCCTTTTCCGTACATTGTTGCCCGAAGTAAAGGCATGTAGTTTTCCCAACAGATAACGGCTCCTAGCCGTCCGAACGGAGTATCCACTGTTGTCAAAGTGCTGCCATCGCCCCGCCCCCAAATAAGTCGCTCAGATCCGGTCGGCATCAATTTGCGGTGTTTCCCAAGATAGGCGCCGTCTGGTCCGAAAAACGCTACTGTGCAATAAACCGTGCCGCCGTCCTTTTCAATAAGTCCCGTAACAAGGTAAACCTCGTTTTGGGCAGCAATAGCCGCCAGTTTGTCGCAATCCGGCCCAGGAATTGCTACAGAATTTTCGTAATACAGGCGAAAATCTTTCCTTCCTGCATCCGTTCTCTTGCCAACATTTGAACCAAAACTCATCCCCCGCGGGTAGCAAGGGATAAAAGCTTCCGGGAAAAGAACCAACTTAGCTCCGGCTTTCGTTGCTTCCGGAACAAGTCTTGCCATTTTCTCAATTGTCGCGTCTTTGTTAAAGATAACCGGGGCAGTCTGCATGACCGCCACACGCACTGTTTCAGACATTATTTATCTCCGTTTAAAAATTATCCGAGGAAGTTCGCCGTAAAGAGCACGAGTTGGCTCATAAACGTTATCGCCAAGAGAACAACTCCCAATATGCATAGGAACGGTAATGAGTATCGAACGACATCCTTGAAGGCAACATCCTTCCGTAAACCATTTGCGACGAAAAGATTGATGCCCAATGGAGGCGTGAGAAGTCCGATTGCCAGATTCACAATCATGAGAACCCCGAAGTGAACCGGATCAATTCCAAAAGTTAAGAGAATTGGCAACATGATCGGCCCCAGCAGGATTACCGCAGCATTAACTTCCATAAGGCATCCCGTAATCAGCAGAATAAGATTCAGGATAAGAAGCATCATGTAAGGCGATGTTGTGAAGCTCGTTAAGTAGTTCGTCACAGCGACCGGAATCTGTTGGGTTGTCATAATCCAACTCATTGATGCCGCACAGCCGATAATCATCATGACCATAGCCGAAGGTACAGCAGCATCCGCAAAGCACTTAAAAGAGTCTTTCCAAGTAAGCTCTTTGTAGATGAACTTCCCGACAATAAAACTGTAGACTGTAGCCACAGCCGCTGCCTCGGTCGGCGTGAAGAAGCCCCCGTATATACCTCCGAGGATAATGACAGGCATCAAGATGCCCCAACTGGCCTCTTTCAGAGCCTTACCAGGCTCAAGTTTGACGAAATCTTTTGACTTGTACCCATGTCGGCGACTCACGACATAGCATACAAGCATCATGGCGCAACCCATGAGAATTCCAGGAACAATGCCGCCAGCAAAAAGCTTTCCTATGGAAGCGTTCATCGTAATGCCGTACGTAACCAAGGGAATCGACGGCGGAATGACAAATCCCGTAGTCCCGGCAGCCGCCATAAGACCGACAGCAAATCGCTTGTCATATCCATCCTTAATCATGGCTGGAATCATGATTGATCCGATGGCAACGACCGTAGCGGGAGCAGATCCTGAGATAGCCGAAAAGAACATGCTCGCAAGAATCGTTACGATGCCAAGACCACCGTAAATATTTCCGACACAGTTTTTGGCCAACATAATCAGCCGTGCTGAAATACCGCCTCGTTCCATCAAAATGCCGGCGATCATAAACAGCGGGATTGCCAGAAGGGGGAACGAGTCCATTCCGGTAAAAAGCTTTTGGACAACGATAAACAGCGGAATTCTTCCTTGCAGATAGATTGCCAGAAGCGCGGCTCCCCCAATACTGAATGCAATAGGTACATTCAAAATAATGAAGGTACCCAACGCAATGAGCAGAATCTCACCCATGTGTCACCTCCGCTCCTTCCTGTTTTTTCACCAAGCCATGCGTAACAAGCTCAATAAAAAAATGCACGAACATAAAAGCGCAACCGACAGGAACGGCTAAAAATGCCCACGACATCGGCACAAGCATCGCAGGTGTTACCTGACCAGAGTTATCTAATCGGATAAAGTACAAAACTGCCTGCCAAGTCAGAACTCCGGTAAAAACTGTGCAAATCAGAAGAGAGAGTTTTTCAGCAATGCGTTGCACTGCTTCGGGGAGACAGTGCACAAAAACCTCAACTCCCACATGGGCACCACGGACAATGCCAAGACTTGCCCCAAAGAAGATTGCCCAGATACTTACGTAGCGTGACAGTTCGTCAGTCCACCCAATTCCGTGACGAATCACAAAGCGTTCAAACATCCCGTAACTAATGACAAGCGTCATAACGATAAGTAACAGACCGCAAGCAAACACTTCGATTCGAACAAGTCGCTCTTTCAGAGCTAAAAGACTTTGAATCATGAAAATCTCGAAAATAAGCGGAGCTATTCCTGGAGGGTGAACAACTCCGCAAAGTAGAAAGATGAAGTTACAACGATTAAAATCGCCGACCGATCATTTCGCCGCGTCAACAGCTTTCATAAAGCGATTGACAATGGCATCTCCAACTGACTTTCGAACCATCTGTTCGGCGCTCTTGGTTGCCTTCTGAAATTGCGCATGTTCTTCCGGAGAGAGCTCAATGATTGTCAGACCCTTGCTCTTCATAAACTCCTCACCCGATTCACATTGCTTAGCGTTAAGTTCGCGCTCTGTTTTACGCCATAACTTCGCACCGTCCAGAATAATCTGTTGATGTTTTTTCGAAAGAGAGTTATAAAAATCAGTCGACAACACAAAGATATACGGGGCATACAGGTGCCCTGTTTTAATCATGTACTTTTGCACTTCGTAAAAGCGCATAGATTGGTTAAGGGCAATTGGATTTTCCTGTCCGTCGACAACTCCCTGCGCAAGCGCTGTGTACAACTCGGCAAAAGCCATGGGGGTCGGAATTGCTCCCAGCCCGCGAATCATTTCCATATGGACCGGATTCTCCATCACACGCAATTTCAACCCTGCCAAATCCTTAGGCGTATGTGCAGCGACCTTCGTTGTGGTGAAATGTCGTAGCCCGTTCTCGCCAAAAACAAGAGCCTTAACACCCATGCGTTTTTCCACAAGACCTAAGAGATACTGACCAAACTCCCCGTCCAAAACACGATGTGCATGTTCTGCCTTGGAAAACACAAATGGAATGTCAAAAACCAAAGTTTCTTTCAAAAAGTTAGAAAACGGCGCATTCGTAATAGTCCCGCATTCCAATGTCCCCATCTGAATGCTCTCGAGCATCTCCCGCTCTCCGCCGAGTTGTGACGCCGGAAATGTTTTAACAACAATCTCACCCCCGGTTTTTTCCTCTACATATTTCTTAAATACTTGAGCTGCCTGTTCCAAACGATCCCCCGTCGCCGGACACACATGCCCGAGTTTTAATTCAATTGCCGCATTAGCCGCTGTCGGAGTCCACATTGCAATACTCAAGACTGCTGCCGCACAAGCCAAAAGACGCTTCATAAAACCACCCCTTTAGATATGAGTAAAACGACACATCTTAAACAAGAAAATTCTCGCTTATTGTTATACAACGCTTTTTGCAAAACGAGGAAAGCATCCGAAATTCAACTTGACTTTCAAATGCTACGTCGTACATTATCTGCTACGATTCTTCTCTGTGACTAGATGCATTTACCTACATCTGATATCAGCATGATTAATATAACCACCGCAGATTTAAACCTTCTGAGAGTCTTTGTCGTCATTTTTGAAGAAAAAAGCGCAACCAGTGCTGCACAGCGGCTTAACTTGACACAATCGGCGGTTTCCTTAAATCTCCGTCGTCTTCGTGAGATGTATCAGGATTCTCTCTTTACCCGAACAGGACACGGGCTAGCTCCGACCCTTTTTGCCAATCAGGTCTATCCGCTCGTAAAAGATGCTCTGGACCGCTTCACAGCAAGCCTTCAACTCCATGAGAATAAGCAAGCCGAGTTCATGGGACGGACCATCACCATAGGACTATCAGATGACTTTGAGATTGCGCTTGGCAAAACCATGATTGAACTGACCAAAGACATCCCGAACTGCACTCGGCTTCATTTTCGTCAGTCCAACTCCAGCGTTGTTGCCGAAATGCTCCTTGCTCGTTCGATAGACCTGGCAATCACCTCAGGTGGGTGCGCACAAGAAGGTATCACGTTGACAAACATCGGGGAGAGCACTTACGGCTGTCTCGTTGACCCAGCCACCTTCGACTCAGACACAATGGATTTAGAAACACTTTTAAGGCACGACCATATTATGGTGAGTCGTACTGGATTCTTCGGTATCGTTGACGATGTGTTGGTTAGCCGAGGGCTTCGTCGCAGAGTGCGTGCCTCAACATCACACTTTAGCGCTATCCCCTATCTCTTAACAGGAACGGACTGCATTACAATCATGCCAGCCCATGCAGCCAAATTTATTGCAAAGACAACACATCTAAAATATTTTCCGGCGCCGATTGATTTCCCATCTTTTAGCGTTTGTCTTGCCTGGAGAAACTTCTCCCGCAAGGATCAGGTTCTTTCTGATCTTGTTCAACTCTTTCGCACAAAACTCAAAGGAATAATCACAACTTAAATCTTCTGTCACAAGTCGAGAATAAGCTTACAAAAAACCTCCCTATTTCAGCTAGGGAGGCTTTGCCCGGTTCTAGGATGCCTTTGTGTGACTGACTTAGCGGCTTCGTGATTCGGTTTCCGGTAAATCCTTCGTGGCATCACGCATCAGGGGTGCCGGCGTAAAAATGACAACGCGCCGAGCTTGAATTTCGTGATTGACAAGCGTGCGCGGGTTCCGTCCCGGACGAGCACGCTTATCGCGGAGTTCGAACGTCCCGAAATTAGAAAACTTCAAACCGCGTCCCTGCTCCATCGCCAGGACCATTTCGTCGAACATCGTATCGATGATTTCCATCGCGTCACTGCGCGAGCACGTGATACGCTCCATCACGGCTTCGGCCAAAACAATCTTCGTTATGGTCGATTTCCCGATTGTAATGTGCTTGAATCGACGGTCAATAAACTCTGTATTCATTCTCTTCCCCTATGTGGAATCTGTCATTTTAAACGGAAGACTTCTCGCTTTACTTTCCGTTTTACTGTTTTTTCGTCGGTTGCGCCGTTGCAACCGGTGCCGTGACGCGTTTTGCCAACACTTTGTCGATATGTAACCCTTGCATCGATGTGACTTCAAAACGCCAATCCTTCCAAACGACAACATCGCCGAGCTTGGGAACCCGCTCCAAAAGCAACATGAGCATGCCCGCGAGTGTGTTGTAGTGCGCGTTTTCTTCCTCGGGCAATTCCATGATTTCCAGCTCGTCTTTTAATTCGGGCACAGCGATTGTGCCGTCCAAAATCCAAGAGCCGTCGGCGCGCGAAACGGCATCGGGCTCGTCGTTGGCCTCCGGTTTAAATTCCCCGGCGATGGTTTCGAGTAAATCACGCGGCGTCACAAGTCCGACCACTTCCCCGTACTCATCGACAACCAAAGAAAGAGGCGCATTCGTTTGCTTAAAGTGTTCTAAAAGCTCCAATCCCGAGATAGATTCGGGAACAAACGTGGCCTGAGAAATACACTTTTCGATATCCATCTCGGATTTATTGACGAGTTGTCTTAAGACAGAGCGCGTTGTGCAATACCCGAGAACGTGATTAAAGTCCCCGCGAATGACAACAAGTCTGGAACGCGGAGAGGCCAAAATCTTGGCAATACTTTTTTCCTTGGGGTCATCCAAATCGATAAATTCAATATCGCAACGCGGCGTCATAACCGTTGCGGCGAGTCTGTCGTCGAGACCGAAAACGTTTTTGACCATGTCGCTTTCGTTTTCTTCAATCACGCCGTTTTCTTCACCCTCTTGTAGCAGGGCGTGAATCTCCTCTTCGGTCATGTCGTCTTTTTGGGCCTTCTCAAGACCGAACGGCTTTAAGAGGACCTCGGTCGAGACAGCAAGCAACTTGACAAACGGGGCCATCAGAAGCGCGAAAACGCTCAAAGGACGGGCCACACGGCAGGCAACGGACTCGGCGCACGATTGACCGAGGCGCTTAGGAACGAGTTCGCCTAAAACAATGGAAAAATACGTCACTAAAACGACAACGACAGCCAGACCGATGATGTGTGCGTATTCGGCATGCATACCGAAGCGCACGAGAGAGGCCGTAATAGGCTCGGCCAATGCCGACTCACCGACAATACCCGACAAAATACCGATGGAAGTAATTCCCACCTGAATCGTGGAAAAGGCTCGCGTCGGATCGGACTGGATTTTCATCACGCGCTCGGCGCGTGTATCACCCTCGTCGGCCCAAACCGTCAGCTTAGCTTTACGACTGACAACCAAGGCGATTTCGCTCATCGCAAAAACGCCGTTTAGGAAAATGAGAACCAGTAAAAAGACAAACGTTCCGAAGTCAAAGTTCATTAAAAGTCTTTAATTAACAAACGTAAAAGGACCGAAAGTATATCAACTTTCCTTAAATTGCGCGCAGACGTTTTCTCCCGGAACGCACTGTCCCGAGCGATCGATCTTCCTTGCCTTTGGTCTTACGCCGCGCGATGTTGATAACGCTTGTCTTCAATCATCTTTTCAATGCGGTCGAGCCCTTCTTTGAGAACGGACAGTTTCGGACCGAACGAGAACCGGATAAAGTGCCGCATCGGTTCGGGACTGATGCGATTGCCGTTCGGACGAATATCGAAAAAGCGACCCGGAACCGTCATGACGTGATACTCGAGCGCATTTAAACAAAAATCTTCGTCCACGCACAGGGGCTCGGGAAGAGAGGAAATATCCGCCCACACGTAAAACGCACCGTGCGGCGGCATGGCCACCTGAATTCCCATGTCGTTAAGGCGACGAACAACGTATTCGCGTTTTTGCGCAAAGCAGCGCTGCACCGCTCGGGTCTCTTCGTCAAGCGCTTCAGGGCGCAACACCTCGCACGCCAAGCGTTGCATCGGAACAGAGGTACCGCCGTCAATCGCGCTGGCCGCACGGTTAATCGCCTCAATGATGCGACTCGGTCCGATAATCCAACTGACACGGAATCCCGGATACCGCAAGTTCTTCGTAAGACCGTCAATCATGACAACCGGATCGGTTTCGACATCCTCGATATAACGCGCAGCACTGACGGTGCGCCCTTCGCCTTGCCCATCTTCATACACGTAATGCGAATAAAACTCATCGAGCGCAAGAAGCATGTGCTTTTCTCGAGCAATACGACAGTACTCTTGAAGGTCGTTCCCGCGCACGAGCGACCCCGTCGGATTGTTCGGATTCGAGAGGATAAACGTGTTCACGCCCTTTGTCTCAATCAGTTCCCGAAGCCTTTCAGGGCGAACGTTAAAACCGTCTTGAGGGCGAGTCTTTTCACAAACAAACTGCAAATGCTCTTTCTGGTAGGCCATCAGGTCTTCGTAGGCGGTGTAGTCGGGATTGCGGTAAAGAACCTTCGCTTGGCTACTTAAGATGCTGAAAAGACGTGTGAGCGCGATACGACCGCCGGCGGCAACCGTCACGTTTTGCGGCCCGTATTGACTGGTCTTTCCGACTCGGTACAAACGATTCATCATGTCGGCAACGGCCCGGCGCAACTCGGGGATGCCCCCCACAGGTCCGTACGCATAATCGTGACCGGTCAAATCCAAGTGCGTCAGCCGCTTGGGCGCTCCCTCAATCAACCCTTCTTCGGGCTGGCCCTGCCCGAGATTGCACCAGGATTTATCTCCGGGGACAAACCCCATTTCCTGGGCTTTGTGATTGACCCAAATCACGCCCATGTACGGCACGGGGCGAATCATCTGGAAATCGTTTAAGCAGTTCATTTGTGTTGTCATGATTAGTTGTCCGTTTTTTAGTGATGCACGAATAACAAAAAGCCTTCAACGGAACTCGTCGAAGGCTTATGTGTTTGTTTCTTAGGTTGTTTGGAATCTACGTTCTAACTACGGTAGGTCGGAAAACACCCCGAACGACACAGGCCTTGACGAGCCTAGCTGCGACTGCAGCGGCTGCTGCGAGTGCGCATGCGCATGCTGCTGCGAGGCGTGCAGCGGCAATAGCGACAACGACGTTCAGGGAATCGGAGACAAAATCGGGCGTCCGAGAGCACGGCGCTTTCGGCGTTTTCAAATCGGAACACGGGCAAGAACCCGATTTATCCGTGAGAAGACCCACTTTGTTTGACTCCGAAACGTAAAAGGAATCGGACGATTTGCCGACACTCGGCGCATCCCGATAGGCGCATCATACACGAGACGAAAGAAAAGAAAAGCAATTTCTTTCGCTTTCTTTTCGCAAAGGCCCATCAACAAAGGGGTTCACAAGCCATTCGCTTTTCTTTCTAGGTAAAAGAACCTGTTGCACAAAAACAAAAACCTTATTGAACTCCGGGGAATTGACCCCTACACTCATTGCCATCGAGCGAAAAGGCGCTTCGATGAAAATGAAAGGATCGTGCTGTGAAAGACACAAAACGGACAATGAAACCCCAGGTCGGAGGCTACGAAGCCCTTAGCCTGTGTTGTCAACTCCCGTCGTGTCTCCCGGCACTTGCGCGGGCGTTCGTATCGATTCGGTAACGCCGGCTGCAAATCTGAAAAAGCCTCGGGGACATGTGTCTTTCGAGGCTTTTTTAAAGCTTCCATCGCACGTGCCCCATTTTTTAACTTCATGTGAAAGAATCAAAAAATGAAAATTGCACAAACAGTCACGGAACTGATCGGGAAAACTCCCCTTTTGCGCCTAACGCGTTGGGAGAAGAAGTTTGACCTTGCAGCCAAGGTCGTTGCCAAACTCGAGTACTTTAATCCGTCGGGTTCGGTAAAAGACCGTGCCGCACTTTCGATGATTGAAGATGCCGAAGCGCGCGGGCTTCTGAAACCGGGTTCGATTATCGTCGAACCGACAAGCGGCAACACGGGTATTGCCTTGGCTGCAATTGCCGCCGCCAAAGGGTATCGCGCCATTCTCGTCATGCCCGAAACCATGAGCGTGGAGCGTCGTGCTCTAATTGCTGCATACGGTGCGGAAATCGTTCTGACACCGGGTGTCAAGGGGATGAAAGGAACGCTCGAGAAAACCGAAGAACTCCAAAAAAACCTCTCGAACGTTTTCGTCCCGGGACAGTTTGATAACCCAGCCAACCCGGCAGCACACGAACGCACGACGGGGCCGGAAATCTGGAGCGATACCGACGGCACCGTCGATATCTTCGTAGCCGGCTTCGGCACGGGCGGTACCGTTTCCGGCATCGGTCGCTACTTAAAGAGTCAAAAGCCTACTGTTAAAGTCGTTGCCATGGAACCGGCTGCCTCGCCTCTAATCACCGAAGGTCATGCCGGTCCACACGCCATTCAGGGAATCGGCGCGAATTTCGTGCCCAAGAACCTGGATAAATCCGCCATTGACGAATTTATAACCGTCACCAACGAAGAGGCATTTGCCGCCACAAAAGACATTGCCAAGACAGAAGGGGTTCTGGTCGGTATCAGTTCAGGCGCGGCCCTGGCGGCTGCCACCAAATTGGCGCGCAAACCCGAAAACGCCGGAAAGACCATCGTCGTGCTGCTTCCCGATACGGGCGAACGCTACCTGTCGATGCCGGTCTTTTCCATCGCTCACTAGGAGAGATGCCATGCCTTTTTTCGCCGACCTGCGTGAAGACATTGCCACGATTTGCCAAAAAGATCCGGCCGCACGAGGCTCCCTGGAGGTGGTTCTGTGCTACTCGGGCTTACACGCCATCGTAATTCACCGTCTGGCTCATTGGCTGTACGAAAAAAGCTGGTATGTGACGGCGCGTTTTGTGAGCGGGGTTTCTCGGTTTCTCACGGGAATCGAGATTCACCCGGCCGCAAAAATCGGTCGCCGTGTTTTTATCGATCACGGCTCGGGTCTGGTTATCGGCGAAACAGCCGAAGTGGGAGACGACTGTACGATTTATCACGGAGTCACACTCGGCGGCACATCGCTCGGCAAGGGGGAAAAGCGCCATCCGACCTTGGGCCGCAACGTCGTTGTCGGAGCCGGTGCTCAGATTCTCGGCGGCTTTACGGTCGGAGATAACGCCATCGTCGGCGCGAACGCCGTTGTCTTAAAACCCGTGGAGGCCAACACGACGGTAGTGGGCATTCCGGCCCGTCCCGTGCATGAGAAAAAAGACGCGATTAAAAATCACAGTCGCTTTAATGCCTACGGAGTCGTGCCCGGAGAAAAAGACCCTTACGGCGAGTCATTAAAACGCCTGGAAAGCCTCGTTAAGACGCAATCGAAGGCGATTGCGGAACTGAAAAAAGAACTCGAAAATCTTCGAAAAACCGGTTGAAACTCGCGAAGGTGCCCTGCTCGATTCCGGGCAGGGCATTTTCTTTCCGGCGCCCTTACCAAAGCTTAGCTCGGCGGCACGGCTCTTTAACAAAGGGATTCTCATTGCCCTGTAAGGCTTCGATTCGCCGAGATCTGAGACACTCCCAAGCCGACACCGGATATGTTTCGTTCCAGCGCGTCATCATCTCGGACATCGTGCGACTTAGCTTCACGCGCTCCGGATAAGCCCACTGCATGTAAAGTGCCGCACGGGAAATCTCACCGCGCGCAAAAGCAGGCGGCTCGACCTTTTTCCGATACACCTTCATCGGACACGAACCGAACGTAGCCGGAATAAACTCGGGAAATTCCGTATACGGGTAATTGGAGCGGATGCGATTGACGGCACCGATGGCAGGAAATAGGTTATACATGTCCGCATGCATCAGGCGAAATTCCCGACTGACGCGTTCGGCACATTGCCGTCCGCGCCCGGCTCCGTCTGTGCATTCAAAACTACCGTACTTCCAGGCATCGAACTCGCGTCCGAACCATTGAGCGGGAATGACGTGTTCCCACTCAAGACGCCGGGCCCGTTTTTTGTCCGACGGGGCTTTAAACCCTTTCGGTAGTTTTACGGTGCGATGGCGATCGAATGTAGCCGCACAATAAAGCGTCACGCGGTGGTCAAAATACACGCGTCGATCGAGGGTTTTCTTCGCTTGTACATAACTTTCGTTAGTGGTATTCCCCCGGGGCATCTCGGCAAAAGACGGAACGCACAAGGCAGTCGATACCAGCGTCAGAAAAAGCGTTATGCCGTGCTTCACGATTTCGGACTCTCAATACCAAAAACTTGGCGCAAGTACGCCAGATAGGTCGGGTCTTCGCACATTCCTTTGCCCGGAGAGTCGGAAATCTTGGCAACCGGACAGCCGTTGGCGCTGACCATCTTCATGACGATGTTAAGCGGCTCGACGCCGACGTCATTGGTAAGGTTCGTACCGATTCCGAACCCGAGTTTAATGCGCCTGTGGAAACGCCTGTAAAGTTCAAGAGCCAGGGGAATTGTCAGAGAGTCCGAGAAAATCAGGGTTTTGCTTGCCGGATCGCATTTGTTTTTCTTGTAGTGCTCGATAATCGACTCACCCCAAACAAAAGGATCACCCGAGTCATGGCGCACACCATCAAAGAGTTTGCAAAAATACATATCAAAGTCTTTGAGGAACGGCTTTAATCCGTACACATCCGAAAGCGCAATCCCCAAGTCGCCGCGATACTCCTTGGCCCAAGATTCAAAGGCAAATTTCTGGCTGTCACGAAGACGGGGGCCCAGGGCCTGCGCCGCCTGCAAGTACTCGTGCGCCATGGTGCCCATCGGAATAAGATTTAGTTCCTTGGCAAAGAAAACGTTACTTGTCCCGGAAAAAATCTTTCTCGGAAGCGTTTGAACCAGGCGCTTTAACACAACACCCTGCCAATCCCGCGAAAAACGCCGACGCGTGCCGAAGTCGCTTAAGCGGAATCCTTCGTGATCGGGTTCGGCCTGAATCATGGACACTTTCTCATCCAGGCGACTGATGCCCTCCTCTCGGGGAACTTCAATCCCAAGACGCCGGAAGTACAACTCGCTGACGATGGCCAAAATCGGTATCTCAAATAAAATCGTGTGCAACCAAGGACCGGCGACGGTAATTCCCAAGCCGCAGTCGCTCTTATCGGTCTTTTCAACCTTCACGTACTTGGTTTTCAGATGGAAAACACTTAAAAAGTCAATAAAGTCGCTTTTCATAAAGCGCAGTGTCGACAAGTACGCCAAGTCCTCATCGGAGCATCGAAGCGAACACAAGTGCTCGATTTCGCTACGGATTTGTCCGGCAAGCGGCGACAGGTCCACACCGGGCGTGCGGCACTTAAATTTGTAGGTGACTTTGGCGCCGGGGAACTGATGCAAAACGCTTTGCATCATCGTGAATTTATACAGGTCCGTATCCAGTAGCGATTCGATAATCATTGTTTTCTCAGAGAAAAAGGTCGAACTGAACTATAAACCGTCTGTCATGCACTCGAGACAGTGTCGGTAGGCGCAATTGTCACGCAGGTTGCCGAATTTCCACGGATCTCCCGTCGGCACAAGGCGTGCGGCTCGCGTTACAAAAAGCGGTGGCGTTTTCCACGTAAGTCCCGACAAAAGCTCCTCGGTAGCCGTCGGATCATTGCAAACAATCAGCGCATCACAGCCGGCACTAAAGGCTTTTTGGGCGCGCTCAAGGATGGTTCCTTCGGTCTTGGCACCGCCCATCGAAAGATCGTCGGAAAACAAAAGCCCCTTAAAGCCGACCTTCCCGCGCAAAATATCCGTCGAAATCGCGTGCGAAAACGATGCCGGAGCCGCGTCGAGCGCCGGGTACAAGACGTGCGCCGTCATAACACTTGTCAGAATATCCGCAAGCGCACGATACGGCTCAATATCTTTGGCAAGGATTTCGTCGACCTGTCGCTCATCGACCGGGAGCGTGATATGGCTGTCGGCTGCGGCAAATCCGTGCCCTGGAAAGTGTTTGCCGCAATTGGCCATGCCAGCTTGTGCGAGTCCCTCGCACGCCGCACGCGCGAGTGTTGCAACTGTCTCGGGGGCAGAGGCAAAACTCCTCTCGCCGATAATCGTGCTTTTTTGCCAGTCCAAATCCAACACGGGAGCAAACGTAAAGTCCACCCCGCAATCGCGTAGTTCGGCGGCAAGCACAAAGTACGCCGCTTTCAACGCTTTGAGCGCTCGCTTGGCATCCTTGGCGTAAAGAGCGCCGTATGCGTGCATCGCAGGAATCGCCGTAAAGGCCTCGCGAAACCGTTGTACTCGTCCTCCTTCGTGATCGACACCGATTAAAAGTTCGGGTTTAACAGCGTGGATGGCATCGCACAAGCGGCGCAACTGCTCACGACTTTCATAGTTACGCGTAAAAAGAATTACCATCCCGACAAGCGGGTTTAAAAGACGCTTTTTTTCTGTCGACGTGAGTTCCAATCCCTCAATATCACAAACAATCGGTCCGATCATGACTCTTTCACCTTGAAAACTGACGCCACCGGGTTACCGTGCGGCGGGACGAGAGCATACGTCCCCCTAACGCGTAAAATTCAATGATTTCTTTAAGGAGATCTCGCGCATCCTTGAGAACCGATGCATCGGAAAAATCTCGAGTTAAAACGGCGCGTATCGCCCCGGGGGAATAAAGTCTTTCTTGGTCGTATACGTCAGAGGCGTACGCCTCAATGATTTCTCCGTCACGCACCAGGCCGGTAAAACCCTCGGACCCGTCGGGCAGTTGTTGCCCCCAACCGCAAAGCCGTAGCAAGTCCACTTCGAATTCGCGCATCGCACACTCGGTTTCTTCAAAGTTTCCGCGGGCAACCATCGTAAGAGTCCGGGTATACGCATCGAAAAGTTCGGTTTGTGCTTCTTCCGCCGGGCTTAACCGAAACACGAGTTCGTTTAAGTAGAATGCCGTCAAGAGGCCCTCGCCTGTAATCGGCAAAAGACCTCCCATCCAACGCACACCGGTTAACGTTTTCACTTCCGAGCGCCCGGAAAAATTAATTAAGAGCGGAAGGAAGGGATCGATCAGACCGCGAAAGCGTCCGGCCGGTCGCTTGGCCCCGCGAGCTACGGCCGTAATGCGCCCGTGTCGACGGGTAAACAACGAAACAATCAGACTCGTTTCCCGCCAGGGCCAGGTCGTTAACACAAACGCCGGTTCGTTTTTAGCACTGACGTACTGGCCCTGGTTTTTTGCGGCATAGCGCACCAATGGCGCCGCAAGGACCGAATCGGCAACGGTCTCGGGTAGATAATCCTTACCGTTTTGACCGGGCTCAGTCATACCCTAAACTCTTTAAAACTTTCGCGTCGTCGCTCCAGCCGCGCCGCACTCGCACCCAGACCTGTAGATGCACGGGTTTCCCGAGCAACTCGGCTATGTCGGCCCTTGCCAGACGGGAGATTTCCCGCAGTTTGGCGCCGTTTTGTCCGATGACAATCGGCTTGTGACTGTCGCGATTGACATAAAGTGTGGCGTCGATCTGCGCCGTCTTTTCATCTTCGACCCAGCGATCGACGGCAACGGCAACACCGTACGGCAACTCATCGCCCAACAGACGAAACGCTTTTTCTCGAATCGTTTCAGCCGCGATGTAACGCGGCGATTTGTCCGTGTACAAATCCGGATCAAAATACGGAACCGACTCGGGAAGCAGTTTTTTAATCTCGTCGACAAGGTCCGTGAGCTGACGCCTCTTTTCGGCGCTTACCGGAACCACGGCGGCAAACGGAAACTTGGCACTGATTTGGGCAACGCGCGGCAAAAGGGCTGTTTTGTCTTTAACGAGATCGGTTTTATTGAGAACCAAAATCACATCCGTTGCCGACGGATTTAAAAGGCGCAATACCTGCTCGTCTTCCGGCCGCCAGGCGGCCGCGTCGATGACAAAAAGAATCGCGTCGACATCGGCGAGAGTGGAGCGCACGGAGCGATTCATACGTCGCAAGAGTTCGGACCTAAACTTGGACTGAAAACCCGGCGTGTCGACAAACACCAGTTGCGCATCCTCGTAGGTAACGACCCCGAGCACGCGATTGCGTGTTGTCTGCGGCTTTTTCGATGTAATCGAAACCTTCTCGCCGACAATGGCATTGACAAGTGTCGATTTTCCGACATTGGGCCGTCCGATGACGGCCACATACCCACAGCGAAAACTCGGTTTAACGGCGTTCACTTGTGACTCCTTAAAGCCGTTTCCAATGCCACGAGTGCTTTTGCGGCCGCTTGCTGCTCAGCCGCACGTCGGCTTGTGCCGGAGCCGTACTCACAGATGGAAAAACGCCCAATGCGGCAAGCGCAGCGAAACGTCAGGGCGTGGGCCGCACCCTCGCTATCGACGATAGTGTATTCAGGTAGGTCCATGTGCCGCGCCTGCAACGCCTCCTGAAGACGCGTCTTCGCGTCTTTACTCAAGCGCTCGGGCGTAATCGCCCCGGCAGATAAAATCGGCTCGTACAAGCGCAGTATGACGCGCTCGGCCTGCTCGAAATCCGAATCGAGGAAGATGGCTCCGAAAACCGCTTCACAGGCGTCGGCCATAATCGATGGACGTGTGGCGCCTCCCGTATGCAATTCCCCTTCTCCGAGACGAATATAGGAGCTGATTTCGATAGCCCGTGCAATTTCATCCAGTGTTTTCTCGCACACGAAATTGGCACGAACACGCGAAAGCACGCCTTCGTTAAAGTGCTTGTCGCGCAAAAACAGGCTGTGTCCGACGGCACAATTTAAAACGGAATCTCCTAAAAACTCCAAGCGCTCGTTGTGTTCGGCTCCGAAGCTTCGGTGCGTTAACGCACGCTTCAGAAGTGATTTGTTTTTAAAAACATACCCGATGCGCTGCTCTAAAAGTGCCGGATCGCGTAACTGTCTTTCCTGCATCGTCTGTTTTCCCCCGAAAGCGATTTATCGGAACGAACCGACACGACTGAAGTCTGAAAAATTCGCCCAAATAAAGAAGGCTCGTCCGACAAGATTCTCATCGGGAACAATGCCCCAGTAGCGACTGTCTTCACTGTTGTCACGGTTGTCACCCATGACAAAGTAACTGTCGGCCGGCACTCGGCACGTAAACCCGTTTTCTCGGTAACTGCACACCCGCAAAGCCGCCGGATACGGCCGCCCGTACAGCCCCGGTCCGCGGCTGTCGTCCACGGCCGTTTCATGCAGGACGCCGTCTAAGTTTTCCGTGGTTTTTGTCAGCGTGCGCATCGTATCGGGAGCCACCCAGTCAACGGGATCGGTTCTGACCATCTCTTTGCCGTTCACAAAAAGGCGCTTATCGGTGTATTCGACGACATCGCCCGGAATCCCGACCACGCGCTTGATGTAGTCATACGAAGGATCGACCGGATAGCGAAACACAATCACGTCTCCGCGCTTGGGCGCGCCTAATGTCACCACCTTTTTGTTTACCACAGGAAGCCGCAGTCCGTATTCGTATTTATTGACGAGAATGAAATCTCCGATATGCAGTGTCGGGAGCATCGATCCGGACGGAATTCGAAACGGCTCGTAGGCAAAGGACCGGAAAAGGAACACCAGCAAAATCACCCAAAAAAGGCCTGCCGTATAGTCAAGCCACCAGGGCATACGAAGACGCGCCTTCACGCTCGCATCGCGCAGGGCAATCACGCGGGCATCCTTACGGGAAATTGCCTCGGCATTGGCCTCGTTAAACTCCTCATAGACAGCCTTGGCTTCGGACTTGCGACGGGGTTTCCAAATCATGAGATCTAAGGCCCACATAATCCCCGTAAAGACGCTTAAGACCAAAAGAAGTAACGAAAAATTCACGGCATCTTCCCCTTATTTTTGTTCATCGGCGCGCAGAATCGACAGGAAGGCTTCCTGCGGGATTTCTACGCTTCCGACTTGCTTCATGCGTTTTTTGCCGGCTTTTTGTTTTTCCAAAAGCTTCTTTTTGCGCGTGATATCGCCGCCGTAGCACTTGGCAATCACGTCTTTGCGAAGTGCTTTGACGTTTTCGCGCGCAATGATGTTGGCACCGATTGCCGCCTGAATGGCCACGTCATACATCTGACGCGGAATCAGGGATCGCAAGCGCACCACAACGTCGCGTCCGCGTGTTTTGGCCCCTGAGCGGTGAATAATCGAACTTAGCGCATCGACCTTGTCACCGTTAATCAGAATGTCAAGTTTGACGACATCGGCAGCACGGTACTCTTTAAATTCGTAATCCATCGAGGCGTAACCGCGCGTAATCGATTTCATCTTATCGAAAAAGTCGAGCACGATTTCCGAAAGCGGCAAGTCATACGTCAAATGCACCTGACGACCGTGGTACGCAAGGTTGGTCTGAACCCCGCGCTTATCCTGACACAGTTTCATGACGGCTCCGACATACTCGTGCGGCACGAAAATCGTCACCGATTCAATGGGCTCGCGAATTTCGGCAATCTTATCGGGGCTCGGAAGCTTACTCGGATTTTCCACGCGTACCACTTCGCCGTTTGTCATCAACACTTCATAGACAACGGACGGAGCCGTGGTAATGAGATTCATGTCGTATTCGCGCTCAAGTCGCTCTTGGACAATGTCCATATGCAGGAGCCCGAGGAACCCGGCCCGGAATCCGAATCCGAGGGCCTGCGAAACTTCGGGCTCGAACTTTAAGGCCGCATCATTCAGTTGTAGCTTTAAAAGTGCCTCGCGCAAGGCGTCGTACTGATTGGATTCGACCGGATACAGTCCGGCAAAAACCTGAGGTTTGACTTGTCTGAAACCCGGAAGCGGTTTCGTGGCTCCGCGCACGGCGTGCGTAATCGTATCGCCCACTCGGGCATCTTTGAGTTCCTTGATTCCCGAAACAACGTATCCGACATCGCCGGCACTTAAGTGCTCGCGTTTTTGCGCTTTGGGCGTGAACACACCGACTTGTTCGACAAGGTGGTTGGCGCCCGTTGCCATGAGCATGATTTTGTCTTTCGGATAAATGGTGCCGTTGACAACGCGCACGAGAGTAACAATCCCGACGTAGTTATCAAACCAGCTGTCGATAATCAGGGCCTGAAGCGGCGCATTCGGATTGCCTTTCGGAGCCGGAATATCCCGCACAACGCGTTCGAGAATCTGATCGATTCCCATCCCAGTTTTGGCCGAACACAAGACGGCATCAGTGGCATCGATTCCGATAACATCTTCGATTTCTTCGGCAGCGGCCACCGGGTCGGCGCTCGACAAATCCATCTTGTTTAAAACCGGAAGAACCGTCACCCCGAGATCAATGGCCGTGTAGCAGTTAGCCACCGTTTGTGCTTCCACACCTTGTGTGGCGTCGACAACGAGCAGTGCTCCTTCGCAAGCCGAAAGCGAACGGCTCACTTCGTAAGAAAAGTCCACGTGCCCGGGAGTGTCGATTAAATTTAATTCATAGGTCTTGCCGTCTTGAGCCTTGTACTTAAGGCTTGCCGTCTGCGCTTTAATCGTAATGCCGCGTTCTCGTTCCAGGTCCATGCTGTCTAAGACCTGCTCGCTCATTTCACGGCCGGAAAGGCCTCCGCAGCGCTCGATGAGTCGATCGGCTAACGTCGATTTGCCGTGATCGATGTGTGCGATAATTGAAAAATTACGTATGTTGTCCATGTGCTACCTACGCGAAACCATCCCGCATCAAAACGCGAGTTTCGCGACATCAAAGGACTCGCGTCAGGGGGCGGAAAACCACCGTCCTCTCGCGCCAAGCCTCTTAGTTGAAAGTGTCGAAATTCTATCATGCAAAGGGTCGTTTCCTTCCTGCAAAACCTCGCGTCGGATGCCCGAAATCTCTCGCCGTTTCGCAAAACCCGTTACACTTTCGTTTCCCTTTGAGAATCAATGCATCGGTCATGACAGTCAAAATTGTAAAAAGTCTTTTCTCGGTATCTGAGCCCGACTCCGGGCGCGACACCCTTCTTACCCTGGCTTACCGAGCTAACGACTCCACGTCAGACGTTGAAGATGCCTATTTGGACGGGAAAATCAAAGCCCTTTGCAACATCGCACTCGATGCCTCCGAGGAATCGGATATTGAGGCCGCCTTAGCTCTTTTAAAAGACGAACCCGGAACAACCTATGATGATTTTCTCTCGCTTGCTGAAGGATGCGCGGAGTCATACACGGATAAGGACGGCATCCATCTACTCGTTTTGGTTCCGATTCTCGCGTGGAGTCGGTACGAAATCGTATGCGGAAAGATGCCAGATGCCGTTGCTTTAAAGGTTGCCTCGCTCTATCGCCTCTATTTTGCAGGGCCCGAGAGCCGCGTGACGGTCGGCAACACCTTAATTTGCCCAGAACACATTCCCGAGCGCCTCGTCGAGGTGCGGCAACTTTTAAAGACCCTTTGCTCGGCAAAAAGAAAAACGGCGTTGGTCGATACGTCCTACCTTGTTACGGAAAGTCCCGTGTCGGATTTTTCCGATGCGCGCTACATCGCGCTTTCGGTCAGCGCTCCCGATGCTTCTTGCCTTTTCGTCGACCCACTGATCGACCACATCGAGCTATCGCGTCGCTTTATGGAGTTTTCTCTGAAAGTGCGGGAGGCTTTGCGTTTCTTTACAATCGGTAGCGTCATCGACGTGCAGTACCCGTCAGCCTTCTTTGCGGCATGGCGACAGACAGCTCTTGCCATGCGTGTCTTCGCCCTCAAAGCTCTGGTGCAATACGTTTGTGTCGATTCTCTGACGCCCGATGCCTTGATTGCAACGACGGCCGTCTTTTCGCTCGGCGAAGAAAACGGTCAAGGGCCGCAACCTGAGATTCGCATCGGTATCTCGCTCAAAAACAAACCCAACGCAGTCGTTGCCGGGGTTGTCTGGCCGTGTGAGGTTCCGGAACTTGAATCCACACAGGACTTTGCCGGGCAAATTCTTTTCTCTCAAGGCGTCAAATCCATCGTCGCTCACGATGTTCGTTTTCCCTTGGAGTGGTGCGAACACTGCGGTGCGCCGCTTTATGCTAATCCCGAAGGCTTTGTCACGCACATCGAAAACCCGGACGAAGAAAGCTCCGGTCCCTTTGCTCCGACCTTAAATTAGCAAATCGGGGCCCGCAATAGGCCCCTCGGATTTCCGTTTTTCCCGGCCAGAAATGCAAAACCCCCGAAGAGCACACCCTTCGGGGGTTGGGACTTAGCAGGGAAAAACTCCTAGAGTTCGCCCATGAGCCACTTCATCGGGATGATCGAGATCTTCGGGAAGACCGTCAGCGTAATCAACACGACGATTTCCGTAATGATGAAGGGAACCAATTTCTGGACCAATTCAACGAAACGGATGCTGCCGATTCCGCACACAACGTACAGAATCGTTCCGACCGGAGGCGTAATCACGCCGATACCCAAGTTCAAAATGAAGATCAGACCGAAGTAGTACGGATCAATACCTGCCTTCAAAATCAAGGGATAAAGAACCGGAGCAAAGATGAGCACGTTCGGGGTCAAGTCCATCACCATTCCGAGAAGGAACAGGAAGAAGTTGATCACGAGCATGAGCATGAGCGGGCTGTGGAGCAACGGCTCGAAAAGCCAAACGATTTGCTGCGGAATCTGAGCGAGCGTAATAAAGAAGCCCACGGCAGAAGCACCCGTCACGATTAACATGACGGCTGCCGTCGTACGCGCAGAACGAGCGGAGACCTCGAGTAAATCGTACGGCTTCATTTCGCGGTAGTAGAGCAAGCACACGACGATGGCATACACAGCCGCGAAGGCACCGCCTTCGGTCGGAGTGAACACACCGAAACGAATACCGCCTAAGAGCAGAACCGGGAGCAAGAAGGCCGGCCAAGCATCCAAGCAAATCTTAATCTTTTCTTCACGGGTGAATCGAATGGTTTCGTTGTAGCCGTCCTTGCGAACGATGAAGAACCAGCAAACACACAACGCAAAACCGATAAACAGACCCGGGAACAGGCCGATCATGAACAACTTGGTGATTGAAAGACCGCCGACGGTCGCACCCAACATAATGAAGTTGGTTGACGGGGGAATAATCGGTCCGATAATAGCGCCGGAAGCAATAACGGCACCGGCACGGCCCGGATTGTATCCGACATTCTTCATCATCGGCAGCAACAGACCGCCGATAGCCGCTGCTTCCGCAACGGACGACCCCATCAAACCGGCAAAGATGATTGAGGCCACAATAGCCGCGTAGCCTAAACCGCCGCGAACGTGTCCGATCATTAACTGAGCCATCTGGACCACGCGGTAACTCAAACCGCCTTCCGTCATAATTTCACCGGCGAAGATGAAGAACGGGATGGCCATCAGAGGATAGTTATCAGCCGCGTCGACCATGGACGAGGCAATCATCATCGGATCCCACAGCCCGGAATGCGACATCAAGACGAGAGCACACAGAATCAAGACCACGCAAATCGGAATACCGAGAGCGAGGAATAAAAAGAGGGAGCCCAAAAATAAAAACAGTTCCATTGCGCTCTCTCCTTAAAGCGAATTGCTCGTATCAGGCGTGTCGGGAATGTCCTTCTTAATCTTCGGAGCGTAATCGCTCATCGGACGCTTCCACTCATGCCAGAGGTCACGAATCAAAATCAAAATAGCGCACAAAGCCATAATCGGCAACGGGCCGTTAACGAACGTCATGTTCAAATCCGTCGAGACTGTATAGGTATCATAGGTTGTCAGGACGTGGTACAGACCGCCTTCGAACAAGATGCACATGGCGAAAATCGCAAGCACAAGCGCAATCAAGTTCACATAGCGGCGAAGTTTGCCGTGCATCATTTCGACGAACATGTCGACGGCGATGTGGCGACGGCGGTAAAAAGCCTCGACACCACCGAAGAAGGTGATATACATGAAGAGGTACCGAGACCACTCTTCACTGGGGGCAAAGGACGAATGGAACACATAACGCAAGAACGCATTATAGAAAACAAGTCCAATCATCCCTAAAAACACTACGGCGCAAAAGATTTCGAATCCTTTTTCAGCCCAGTGTTTCTTAGGTTGGGTGTTTGACATCGGAAAGTCCCTTGATGGAAATACTACTAATACTGCTTTGAGAACCGCTCAGTGAAAGGGCCGGATGGCCCTTTCACTGTTGGATTACAACATCGATAAACCAGACAACGGATTACTTGTACTTGGCAGCCGACTCAAGAATACGCTGCGCGTTGGGAGCGTACTGATTGGACTTCGGATCCGTAAACATCGTCCAGGTCTTCACACCGGCCTGCTGAACGTGAGCGAGGAATTCCGGACTCGGTTCGGAAACCGTACCGCCGTGGGCCTTAATAACTTCGATGGCCTTGGCGTCGACTTCTTCAGCGAGCTTCCAGATGTCTTCAGCAGCCATGTGGGCAGCCTTCATAACCCATTCCTGATTCTGCTTATCAAGCTTCTTGAAGAACTTCTCGTTAATGAACAAGCAGTGAATCACGAGGATGTGGCCCGTCTTGGTGACGTAGGGAGCCTTTTCATACATCTTCTGAGATTCGATATCAGACAGGGGGCTGTCGCCGCCGTCGATAACGCCCTGGTCAAGAGCGGACGGAACTTCGGCGGAGGCCAACGGCTGAGCAGACAAACCGCAGTTCTTAACGAACGTCATATAAAGCGGGATGTTGGGCGAACGCATACGCCAGCCCTGAACTTCCTTGACGCTGGTAATCGGCTTGGTCGAATAGAAGTGACGGAATCCGAGCGGGAAAGCGTTGAGCGTAATCAAACCGGACTTCTTGGTGAAGTTCTCGTTAATAATCTTGAAAGTTTCGCCGTTCATCGCGCGATGCGCATGAGCGTAGCTGTGGAACATCATCGGTGTTTCAAGCATGGCCATGGCGGGCAGGAACTGAGAAACCTGTGTACCCGTTGCGCACATCTGAATCACACCGCGGCGTGTATCGGCAATGTACTTGTTTTCCTTGCCGAGCATGGAGTTCGGGTAAACCTGAACATCATACTTGTTGCCCGAGAGTTCGTTGAGATACTTGCCGAAAAGGTGCATACCGGTTGTTTCCGGTTCGCCTTCGGGTTTCATACCGGCAATCTTGATCACGACTTTGCCGGACGCGGCCAAGACGGGCATTGTGGCACCGACCAACAGACCGAGAGCGCAAACAGAAAGAACGAGACGCTTCATGGTGGATTCCTCCAAATAGTTTTTTAAAAGCGTTGATTTAAGCAGCACGAACCCGTCTAGGTAAGGGTTCCTACTGAGATATACGTATATCTGAGCGCGAAATTAACACTTTGTAACGGGTTTTGCAAGAAACAAACACGGGTACAACGAGTGGACTAGACCGTTTGTAGGGGTAACAGCCTGTTTTTTGGGAGAAAAAATTTTTTCAGACCACCTATAAAAAAAGAGGACAAATCCTCTTGACATCTGCCATAGAGTGTGATTCGCCCCTAGCGGCATTGGACAGAGTTGTAGCATTTCGTTACGATTGCGCCGATTTAGTCTGTCTGCTGTTTTTTCAGCGATTATTTTCGTGAGGTAGTCCGATGCTCAGAAAGCGCTGCATGGTTTTCGATATGGACGGAACAGTGTATCTCGGCCCCGTCCCGATTGAGGGAACCGTCAATTTTATTAAGAAGAACTGGGGGAGAATTGATTTCCAATTCCTCAGCAACAACACATCCAAGTCGCCTGTGACCTACGTCAAACGGCTTAATTCGATGGGTATACCGGCCACGCTCAATCAAATCCTGACGCCGATTACCCCGCTCATCCATTATTTGAAGAGAGTCGGAATTAAGCGCGCCTATCTAGTCGGCAATACCGACTTTGTCACATGCATGAAAGAGCGCATGCCCGAATTGACCAATACAGCCGAAGGCGCCGAAGCGGTCATCCTGGCCTACGACACGGAATTGACGTACGAGAAAATTAAGACATCGGCTTTGCTGCTTTTGGATAAGAAAGTCGAATTTCTTGCCACGCATCCGGACTTCGTGTGCCCGACCGATGCCGGTCCCCTTCCCGATATCGGAAGTTTCATTCGCATGTACGAAGCGGCCACGGGGCGCAGCCCGCAACGCATCTTCGGCAAGCCTTGTACGGAAGTGCTCGAGCCGGTTTTAAGTAAGTACGAGCGGAAAGATGTCTGTATGGTCGGCGACCGTCTGATGACCGATAAGGTTCTCGGAGAAAACGCCGGAATCGACTTTATTTTGGTGCTTTCCGGGGAAACCACCGAAGCCGATTTGCCGAAAGTGCACAAGCAGGAGCGTATAAAGGCTTTAAAACGCCTCTTTCATATCGGACCTGCCGACAAACGCCTGCCGCAAAAAACCTACATCCTGCCCGATTTAGGTTCGCTTGTTTTCGAGGACGATAAGTAGTTTTAAGGACGCGAGGCGATTGCATCGGAAACGATTTGCCGCCTAGTCGCTCGGATGAAACAAACTACTCCTTTCGGCTAGTCTAACTAGGTAGTTTCTGCTAAACTCGCCCCGTCCGCGCGCATAGAAGTTAGCGCGAATACATTGGGAATATTTTATTAATTCTTTGTCTCTAAAATCATTGGAAAAATTATCATGATGATGAAAGAACTGAAACCCCTTGACCGCAAGGCCATGTTTGCCGAAATCGACTCCGGCAAGGAATTTGACATTGTGATTATCGGCGGCGGCGCTTCCGGTCTCGGTGTGGCGGTCGACGCCTCGAGCCAAGGGTACTCCGTCTGCTTAGTCGAAGCACAAGACTTTGCCGCGGGTACGAGCTCTCGCTCGACCAAGCTCATTCACGGCGGTGTTCGCTACATGCAGAACCCGCACGATTGGGGTCTGGTTTTCGAAGCGTTGCGTGAACGCGAACTGCTTTTGAAGCTTGTTCCGAACTTGGTTCATAAGAACCCGTTCATTTTGCCGTGCTATCGCTGGTATGAAAAAGCCTTCTACGGTCTCGGCCTGACCTTCTACACGATGATGGCCAAATTTAGCTCCGGTGATGCCGGGTCTCTTTCGATTCTCTCGAAACAAGAAACCCTTGAAAAGCTCCCGGGCATTAAGGCCGAAGGTCTTTACGGCGGCGTTCGTTTCTACGACGCTCAGTTCGATGATGCCCGTATGGCTATCGCTCTGATGCACACAGCCGTTGCGCACGGTGCTGTTTGTTTGAACTATGTTGCTTGCGACGGCTTTAACCACACCGACGAAAAAATCGAGTCGATGATTGTTGAAGACAAAGAAACCGGCGAAAAGCACACGGTCAAAGGCAAGATGTTCTTTAACTGCGCCGGCCCCTGGGTTGACGAAGTCCGTAAACTTACGGGCAAGAAGGATGTCAAGCCCTTCGTTAAAGCGGCTCGCGGCTCGCACATCATTCTCGATTTGAAGAAGTTCGGCAACCCCAAGGAGGGCATGTTCATTCCGAAGACCTCCGACGGTCGTGTTCTGTTCTGTCTGCCCTGGCACGGTATGCTCGAAGTCGGTACAACCGATCTTCCCGAACCCGTGCCCGTCAACATGGATCCGAAGATTTCCGATCAGGAAATCGATTTCATGATGGCCAACTGCAACAACTACCTCAAGACCAAGGTCACGCGTGAAGACATCCTTGCGACGTTCGTCGGCGTTCGTCCGCTGTACACACCGGCCAATGCGTCCGCAAGCGGCGGCAAGACAGCCAAGGTTTCTCGCGAACACGCGATTATTCCGGAATTCGGCAACATGCTGACGATTACGGGCGGCAAGTGGACGGCCTACCGTAATATGGCTGAACACGCCATGAAGGTTGCGGCTGAAAAGGGTCTGATTCCCTCTTCTCACACCATCACAACCAAGCTCCCGCTCACGGTTGATACCGCGTTTGATGCCGAAGCCATCGAAATGCGCGCGGCTCAGGCCGAGAAGGTCGAAGACGTTGTCGATGATGTCGTTGCCTTCGCCATCCGTGAAGTCCAGGTCAGCGGCGCTCGCAATGCCGACGACGTTTTATTCCGTCGCTTGCGCTTAGGCCAGATGAACACCAAGCGCACCGAAGAGCTCCGTGGCCCGGTTCAGGCAGCCATCGACAAGGAACTCAAGAAGTAATCCTTATGAAGGCTACTTGGTAAATCACGCGATTTACCCGGAATGCAAACGACCGGTTTCCGCAAGGGGACCGGTCATTTTTATGGTGTGTTTTAGCCGAATCGCTCCGCCCGAAAAAGAGGCTAAGGAAAAAATCAGAAATAAAGCTTTCGGCACTCGCACTTGGGCTCGCAACTGACACGCACCCCGAGGCGCTTGAAAAGCTTTTCGTCCACGTCGCTTAAAAGGACGGAAAAATGCGCATCGCACCCGCGAAGTTTATCAATCTGACGCAACGCCTCGGCGGCAAGGGGATTGGCTTGAGCACTGACGCACAGCGCAATGAGCACCTCATCGCTATGTAGGCGCGGATTCGTGTGGCGCAGGCTTTCGGTCTTAAGGCGACAAATCGGCTCTAAGACTTCCTTGCTGATTAAATCCGTTTCCTTATCGATTCCGCCCAAGGTTTTAAGGGCATTTAAAAGAAGCGCCGAGCACGCACCGAGAAGCGGTGTTGTCTTGCCGGTAATGACCGTCCCGTCTGCAAGAACCAGGGCACCTGCTGGGCCCCCGGTCATTTTTTCTTTCTCAAGACTTGCGGCCACTGCGGGCAAAATATCGGACGTAATTCCGGCTTGCTTCATCAAAAGTTCAAGCTTGTAGACAACGGCCGCATCGGCTCTTCCGCGCACTTGATCGACCAAGGCGCGATAGTAGCGACGCAAGATTTCCAAATACGAAGCCTGACAGCACACCGCATCGTCAACAATGCAGTTACCGGCCATGTTCACGCCCATATCAGTCGGGGACTTGTAGGGGCAACACCCCAAGATTTTTTCGAAAATGGCACACAGGACCGGAAAGATTTCCACGTCACGGTTGTAATTGACCGTTGTGACGCCGTAGGCATCCAAGTGGAAGGGATCGATCATGTTGACGTCATTTAAATCGGCCGTAGCTGCTTCATATGCCAGATTGACCGGGTGCTTGAGCGGAAGGTTCCAAATCGGGAATGTCTCGAACTTGGCGTATCCGGCCTTCACACCCCGTTTGTGCTCGTGGTAAAGCTGCGACAGGCACGTGGCCATCTTGCCGCTTCCCGGTCCCGGGGCCGTCACGACAACAAGCGGGTGCGTCGTTTCGATGTACTCGTTTTTGCCGTACCCCTCGTCACTGACAATCAAAGACAAGTTATGCGGATAACCGGCAATCGGATAGTGTTTGTACGATCGCACGCCGAGAGCTGACAGGCGCCGCATGAAGGCATCGGCTGCCGGCTGTCCGTTGTACTGTGTAATGACGACCGATCCGACGAAAAAGCCGAGATTGCGGAACACATCAATCAAACGCAACACGTCATCCTCGTACGCAATGCCGTAATCAGCACGGATTTTATTTTTTTCGATATCGGGAGCCGCGATGGCAACAACGATTTCCACGTCGTTTTTCATCTGCGAGAGCATGCGGATTTTGCTATTGGGCTCAAAACCGGGAAGCACGCGCGAAGCGTGGTAGTCATCGAAAAGTTTTCCGCCGAATTCCAAGTAAAGCTTGCCGCCGAACTTGTCTATGCGTTCTTTGATGTGTGCCGATTGGGTTTCAATGTACTTTGCGTTATCAAATCCGATTTTAGCCACGGCACTTTCCCCTTTCCGAATTTTGCGATGTGAAGTCGACGATGCGTTCGAGACAAACAGAAAAGGGCAGTCTATAAAAAACCGCCCCTAGTTTTTCGTATTGTACTGAAACAGAGAGAACCGAGCTGTCGTTAAGTCTGAAAAATGCAACGCCTCAACCCATCGAACTTGACCGCCTTTAAAAGCAAAGCGCGGGGTTTCCCCCGCACTTTGTCATTCCTGCTGCCAAAGCTTTATTTGGAATGTTTGGCAATCTTGTAGACACCGACCGTGAGCATCGGCAGGGCAAACAAGACCAGGAATCCCCAGCAGGCCGTACCGTACCCCTTGACAATCAGGCCCAAGAGGCCGAAGGCGGAAACTGCGACACCTAAACCCACGGGAATGATTGTGACAGCCGGGGCAAACCACGTGGGCTCTTCGTGACCCGTTTTACGATACGCTACCTGGAAGCGATCGACCACAGCCTTGACAAAACCCGTGGCCGTTTCCATCAGCGTCACGAACAAAACAAGTTCAAAGGTCCAGAAAAGCCACGGCATATGGATGCGATCGAAAATCGCGAGCACCGGAACCGTCGAGCTGACGACGTTGGCAAAGTCGCACCCCATCGTCAAAAGGAGCATCGTTCCCGGGAAGATTCCGAGGAAGCCAGCGAGGATGCCGCTGACAATTGATTCTGAGCGAGACTTAAATCCGCGAACCGTGTAAAGAACGAGCGGCACGACAACCAGGTTATAAAAGCTGTACTGCAGACCGTGCATGAACCAGCCGTCGGCAACCTCTCCCTTGCTGACTTCCGCTGCAATGTTTGCACCGAACTTCACGAAAACAACGACCATGAAAATCAGGTAAACCGAGCAAAGCACATACGACCAAATCGACAGGGCCTTCTCAACCATTTCCGTCCCCTTAAAAACGAGGAACAGAACGCCGGCAGACAAAAGCGCCACGCCGAGCCACTGATTAAATCCGAGCTTTTCGATAATGGCGCCGGCACTGGCATTGACAACCCCCATGACGATGAGGAACATAATCCAGTAGCACAGGTCATACAGGAATGCACACGGTCCGAGAATATGTTTCATCATCGAACCGTAATCGAATGTCTGCATCACGCGGCAAAACTCAAACGTCACGGCGCACACCAGGCTCCAACAAAGGAACGTGACGGAGGCACCGAGCAGACCGCCGAACATCCCGCTCACGCCGAAGAACTGTGCGATTTCCGCACCCGTTCCGTAACCGCCGCCGATTAGAATTGACTGGAAGACCAGACCGGGCACAAGAAGTCTGACAAATTTATTTTTAAGCATTTTTAAATCCGTTTTTTGTTAGGGCTCAACTGTTACCAGCCTGCGCGGAACTTGAGCACATCGTCGGAGATTTCTCCGCGTTCGTATTCATTCATGGCCGCATCCATGATTTCAAAACCTCGAGTCAAAAGCTCAGGCGAAATCGTCAGAGGCGGCTGGATGCGCAAAATCCACCCGGCGAGCGAAATCACGACAAGACCCTTTTCGTAAGATCGGAAAAGAATCTTGAAGACTCCGTCCGTATCGGGCGAGCCGTCCTCCTTTTGAATACCGATACCCATGGAAAAACCCAAGTTCCGAGTAAAGGCAACAAGCTTGGGGTGCTTGGCCTTCAAATCCGCCGCTAACTTTTCGAGCAACGCGATGTTGCTTTTCAGGTGCGTCTGGAAGGCCTCGGATTGGAGGTAATCGAACTGTGCGATTCCGGCTGCGCAGGCAATGGAGTTACCGCCTAACGTAAATAGATGTGCCGGTGCCGGCAGGCAGTCCATAATTTCGTCGCGCGCCATGAAGGCGCCTAGTGTGAGCGTTGCGCCCACGGATTTACCCATAATGATGCCGTCCGGAATGATACCGTAGTGTTCGATTGCAAAGAACTTACCGGTACGGTAAAAGCCCTGCTGGACTTCCTCGGAAATAAAGAGGATGCCGTATTTTTTGCAGGTTTCATAGAGCTTTTTCATGAAAATCGGATGGGCCGGCAAGATGCCACCGTCGCCCTGCACGGGTTCGATGACCATGGCGGCCACTTCCGTTGCCGGCAGATATGTAGAAAACGCCGTTTCCATCGCCTTCATGCAATCGCGTTCGACCTCTTCGTCGCTCTTGTCGGTTCCGTAAAACGGGAAGGGATAAATCTCAGGCAAAAACGGTCCCATCTTCGCGTGCATCCGTGTCGAGCACGTTGTCATCGAGCACGAGCCGTATGTATTTCCGTGATACCCATTGATGAAAACGATAATCTTCTGACGCCCCGTGAAAGCACGGGCGAACTTGACGGCGGCATCGTTGCCGTCGCTCCCGCAGTTTCCGAAACAAACCTTGGCCTTGACACCGCCCGGATACACGGAAACAAGTCGCTCGGCATACTCGGTCGTCTGCTCGTTGTAGGTGTATGCGGCCGTGTACTGCGTGAACTTCTTGAGCTGCTCTTCAATGGCCTTGGTAATAATAGGGTTGGAGCTCCCGATGTTCAATGACGAGGCACTGGACAAAAAATCAATGAACTTGTTGCCGTCCAAATCCGTAATGACACTGCCCTCTACCTTGGCAATCGCGAGAGGATAGTACGAAAGATGTTGGCACGGTGCGACAACTTTTTCGTCGCGCTCGACCAGGGCATTGCATCGATCGAGTTTCATTTGATGGTCACTCCTGAAAAAAAATGTGTTAACAAAAAACGCCGACACATCGAGTTATCGGCGTCTGATTGAATTCTCTGCTATCGATCGACCGACCGCATCAGAGCTAGAGCAAACCTATTTTGATTAATGTCAAAAACAGTACAACGCGTTCTAGGGCATTGTGCTTAAGTGGCGATTGACCGTGTTGTAGGCAAGGCTCATAATGACATGACCTTGTGCTCTGATTGACAAAGCGCGAAGGCTTGACAATAAAACGTTTTTCTCTTTTTTCGAGAAACTCGTACCAATAAGAAAGGAAGAAAATGAATCGAGACCGTCTCGGAAGTCGTTTAGGCTTCATTCTTTTGAGCGCCGGCTGTGCCATCGGATGCGGCAACGTGTGGAAATTCCCGTGGTTAACGGGTCAGTTCGGCGGCGGCGCTTTTGTGCTGATTTATCTGTTTTTCCTTGTCATCCTCGGTTGGCCCGTCATGACAATGGAATTTGCGCTCGGTCGCGCCAGTCAGAAAAGCCCCGTTCACATGTATCAGGTTTTAGAGCCTGCCGGCACGAAATGGCATTGGCATGGAATTGCCGCCTTAGTCGGTAACGTCGTTTTGATGATGTTTTACATGGTTGTAACCGGCTGGATGTTGCAGTACTTCTTTTACACGGCAACCGGAGAGTTTTCCGGAAAAACTCCGATTCAAGTGGCCGAAGGGTTCGGGGCCTTGCTTGCCAACCCGACCACACAGATTATCGATACGGTCCTCATTGCCGGTTCTGCCTTCCTCATACTCTCCTTTAGTTTGCGCGGCGGTCTGGAGCGCGTCATAAAGTGGATGATGATGGCTCTGATTGTCATCATGGTCATCGTTGCCGTCAATAGTCTTTTTATGGACGGCGTGAAAGAGGGGCTTCGCTTTTACCTACTTCCCGACTTCAGCAAAATCAGTTGGGATGTCGTCGTTGCTGCGATGAACCAAGCCTTCTTCACGTTAAGTCTCGGCATCGGTGCCATGGCGATTTTCGGAAGCTACATTGATAAAGACCACTCCTTAGCGGGCGAGTCCGTTCGTGTGATTCTTTTAGATACGTTCGTTGCCATCACGGCCGGCCTGATTATCTTCCCGGCATGCTTTACATACGGTGTTAAACCCGATGCCGGTCCGAGCTTGATTTTCGTGACGCTTCCGAACATCTTTAACAATATGCCGATGGGGCAGTTCTGGGGATCACTGTTCTTTATCTTCATGATGTTTGCCTGCTACTCGACTGTTTTAGCTGTCTGTGAAAACATCTTGGCGTGCATGCGCGATTTAACCGGCTGGTCTCGTCGCAAAACAGCATGGATCTGCGGCATCGGCATGGTGATTCTCACGCTCCCGTGCGCACTCGGCTTTAACGTGCTTTCGAACGTCCACCCCTTGGGCGGCAATTCCGGCATCATGGACTTAGAAGACTTTATCGTCAGCAATTGTCTGTTGCCGCTCGGAAGTCTGGTTTTCGTTCTCTTTTGCACAGCCAAAAACGGCTGGGGCTGGGATAACTTCATTGCCGAAGCCAATACAGGCTCCGGGCTCATGTTCCGCAAGGGCCTGCGCTTTTACTGCACCTACGGGCTTCCGCTCATCATATTAGTCATCTTCATTGCCGGTATCCTGCCGTTTTTCAAATAGTTAAGTACCGGTTAGCCCATCGCCTAAACGGCGGCAGATGCTTTCTGCCGCCGTTCTTCCATGCGCACACCCATTCGGAATTCCGGCCTGTTTTCGTGCAAACAGGCTCTTGTCGTTCTCGCTTAGGGACCGAGGAAACTGCGCCTCTCTTTTGCACTCGCTCTGTGCAATAATTCAGGAGGTTTTTTCGGGAGGCTATCGTGCAAACACCGTTCATCGATCCGGTTATCTCTGTTGAAAAACTCAAGGCGCTCCGAGAGCGTAGCAACCTTGTCATTTTGGACTGCCGTGGCTCCCTTACGACCCCGGGCGCCGGAAAACTTCTTTTTGATGCGGGCCACATTCCCGGAGCCTCGTACATCGATATGGCTCGAGACATCACCGGTAAGCGCACGGGGACCAATGGCCGTACACCGATGGTCGATGCCGCTACCTTTGCTCAAACGCTGCGCCGTCTCGGGACCAACACAGCAAGTACCGTTGTCGTCTACGACACGGGGCTGATGAACTTTGCGCCGCGCGTGTGGTTTACCGTGCGCTCCGCAGGTTTAGTAAATGCCTTTGTTTTAGACGGCGGATTTGACGCCTGGAAACAAGGCTCCTGCTCGATCGAAACCATTGAAGAGCCCAAGACACCGGGCAACTTTACGGCCGCTCCAAGTCCCGAACGGATTTTTTCAACAAAGGAAATTGAGCAAAACCTTTTAACGCACCGCTATCTTCTCCTCGATGCTCGCATCGAAGAGGCATATCTCGGGGCTAGTGCCGGACCCGACGGAAAATCCGGTCATATTCCGGGCTCCGTCAACCACCCGAATCGCCTCAACGTCGGAACAAACGGAAAGCTTCTTGATACGGGTACTTTGCGCCAAATTTTCATGCACTTGAGCGAAGGACAGCCCGAGCGCGTTATTCACACGTGCGGCTCCGGAGTTGCAGCGTGCGGAAACCTTCTTGCGATGCGCCATGCAGGACTGCCAAGTGCCGGCATTTACATCGGAAGTTTTTCCGCTTGGATCAGCGACCCGTTGCACCCGCTCAGTACCGAAGACGAGGGTTAACTCCGTGCTTTACCAGACGTGAAAGTCACGTTTTTTCGGGCTTTTTTTCAAAGAAAACCGTATTAAAATTTCCCCTCCTAACGCGCAAAGAGTGCGCGTGTCTTTGTTTCGGATTTTTCCCTATGACTCAGGATACTTCCGCCACACGTCTTGAAGACCTAAAAAAATGTCAGACCCTGTGTGAGTTCGTTCCCTTAAGAGCTCGGCAGATTCCCCAGACCGTAGCACTTCGTCAATACGACCGAAAAGAAAAGGCTTGGGAAGACGTTACATACGCCTCGCTTGATAAGCAGATTACGGCGTGGAGACGGGCCCTGGAAGCCTTACATTTGGAACGCGGAGCGCGAGTTGCCATTTTGCTCAATAACTCCGTGGATGCGGTTTTGGCCGATCAGGCGGTTTTGGCAAACGGGCTGATTCCCGTCCCGCTTCACGCCATCGACACCCCGGGCTCCTCGGCGTTTATTCTCATCGACAGTCAGTCCTCGACTTTAATTACCAACAAAGCCGACCGCTGGGGCCTGATTGAGAAAACCAACGTTCCGATGCCCGATTTGAAACACGTCATCCTCACGGAAGAAACCGGTATCAGCGAAAAAGACGAGCGTCGGCAGATTTTAAGCAAGGACATTTGGCTTGCCTCCGGCAAAGACATTCAAGAACTTCCCGAAGGTCCGAAACCCGAAGACCTTGCGGCCATTGTCTACACCTCGGGCACGACAGGACGACCCAAGGGCGTGATGCTCACGCACCACAATGTTGTCGAAAACGTCATTGCAACCTTAATTCACATTGCTCCGGCTCCGAAGCCCGGATACGTTTTCCTCTCGTTTTTGCCGCTATCGCATACGTTCGAGCGTACGGCCGGCTACTACCTGGCTTTAGGCATGGGTTGCACGATTACCTACAACCGCTCGATTATGCTGCTCGCCGAGGATTTGCGCACCGTCAAGCCGGACGTTTTGATTTCCGTTCCGCGGATTTACGAAAAGATTTACGCCCGCATCAACGAGCAACTCGGCAAGAAGCCTGCAATTGCACGCTGGCTCTTTAACTGTGCCGTCAGTGTCGGTTGGCGCAAGTTCTGCGCAGAAAACAAGTTACCGATACCGAAAAGCCCTTGGCAGTTCGCCGACAGCTTCACAGGCCCGATTTTGAAAAAGCTCGTTGCCGATAAAGTTCTTGAGCAATTCGGCGGGAACCTGAAAGTCGCCATTGCAGGAGGCGCCGCACTAAACGGCAAAGTCGCTCGCGTATTCGGAGGGCTCGGTTTGGCACCTATTCAGGGTTACGGCATGACGGAGGCCTCGCCCATTATCGCCGGCAACTCCTTAACGATTAACCAACCCGATACGGTCGGAAAACTCTTTTCCAATCTGCAGATGCGCTTGGCTCCGGAAACCCATGAAATCCAAATTCGCGGCAGCTCCATTATGAAAGGCTACTGGAAACGGCCGGAAGACACCGCTCGCGTTCTTGACTCCGAAGGGTGGCTAAGCACGGGAGACGTCGGAGAGATTAACGAATCCGGACTTTTGCGCATCAAAGGTCGCATCAAAGAAATCATCGTCACGAGTACGGGCGAAAAGGTTCCGCCCGTTGATCTGGAACTGGCGCTTGAAACCGATCCGCTCTTTTCACAGGCCTATGTCGTCGGGGAAAACAAACCCTTTATCAGCGCCGTAACGGTCTTAAACCCCGAAGAGTGGAAAAAGCTCGCCGCAGAACTTAAGGTCAGTGCCAATGAGGCCAGTTTGAAGTTAACGAGCGTGCGTACGGCAATTCTCAAGCGTGTGAAAGCCGCCGCTGCGGACTTCCCGCACTATGCCCTTCCGCGCAAGGTGCTTTTAACGCTCAAGCCCTGGACGATTGAAAACGGGCTTTTGACGCCGACGTTAAAACTCAAACGGACGCCCCTTGCCAAATTCTTCAAGAAAGAAATCGACGAGATTTACGAAAAGCACGACAAGTAGGCAAGGCGTTTTTCGCATGTTCAAGCGAGGCAACGTGAAGTCCGTTGCCTCTTTTTTATCCGTTCGTTACGCGCTCGGTGTGGCTTTTGAGCGGTCAAAGGACCGACAGCAACCATTGAAATACTCGAAAAATTTATGAAATCTTCAGTGTGCTGAGGATTGTTAGCGCAACTTTCTTTTCGGGCTCTTACGATGATTTCTTATGATGACGTTATGACCTCTTTGGCGGACTACGAAGAACTGACTGCGACTTTACCGCTCGTGCACCGGTCTATCCGATTGCCGATAACATCAACTACTGCTTTGTCGGGATTCGGCGCTGCGGAAAGTCCTACCTCATGCACCAACGCTGTCGGGAACTGCTTGCTCGGGGCGTTTCCCCCGCTCAGATGCTTTATGTGTCTTTTGAAGACGAACGCTTAAGCGGGATTACGGTGCAGGAACTAAACCGCCTGCTTGAGATTAAGCAGAAAATGACAGGGGGCGTCGCCCTACGGTACCTCTTTCCTGTCGAGCTTCAGAATCTTGACGGATGGGAGCACTTTGCGCGCCGGTCTGCGTCCTCTTAAAAGCCGACAAACTCGTCATCGTCGAAACGCGAAAACGTGTCGCTGATGTCGCGCCAGCCGGCTCTGGCAAAGGCCTCGCGCAACACGTCGGTTTTGTAACGTTCGTAAGCTAACGGATTGGAAAGAAACCGCCTCCAGGCTTTCGCTCCGGCAAGACCATTGAGCAGTCCGAGCATATGCCGTGCCGACCCACGCAAGACGCGCGGATCTTTCGGATACTGCTCTTTCAGATACTGCGTCATTTTTTCTATGACGTCTTCGCGCGTCACAGGATTGTCTTTGCCTCCGAAAAGCCTGGCATCGACATCGGAAAGAATCCACGGATTGGTATAGACCTCACGTCCGAGCATCACGCCGTCAACACCTTTTAGCAGCTCTTCGGCCACTCCCAAATCATGAATTCCACCGTTAATGACAATCTGTGCCTGGGGGAAATCTCTTTTTAAAAGCGCGGCGTATTCTCGTCGTAGCGGCGGAATTTCGCGATTTTCTTTCGGACTTAAACCCTTAAGCCAAGCCGAGCGCGTATGCACGATAAATGTTCGACATCCGGCATCAAACAGGGTTCCGACAAAGTCGCATACGAATCCGTAATCGTCCCGACCGTCTACTCCGACTCGGTGCTTAATTGTGACATCGATATCGGTCGCATCTTTCATGGCCTTAAAGCAATCGGCGACAAGCGTCGGCTCGAGCATCAGGCAGGCGCCGAAACTGCCCTTCTGGACACGCTCGGAAGGACACCCGCAATTAAGATTAATCTCATCGTACCCAGCCTTGGCGATCCACGCGGCGATTTGGGCCAATTGCACCGGGTCACTGCCTCCGACCTGGCAGGCAACGGGGTGTTCAGCTGCATTAAAACTTAATAGACGGTCCCTGTCACCGAAGATAAGGGCGGGCGCCGTTATCATTTCCGTATAAAGGCGAGCACACTGAGTCAGGGTGCGATGAAAGTACCGACAGTGCTTATCCGTCCAGTCGAGCATCGGCGCCACACAAAAACGCCATTTACTGTAGGCTAACTCGCTCACGATTGACTGCGTTCCTTGTCATCGACATAAAACCAACGTCCCTCGCGCTTTTCAAACCGAGAGACGGCATGCAGTCGAAACGCTCCGGTCGAGCCCGCACGAGCGCGAGCAATGTACTCGACCGTCGCATGCGTCGCATCGATGTGCGTTTCGTTTTTGACCGTAAGGCCGATCCATTTGAGCGAAGGGTCAATCAGAGTCTCGGACGGGCACGTTTCCTTGGCCCACGTCAAGCGAAGCCAATCTTCACGCTTCAGCGCAAAGGCCGTATAGCGACTGCGCATCAAAGAGGCGGCATTCGGAGGAATCACCCCGTCGAAAATAAAACGCCCGCAACAGTCCGCCAGAGTCCTGCCGGACCCACACGGGCACGGTGCAGGCAGTTTCTTTGCCATGAAAAATCAGGCCTCTTGTTCGCCGTTTTCCTCACGTTCGACGCGTGCCGCACGGCGACGCTCGAATTCCTTGAGCCAGCGTTTGCGCAAACGAATCGACTTGGGCGTAATTTCCACAAGTTCGTCGTCATTGATGAACTCAACGGCACTTTCGAGCGTCAAGGTAACGGGAGGAACCAAGCGAATGGCCTCATCGGTACCGGAAGCTCGAATGTTCGTCAGCTGCTTGCAACGAATGGGGTTGACGACAATGTCGTTTTCGCGTGAGTGTTCGCCGATAATCATGCCTTCGTACAAGGGGTCTCCCGGGCTGACAAAGAGACGCCCGCGTTCCTGGATCTTCCAAAGAGCATAGGCGACAGCCGCACCGTTATCCTGACTGATGATGGCTCCGGAGCGGCGCTCCCCGACATCGCCCTGCTTGATCGGTCCGTACGAATCGAATACATGGCTCATGATACCCGTGCCGCGGCACATCGTCAGGAACATCGACTGAAAGCCGATTAGGCCCCTAGCCGGAATTCGGTACTCAAGACGCACGCGCCCGCGACTATCCGATTGCATGTCAAGAAGGTCTCCCTTACGGCGACCGAGTTCTTCCATGACAGAACCTTGATGCGCTTCTTCCACGTCAACCGACAGTTGTTCATAGGGTTCCTGCTTGACGCCGTTCACTTCCTTCAAAAGCACACGAGGACGACCGACAGCCAGTTCATAGCCTTCGCGACGCATGTTTTCAATGAGAATCGTCAGATGCAGTTCACCGCGTCCGCACACTTCCCACACCGTCTCGTCGCCGGTTTCGCGCATGCGCATGGCAACGTTACTTTTAAGTTCCCGCTCCAGACGTTCGCGAATCTGACGGCTCGTGACGTACTTGCCTTCCTTGCCGGCCAAAGGCGACGTGTTGACCATAAAGGTCATCGTGAGCGTCGGCTCATCGACCTTGAGCATCGGAAGCGCTTCGGGATGTTCGAGATCGGTAATCGTCGTGCCGATATTCAAATCATCAATGCCGTTGATAAGGACAATATCGCCGGCTTGCGCATCGTTGACGACTTTGCGATCGAGACCCTCGAACTGCAAAATCTGTCCGACTTTCACCTGTCGCGGCGTGCTTCCCGGACCGTCCATTAACGCCACGGGTTCCCCGGCCTTAATCCGTCCGCGGTGCACACGGCCGATGCCGATTTTGCCGACATAGCTGTTGTAATCCAAGGAGCAAATCTGCAACTGAAGCGGCGCATCGGCATTGTCTTCACGCACGGGGACGTATTTGATGACGGTGTCGAAAACAGCCTTCATGTTGCCGATTTTTTCGAGTTCCTTCACATCCGGCGTGTAACCGGCGTACCCGGCTAAGGCCGAAGCGTAAATGACCGGGAAATCGAGCTGATCTTCGGTCGCACCGAGCTTATCGAACAAATCAAACGTCTGATTGACGACCCACTCGGGGCGAGCTCCGACACGATCGATTTTATTGATGACGACAATAGGCTTTAAACCGGCAGCAAGAGCCTTGCGCGTGACAAATCGGGTCTGCGGCATGGGGCCTTCGACGGCATCGACAAGGAGCAAAACACCGTCGACCATCGAAAGAACGCGTTCGACTTCGCCGCCGAAATCGGCATGTCCCGGTGTATCGATGATGTTAATGTGAATTCCCTCGTACTCGACGGCGCAATTTTTAGCGAGGATCGTAATCCCGCGTTCCTTTTCGATATCTCCGCTATCCATCACGCGTTCGTCGACCTGCTGATTTTCACGGAAAGTTCCGGCGCATTGGAGCAACTTATCGACCATTGTGGTCTTACCGTGGTCTACGTGGGCAATGATTGCAATATTGCGAATCGCTCGTGTCATAGTGTCTTCTTTCCCGAATTTGTCTCGGTATTTCCCAAAAATGTAATCAAGCGGACAGGATGAACAACCCCGTGTTCATCGACCCTGACCACCCCTAATAAACGGTTCCCCGGGCCGTAGGCTCTCGCCTGGCCGCGTAGGTCCTGCCGAATTGCCAGTCGCTGACCGTTTTCCAGACGCGATGCCAGCAATTCCGTTAAATTCAATGCGGGCAGACTCTGCAACAGAAAATCTGCCCCCTTTAATAGTTTTCGCCTTTGCTCGATGCTCTTGGTTTTGTCGTCGAGCTCGGAAAAAGGCACGGCATCGTCAATGCTTAAATCCCCGACCCGTGTGCGCCGCAATGCCGTTAAGTGAGCACACGTCCCGAGTCGCATCGCCATGTCATCGGCAAGAACGCGAATGTACGTGCCCTTGCTCACGTCCGTCTCAAAGGTAAGCTCTCCGTCTTCATACGAAATCAGAGTCAAGCGTTTGACGCAAACCTGGCGTGCCTCGCGCGTCACTTCGATGCCTCGCCGCGCGAGTTCATATAAATTTTTTCCGTCGCGCTTAATAGCCGAGTACATCGGAGGCCGTTGCAAAATGACCCCCGTAAACTCAGGGATAAGTGCTTCAATCTCATCGACGGTCGGACGCACGTCACTCGTTTGCGTCACAACCCCCGTTTTATCAAGCGTATCGGTTCGCTTTCCGAACTTCATGCGCGCGATGTACCGTTTATCGGCCTTTAACAAATCAGCCGAAAACTTCGTTGCATTCCCGAAGGCAAGCGGTAAAAGTCCGGTTGCCATCGGATCGAGCGTTCCGGTATGCCCGGCCTTTTGCGCATTTAAAAGACGGCGTGAAAGCTGCAAAGCCCAATTCGAACTCATTGATTCGGGCTTATCCAAGAGCAACACGCCGTCGACGGCCTCTCCTTTACTTCCCATGATCTAGCGAATCGGCGCCGGCCTTTTGTTCGCCGGCACGCGTCACCTCCATCGCTTCCCGGATGACGCGGTCCATGGCAAAGCCGTGCGCAACCGAGGTATCGTGCACGAAATGCAATGTCGGAACCGTGTGAATCGTCATCTTACGGAAAATCAGATTTCTCAGATGTCCGGCAGCGGCATTGAGCCCGGCTTCGCTGTCCTCGGGATTCGTCCCGAGGACCGTAAAGAACACACGGGCATGCGCATAGTCCGGTGTGATTTCACATCCGGTAATTGTCACAAGACCGATACGGGGATCACGCAACTCGCGCGGAATGATTTCCGCCAAGTCTCGGGCAATCTGATCGGCAATGCGGATACTGCGTCCGGGTTTGGTCTCTTTCATAGGCGTCTCCGTCAAAGAGTACGAGCGACTTCCGTCACTTCGAAGATCTCCAGTTGATCACCGACTTGAATATCATCGTGTCCCTTCAGAGACAGACCGCATTCGTTGCCGGCTTGTACTTCACGCACATCGTCCTTGAAGTGCTTCAAACTGGCAAGTTCCCCGGTCCAGATTACCACATTGTTGCGAAGCTGTCGTGCACTGGCATTACGACGCACGAGACCTTCGAGAACACGGCACCCGGCAATGAGTCCGACCTTCGGAACGTGAATCGTCTGACGAATTTCGAGTAACCCGATACCGGTTTCTTTTCTCTCGGGAGCGAGCATGCCGCTCATCGCTGCCTTCACGTCGTCAATAGCATCGTAAATGATGTTGTAATAACGAATCTCGATTCCGTCGGTCTCTGCCGTCTTCTTGGCCATGGCATCGGCACGAACGTTAAACCCGATGATAATGGCGTGGCTGGCAGCCGCCAGGTTCACATCCGTTTCCGAAATGCCGCCGACAGCGCTATAGACAACCTGAACACGCACCTCATCGGTCGAAAGCTTCTGCAAGGCAGCGGAAATAGCCTCTTGCGAGCCCTGAACGTCGGCTTTAATAATCACGGAAAGCGTCTTGACGTCGCCGTTTTGGTTAAAGGCACTATCGAGGCGTGCGCTTTGCTGCTTGGCCAAACGCACATCGCGGTTTCGACTCTGGCGGAAAAGCGCCACTTCGCGAGCCTTCTTCTCATCGGGCACGGTCAGAAGGACGTCGCCGGCTTGCGGGACATCCGACAAGCCGAGAATCTCTACCGGAATGGAGGGGCCGGCCTGCTGGACAGCTTTTCCCATTTCGTTATTCATCGCACGCACGCGCCCGTAAACCTGACCGACAAGGACGATGTCGCCTTTCTTCAGCAGTCCTGACTGAACCAAGACGGAAGCAACCGGTCCGCGGCCCTTATCCAAGCGGCTTTCAATCACAAGGCCCTTCGCAGGACCTTCGGCCGGCGCTTTAAGTTCGAGCATTTCCGCCTGCAGTAAGAGGTTCTCGAGCAGGTCATCCACGCCCTGCCCGGTCTTCGCGGAAACAGGAATAAACGGAACGTCCCCGCCGAACTCTTCGGGCATCACCCCGTTTTGCACGAGCTCGTTACGCACGCGTTCGGGGTTGGCCTCCGGTTTATCCATCTTATTGATGGCCACGACCAAGGGGACTTTCGCTGCCTTGGCGTGCGCGATGGCTTCTTTGGTTTGCGGCATGACACCATCGTCGGCCGCAACGACCAAAATGACGATATCGGTGGCCTGCGCACCGCGAGCTCGCATAGCCGTAAAAGCCTCGTGTCCCGGTGTGTCGAGGAACGTGACAATGCCGCGCGGCGTTCTCACGTGATACGCACCGATATGCTGCGTGATACCGCCGGCCTCACCGGCTGCAACCTTGGCGCGACGGATGTAGTCCAAAAGAGATGTCTTACCGTGGTCGACATGACCCATAATGGTCACAACCGGGGGGCGCGGTTTTTCCGGATACGTTGTCGTCGTCTCCGAGAGTTCGCCCAAAAGCGCTTCCGGATCATCGGCCTTGGCCTGAACAGCTTTGTGCCCCATTTCCTCAACGACAATCATGGCCGTGTCCTGATCGAGCATCTGGTTAATCGTCACCATCTGTCCCATCTTCATGAGAGCCTTGATCACTTCGGTGGCTTTGACGGCCATCTTGCGCGCTAAGTCGGCCACCGAAATCGTTTCGGGAACACTGACTTCGCGCACAACGGGCTCTGCCGGTGCCTGCACGGCAGGCGTTGCATTGGATCGATCACGCTTGGGTTTTTTAGACCGAGAGCGCCAACTCGTATCCTCATCGCCGCCCCCGTCAATCGCGCCGCGCGTTTTAAGCGCACGGTGCGTACGGGAGTCTTCTCCCCAGGCGTTCTCTCCGGAACGCTCGGAGCGACCGTGATTTTTAAATCCACCTTTTTTGGGAGCCTCGGACTTGGGCGATTCGGCACCCTTACGACGATCAGGTTTCTTTTCTTCTTTAACGACGGGTTTTGCAACCGACGTAGGCTTGGCCTTTAAGACAACCTTGGGTCGAGCGAGCATCTGACGAATCGCTTCGGCTTCTTGCTGCGCCTTCAAACGTGCCGCATCGCGCTCGGCATCTCCCTTGACCTTTTGGGCAGACGGCGCTGTCGGTTTGATACCTTTCGGTGCCGGGCTCTTGATTTCTTTTACGGGCTTAAGCGGTGTCTCTCTTGCCTCTTTAGTGAACGGCTTTCCCGCACTGCCATCCTTGCCTTGCGTCGCTTGAGTAGGAGTCGAGTTCTCCGATTTCTTAAGGGGTGCCGCCGGTTCGACCTTTTTGCTCTGGGCGAGCTTTACAGCCTCGGGAATTGATTTCGGTGCCACGGGAGGCTCAGGTGCTACGAAAGTCGCCTTCACATTGGGTTCAGCTTTGACCTCAATTGGCTTTTTCTGAGGCTCCGGTGCCGAAGTCACGGGCTTGATTGCCGGAGCCGTCGGAGCGGGAGTCGGCGTGACGGTCTTTGCCGGAGTTATTTCTTCCGATGCCTTCTTTTGACCGAGCGCGGCCTGAACCTGAGCCTTAGCTTTGGCCTCAAGTTCAGCGCGAGCTGCCTGAGCAGCCTGCGTGTTCTTCACGAAAATACGACGGCGCCGCACTTCCACCTCAATGGTGTGTGCTCCGCCCTGACCGTCGTTCTGACGAATGGTCGTCGTTTCGCGACGCATAATCGTAATCTTGCGCGGCTTGGCGTTTTGCGTACGCTCCGTGTGGAGCTTTTCCAAAAGCTTGGCCTTATCGGCGTCACTCACGGCCGACGTTTCGCTCTGAACGGGAATACCGGCCGAGCGCAGTTGCTCGACAAGGACCTTAGCCGGGATATGCAATTCCCGGGCGAAATCGGTCACAGTGCTATTTGCCATAAATTGTCCTTCTCCTTCGTGGGTCTGTGGCTTCCTGTCTGCTTTTTCGGCTTACTTGCCGTCAGTCCAGGAAGCACGGGCCGCCATAATCAGGGCGTTTGCACGTTCCTCCGGAATCCCCGTCATTTCGACGAGTTCGTCACTGGCTAAATCCCCTAAATCATCCCCTGTCTTCACACCCTTACTGACTAACGTTGCCGCAAGGTCGTGATCCATCCCGGGCACGGCCAAAAGCGTTGCATCGGCCTGACGCAAATTCTCTTCGCGCTTTAAGGCACGCGAGAGCAATGCGCTTCTGGCGCGATCGCGCAGTTCCGTGACGATTTCTTTATCAAATAGGCCCAAATCAATGATTTCCTGCTCAGGCACATACGCCAACTCTTCCAAGCTGTAAATTCCGCTATCGATAAGAGCAACGGCCGCCTCTTCGTCCATGTCAAGGGCCGTCATGAACTCTTCCTTGGCTTCGGCAATTTCCTGGGCGTGTTTCTTGTCGGCTTCTTCGGCCGTCATGATGTTAATCTGCCAGCCCGTCAGTTCCGTTGCCAGGCGCACATTCTGTCCGTGCGTTCCAATGGCAATCGCCAGGTTATCCTCATCGACCATAACATCCATGGAGTTGGACTCTTCGTCGGCCACGACCTTGCTGACCTTCGCGGGCTTTAACGCCTCGACGATATACTGCACGGGGTTGTCGTCATAGCGCACGACGTCGATGCGTTCACCGGCAAGCTCATTAGTGACTGCCGTCACGCGCGACCCGCGAATACCGATGCAGGTACCGACCGGTTCCACACGCTTATCGTGGCTCATCACGGAAACCTTGGCACGCACGCCCGGATCACGCGCCGCAGACTTAATTTCCACAACGCCCTCTTCGATTTCGGGCACTTCCAGTTCAAAAAGCTTAATTAAAAATTCCGGGCACGAACGGGACAAAATCACGGTCTTACCCTTGGGCGTTTCGTCAATGCGCAACACATAGGCACGCACGCGTTCTGCGGAGCGAAGATTTTCCCGCGGAATCATTTCCGAGCGCGGCAAACGCGCTTCCATGCGCCCGACTTCCACAATGGCGCCTTCCTTGTCAACGCGCTTAATCTGACCGCTGACGATTTTTTCACCGCGTTCCAAAAACTCCTTAAGGACCTGCTCGCGTTCGGCATCGCGCAGGCGTTGCAAAATCACCTGCTTGGCATCCTGCGCAAAACGACGCCCCGACGTATTGATGTTCTCCACGGGCTTTTCGATGTAATCACCGACTTTAAGTGTCGGGTACTCATCGGTAATGTCCGAGAACATTTCCTCCCGATCGGGTTGCTGCAGACCGGCGGCATCATCGACGATGAGCCAGCGGCGCTTGGCCGTCCAGTCGCCCGTTTCCGTATTCACGCTGACAACGACATCGGCGTCTTCTCCGGGAAACCGGGCTTTCTTCACCGCACTGGCAAGAGCCATTTCCAGAACACCGAAAACGGCACTCTTATCGACCTCTTTTTCCCGGGCCAGAACATCGACCATCTCGAGCATATCTCGGCTCATCGTTTATTTCCTTTAAAGTCAAGTTGGGCAATCAAATTGGCACGGTCCACCTCCGCGAAAGGAAACCGCACCGAAACCGGTACTGCAACGGGGACCTTCCCCTTTAGTTTTTTCGCACGCGCAGCTTCCGACGGTGTTCGCGCAAACGGAACTTCCTCGATGGAAAATTCAATTGTCTCGTCTGTGTCGTCAACCGAAAGAATCTTTCCGTCAAACTTGCGTCGCCCGGCCGCGGGCAATCCAGGCGCGTAAAGCGGCTCGAAAAGTTCGACATGCGCCACCTGTCCGGCAAATCGCTTGTAATCGGCAAAACGCTTTAACGGGCGGTCGACACCGGGACTAGCAATTTCCAGACGGTCAAAATCAATGTCTTCAACCGTAAAAAGGCGCGTAAGTTGGTCGCTGACGCGTTCGCAATCGTCGACCCCGACACCGCCCTCGTGTTCCGAATCAATCGTCACACGAAGCAGGCCCCGGGGCAAGCGTTCGAACTCGACGAATTCGTAGCCGAGACCTAAAACGGTCTCCTCAACGATTCGGGCAATTTCTGCACTACTTTTTTGCATGCTGTAAAAATAATCAAAACCAAAAAAAAGATGGGCGCCAAGCCCATCCCTAATCCTCCCCGATTCGGGAGCTGTCTGCCGACTAGGGCAGACATTAGCGATGCGAAAAGCGAAGCTTTCTTGCCGAAAACTCCCCTTCTCATTACGGCACGATTATAAAGCCGTATCCGCTGTAAGACAAGGAAAATTTCCGAAAAATTTCACTTTTTCCTTAAAAGCGTTTCTTTCCGGAACGTCCCCGTCCGTTTGAACGGTGTCCGGGCCGGGGAATCGAATCGGTCAAGCGCTTGGCAAAGAGTTTGGAGGACTCTCCGAGACTGCCGTTTGCCAGGTAGTGAACCGTGCTGGTCATCGGATCGATTCTCTGAGGTTTGCGCAACTTTCCGTTAGCGGGTTTTCCGTGTTTTTTTCCATGCGGCCCCCGAGTGTGAAACGCCGGTTTAAAAGAGCTTTCCTTGGAATCCATATGTAAATCGGCCATCCAGGCGCTGACCCAATCGGCTTTGAGTTCCAGGGTTTTCCCGCGCTCCAAAGATTTGGGAAGTTGCACGGCGCCGTACCGAACGCGGATCAATCGGCTCACGGTCAGGCCTACGGCCGCAAACATGCGCCGTACTTCACGGTTTCGCCCTTCGTTAATCGTCACTAGATACCAGCGGTTAGCGCCTTCCCCGCCTTTATCGACGACGCTTGTGAAACTGGCCGGCCCGTCTTCCAGTTCAATGCCTGTTGTCAAAGCCTCCCGCGCCTCGTCCGTCATCTGTCCGACGGCTCGAACAGCGTACTGCCGCTCAATGCTGTAACGCGGATGCATCAGGCGATTGGCCAAATCACCGCTTGTCGTAAAAAGCAGAAGTCCTTCGGTATTAAAGTCCAGACGCCCGACGGCAATCCAGCGTCCGTGACTGATTTTCGGCAAGTGCTCGAAAACAGTCGAGCGCCCTTGAGGATCGTCTTGGCTGACAATTTGACCGGTCGGCTTGTTGTAGACCAAAACACGGGGAGCTCGTTTGGACCCTGTGCTTGCGACCTCGCGCTTGATGATGCGTCCGTTCATGCGAACGACATCGCTCGGAAGGACGCGTTGCCCTAAATGTGCGGGCTCCCCGTTAACTGAAATCCGTCCTTCTAAAATCAATTGTTCCATGTCGCGTCGCGAGCCCAAACCAGCATCGGCGAGCACCTTATGCAGTTTCTCACTTTGTGCGGCAAGAGCCTTCTTGACAGCCACCTTTCCGCGTTTTTGAACCACCGGATCGAAAACCCGTTCGGAAGAAAAGCTTTCCTCAAGCCCGTCAAGTGCATCGCTCGGAGTTGTTTCGGGTGCCTCTTGAACGCCACTTATAGGCGTTTCGGCTTTTACCTGTTCGGAAGTGTCTTGGGGCTTAGTAGCCTCAGAAGCCTGAATTTCTTCTTGAGGGATCGGCTCGAGCGATTCGGAGGCTTGACTGTGCAAACAGGCTTTTTTTCCGGGCGTCCGACGCACGGGTTTTCTACGTGCCGGGCGCATTTTCTTTTCAGACATCGCTTCGCAAACCGCAGCGTTTTGCGCTTGCTCTTTTGTTTCTTCGTCCATTATTTTCGGCTATCCGTACAAGATGTCGGCGCAAGTTCCGGCCCCTTAGCACGCTCGGGCGCACTAGGCGAAATCTTGTCCTTAAATTCATTGGCAAAAAGCTCGAACTCTTCACCTTTGGGTTCGCTACCGGCAAGGGCCGGAAGATCGGCCAAACTCTTGAGTCCTAAATCGTCTAAAAACAAACCGGTCGTTGCAAAAAGTGCGGGGCGCCCAGGGCTTTCCCGGTGTCCGATGACTTCGATCCAGCCGCGCTCCTCGAGTTGTCGAATGACATTGGGATTGACCGTCACACCGCGAATTTCTTCGATGTCGCCACGCGTGGCCGGTTGCCGGTACGCAATGATGGCAAGCGTCTCGAGAACAGCACGCGAATAGCGCGCCGGTTTTTCTTCCGTGAGTTTACTTAATGCCGCTGCCGCTTCCGGGGTGCTCTGAAAGCGCCAGCCGCTTTGTGTCTGTACAAGGCGCAGTCCGCGCTCCATCCAAAAGCACGTCAAGCGCCCGAGTTCGTTTGTAATGGCCTCGTTATCTAAGCGTCCGTCAAAAAGACGCGACAAATCTTCTACCTTTAACGCCACGGGGCTTGTCAGGAGCGCTGTCTCAATCAAAATCGACGGTTCAATAGTCTGTGCCACTGCGGCCTACCTAAAAATCACGTACTTTAAGCGAAATACTTTCCGACCGAATCGAAAATCGAGCGAAACACGACAAGAATCCGACCGAAAACTTTTTTGAAACATCACTGTCGGTTGCATGTACGCGCGGTGCGTTTTCCGGTCAAGGAAACACCCGTTTACGGAAAACCGACTCAGGTCCTTGATTGATGCGGAAAACAACTACAGGGAGAAAAGCCGCGTGTCAGCCATCTTAAGTGTTGGCGGAAGGGGTGGGATTCGAACCCACGATACGGTATAACCGTATACCGGATTTCGAGTCCGGCGCATTCGACCTCTCTGCCACCCTTCCAAAACACGGCATTGTCGTCGCGAGCGGGCCGCAGTTTAGCAAACTTCCGAGAAACAAAGAAACCAATCGGCGACCCTTTTTAGCGCACTCTGGACATTTCTATGAACAACCCCCTTGCATACAACCGTGTTTTTCTCAGGGATTTCACGGTATCTGCTCTGTTTTGTTTGCCTATTTTTTACTAGAGGTGATAACCTTGCGACTGTCAGATTTTCTCCTCGGAGATTCCACATGCCCATCTCAAAAAAAACCGATGAGTCGCGCATCAAAGAAGCCAGCGACAGACTATTTAAGGCTGCCGTCGCTTTTCGCACAGAACTGACTGCGGAAGCGCGTCACATCACAGGACCTGTGGCCAAGGAAATGTACGAAGCTTCCACTTCGCTGCTGTCGGAAATTCTCGACTTCTTTTCTCGTAAAACCAACGTAGCCGTAGCTACACAACCAAAGGAAACAGTAATGACGAATGCTCCTGAGACGACGGCCGTTGCGGCCGAGAAACCGGCTGAAAAAAAAGCCGTTCCTGCGAAAAAAACCGTGGTAAAGAACGTTGCAACCAAAAAGGCCCCGGCTAAGAAACCCGTCGCCAAGAAGGCTCCGGCAAAAGTCGCAACCAAGAAAGAGCCCGCTAAGAAGGTTGCTGCTAAGACAGCTCCCGCCAAGAAGGTTGCTGCTAAGACGGCTCCCGCCAAGAAAGTCACCGCCGAAAAAGCTGTCGCCAAAAAACCTGTTGCCAAGAAGCCTGTTGCGAAGAAAGCTCCGGCTAGGAAGGCTCCGGCTAAGACCGTTGCCAAGAAAGTGCCGGCCAAAAAGGCGCCCGCAAAGAAGGTTGCTGCCGCTATGAAGGCTCCTGTGAAGAAGGCCGTCGCCCCCAAGAAGGCACCTGCGAAGAAAGCCGCCGTCAAGAAGGCTCCAGTGAAAAAAGTTGCCGCCAAGAAGGCTCCCGCGAAGAAAGTCGCCGTCAAGAAGGCTCCCGCGAAAAAAACCGCGAAGAAGTAATTCCACATGAGCGCCTTTGAGCGCTAGGAAAAAACTCCCGAACATCAAACGGCCGAAGGCCTGAGAGATTCGGGAGTTTTCTTTTTGGGGTCGGTCAGGCCTCCCGAGGGTTATTCGGTTCGCTCGCCTTTAAGTCGGAAAGCCCGTACCTCAGAGGCCTTCCGGCTTAGCCGCGGAAAAACACCTTAAATATCAAAGATATCTTCAAGCGCGTCTCGATTGCACGCCAATTCGGGCTTTTCCGACAAAACAATCATGAGCTTAAGGCGGGCTTTGGCCGCAGACAACTCTCCGCCCATCGCCAGTCCCGCGCGACGCGTATCGGTGACACTCCCTGGATAGCCGTAAACATCCAAAACACGACCGCCCGGCGTACGTGTCGTCAAAACGACGGCAACACCCTTTTTCACGGCATCTTCGATACCCGGAACCATAGGCGGCGGAACATTTCCGCGACCGAAGCCTTCAATCACAATGCCTTGGACGCCTTGACTGACGGCAAAATCAATGTAGTCGCGTGTCGATCCTGTCATGCACTTGATGATATCGACTCGGGCCGTTAAAGCCTTGGGCGCAAAGCGCTTCACGCCGAGCGGTTTGCGACGGAAAACGATTTTGTCCAAATCCACATAGCCGACGGGGCCCCACCAAGGCGATTGGAACGTTGCCGGGTTAGCCGAGTGTGTCTTCATCACTTCGCCGGGCGCATGGAGCGTTTCATTTAGGCACACAAGAACACCCATGCCGACGGTTTCTTGGGACGCCGCAGCCTTAACCGAGCAAAGAATATTCATCGGACCGTCCGGACTCGTATCACCGGCCCCGCGCATCGCCGCTGTGCAAACAATCGGCTTTTGACTCCGATGCAGTAGGTCCAAGAAGAAGCTCGTTTCTTCCAAGGTGTCGGTCCCGTGCGTGACAATGGCACCGGCAACATCATCGCGCTCTAAGGCCTTTTCAATTGCCACGCTCAAATCCCACATGTTCTGCGGAGTCATGCCCGGAGAGGCGATGTTGGAAAACTGAACGAACTCAAGGGGTGCCACGTCACCTAGTCCCGGAACGGCTGCTGCTAGGTCTTCCCCCGTGCAGGCCGGAACAAGTCCGTGCTTGGCAGGGTCATATTTCATGGCAATCGTGCCGCCGGTAGCAAAAACCATCACTTTCTTATCAATCATTTTTTCTCTCCTCGGGCGATGACCGATCGGTCTAGGCCCTAAAAACACCTTATCGACTCAGTGAAAAAAACGCGTCGGAATACTTTTCATGAGCACACCTTACCTCGCCGATAGCCTCGTCACGGCGTTCATTTAAAAAGCCGACCGCCGTCAAAATCGTATCGGCAAAGCGATCGACGTCTTCGAGCGTCAAGGTCGGATACACATCGGTTTCAAGCTCTTTATTCGGAACAAAAAGCGACAAGCACCCTGTCGTTCCGGGAATCGCCCCGACGCCGCCCATTACCGCGTGAATGGCATCGCTCATAAAGGTAATGCCTCCCAAGTCCTCACTTGCGAAGCGATTGATTTGATACGCAAGTTTCACTTTTTCCGTCGCAGTTTTCACCTGGGAAAGGGCCGCAGCAAGCTCCTTTAACCGTTCGCCCATTTTCTGTGTCAGACATCGCATGGCATCGGGGCTACGCTTGAGTAGCTCGCGCGGGAAAAGAATCGGATAACCGAGCTTTTGAGCCGCCGCAACAAGGCACTCGCTTACCGTCACATTGTCGTCCCCGCAATAGGCCCGCGTGACGAATGTCGGGACGTCGATTGCAGAAGAAATCGGCTCGGCGCAAACTTTTCCCTCCACCAAAACAGTCGGCAAGAAATCCAAGTCAAAGCGACGCATTAGGTCGGTTTTACCGGCTAAATTGACATTTCCCTCGATGTCTTCATTCGGGCCGATTCCGCCCTCTGTGGCATTGACAACGGCCATAATCGATACGTCGACTCCGTCAACCGTGATGACGCCGGCAAGCAGGCGCCCGATATTGCCGGGAATTTGTTCTTCCCCGCTTATCAGTTGCGGAAAGTTCTTAGCAAAACTATCGATGGCGGCATTGGCAATTGCCGTTTGAAGAGCAACCGGCACCTCAAGCGCCCCCTGGCCGAGAATGCGACCGAATGCGTGCACGGCATCGGCCTGAGTGGTAACGGCCGATAGACCTTCGACGCGAAAGCTCAGGTCTGCCTCGCTCGGAGTAACGCCACGCCCTGCCGTTGCTGAAGCACAACCGCCGGACACCAAACGGACCGTAAAGCCCCCTGCTTTTCCAACCGTCGGGGTGACTTTGTCAATCGTCAAATCCAGTCCGGTTGCCAGTTGCAGGATACGCAACACGGCAGCCAGCCCGCCCGAATCATCCTGAACGAATCCGCAATGGCTATTGGCGTGTCCGCAACCGGCATGACCGACAATACCGATTACGCCCTTTGATGCCTGACTCAATGAAACATGCGGCATAAGCACTCCTACAATCTTCGTGAGCTTTCAAAGTGAGCTTGAGAAAACTGACTTTGAGAGGAGCCTTGCCCGATTATTATCGAGCAAGACTCTAATCACAACCGATTAGACAATCGTCAGAATCGCCGTGATGACAAAGGCCACCAAGCACCCTGAGAGAATCGAGGGACGTTGGAAGGCATTAGCCGTCTTAAGGTCGCTACCTGGAACGACCGGAATCACCGTCGCGAGAGCCGCCACAGGACCACCGGTTAAGAAGTACTGAATCAGGGAAGCTCCGGACGCAGCCGCAAAGCACGCCGCAAACGGATCGGCACCGGTATGAAGAACAACCTGAAGCATCGGGACCAAGACGGAAACCGAAGCCGCGTAGGACTGGGTCAAGAAAGCTGTCAGGAACGCTACACCGAACAAAATCAGCACAGGCGAGACGGATAGAACCGGACCGATGGCATCGCTCATCGTCTGCACAAGCCCGATTTGCTTAATGACCGTGGACATGAAAAGGAAGCCAATTGTCGCAACGATCGGGGTCGCAATCAGAGAGACACCCTTCATCATCTGCTCTTCGCCTAAGCGGGCCGAAACTTTCGCAAGCAGCATGCACACGATGGCCGCCGCCAAGCCGACGAGAAAGACCGGGAAACCGGCGATAAACCCGACGAGCAAGACAATAAACGGCAAGAAGGCGTTAAAAGAACTCGTTGCATAGTCACGGTTTTCAATCTGAGCCATGATTCTGGCACGATCTTCAGCTGTAATGTGCACACCGCGACGGCGCATATCCGCATTGCAACGGACGGCAGAAACCGCAAAAATCGCCAAGCAAGCAATCAGTCCGAGTACGTTAAAAAGACCGAAACTGATACCGGCAGTGGCAATCAGGGCGACCTGTGTCGGATGCGTAAATCCGGCTAAGTTACCGATATGTCCGGCGTGAGCCTGAATACCGGCGCACTTATTGGGGTCAACACCGAGGCGTACCGCGGCCGGGCCCGTAATCACAGCCGTAATCACAGGCTGCGTAAATCCAGTAAGAGCGCCGATTACACCGGCAGCAATACCACCTGCCGTGCAAACCCCCGTACCACCACCGATCTTATTGCCGATACGGACGATATCGCGAATAATCACATCCATGAAGCCCGTGGCTTGCATGATGCCGATAAAGAGCAAAATACCCGTCATGTCGGCAATCACCGGATTCAATCCGGAAATAACCATCTTGGAGATTGTCATTCCTTCCTGGCCGGCAACCGGGAACCCCGCCACGAGCGCTGAAATCGTGGCACCGCAAATCGCCGTTATATAAATCGGCGTTTTACCCGTAATCATCAATAGCAACGTAAGTACCATGATGATTTGAGCGATTGCAGAAGCTGTCATCTGTCATTCTCCCTTTCCTAGGAAATCCGAATGCAACCGGATTTCCGTCGGAACTTTAGTTATCAAACTACGAACGAACCGATCTTCCGGTTCACTTTGATTTTATATGGAGAAACAGAACAAAACAGTAGAGGAGCAGTCCCTGTTCCCTCAGATCCTTGTTTTTAGGGAGTTCTTCGATACTCTTATATAAAAACGCGATATCTTTCTTGCTAAAACAAGAACTTAGCGCAAAAACAGAGGGTTATAAAAAAGGCGTCAGACCGAGACCAAAAGCCCCCTTCCGCACGCTAAAATATTTATTTGCGAAATCCACCGAGAAGCGCCGGTAAGGGCGTCGATTTTTTCTTGGCACGCACCGGGGACATACTCGATGTCTTTTTCTCCGAAACCTTTCCCGAAGGCTCATAGGGCGTGTCAAAAATCGGGTCGTACGGTGCTTTGGGAGGCGGCGCGGCATACGGCGTAACTTTTTCCTCACGATCGTTATCACGCATGGCACGCCGAGTACGCGCAAAACGGGATTTGTCGGGAACATCAAAGTCAACAGGCGGAAACTTTTGTTTGGTCAACTGTTCAATCGCACGGACTGCATGGCCTTCTTCTTTCGGGGCCAGCATCAACGCTAGACCTTTGGCCCCGGCGCGTCCCGTGCGACCGATACGGTGCACGTAGTCTTCAGCGACGTACGGAACGTCGTAATTGATGACACAGGGCAGTTGCGCGATATCTAAGCCTCGCGCAGCTACGTCGGTTGCCACAAGAATCTTGCAAACTCCGGACTTAAAGTTCTCGAGCGTTTTCATGCGCTCTTCTTGGGATTTATCACCGTGAATGTCTTCGGCGTCAAGCCCCTCCCGCACCAAGGTTCGTGTCAGGCGTCTACAGACTAACTTTGAGTTAACAAAGACCAGAACGGGCTCCAAGGACGGTTGCGCGCCGTATCCGTTTTTAAGGAGTTCGATGAGAGCGTCGGACTTGCGATCTTCTCGGACGCTGAGAAGCACCTGCTCGACGGTCTCGGCAACGGAGTTTTCACGAGCCACTTCCACGTACACGGGATTGACAAGAAAGTTCCGGGCAAGCTTTTTGATTTCCGGCGAGAAGGTCGCGGAAAACATCAGGTTCTGACGCTTTTTCGGCAGTAACTTCAGAATGCGCGAAATGTCCGGCAAAAACCCCATATCGAGCATGCGGTCGGCTTCATCGAGAACCACAATTTGGACCTGAGCCAGATTGACCGTGCGTCCCTCAATGTGGTCAAGAAGGCGTCCCGGAGTTGCCGTGAGAATTTCCACACCGCGAAGGAGTTCGGCTTGCTGCGGCTTAATGTCCACGCCTCCGAAAACAGCACCGACACGCAAGGGCGTATTCTGGGCATACATTTTTAAGTTGTCGTTAACCTGATCGGCCAATTCCCGTGTCGGCGTCAAAATCAACACGCGCACCGGGTGGCGAGCAGGAGAAACCGATGTGTTGGCTTCAGGTAGAACTCGCTCTAATGCCGGAAGCCCGTAACCGGCTGTTTTACCGGTACCGGTCTGAGCCGCTCCCATGACGTCTTTGCCCTGCAGGACGGCAGGAATGGCTTTAACTTGAATGGGAGTCGGTGTGACATACCCCATTTGAGAGATGGCCGAGGCAATCCGGGAATCAAAATGAAATGACTCAAAGGTCACTGATTTTTCAGACATGCAAACGCGACAAATGGTAGGCCCAGCTGGACTCGAACCAGCGACCAAGGGATTATGAGTCCCCTGCTCTAACCAACTGAGCTATAGGCCCGTTTATTCGTTGTTTTAAAAGGTGCCTCATTGTAACCGAACGGCAACAAGCTGCGCTATTCTATGGGGCGAAATCACCTCTTTACCCAAAGGAGCAGGCTATGGCAACGAACCCTACACGCACATCCTATCTGATTAACAGCGAAGGTGTCCTTGAAGTTAAGAAATTTTCACCGCGCACGTTTGACGAGGTCCTAGCGGGAGTTCTTCCGAAAGATTGGGACAAAAAGCCCGCAAAACTCGCCAAAGCCGTTGCCGCATCGCCTGACCTACTCACGGTTCTGATTAACATCATGAACAGCTTCGGCGCGTTCCTGGCCCTCGAACGCGAAAAGATTGAAAAGTCACTGGCTAAACGCACGTCACGCGTGGAAAAGGCCTGCCATAAGACCAAAAAGCCCTTTGACGCCGATGCCCTTAAAAGCGATAACGAAGTGATGCTGCTTCTTAAGACCTTAGCGTTCTTTGACGAACGCTTACGTAATTTGGAAACGAAAACTCCCGTTAAATGGCTTTGCTCTTTAGGCCAGACGGAATCTGAGGCCGTTGTCGCCGGAATTCGCCCCTTTTTAAAAACACCGGTCAGCGATGCCTGGGTAGCATTTTCCCCGGATGCCGATACGGCTCAGGGACGCGCCGTCGAAGATATGCGTAACTTGAGTGCTCAGGCTCTTGATGCACTTGAATTGGAATTTTGCCTTGCCGATGAGGTGAGCCCTCCGCTAGCTGTCGCAACGAACCTGACGGCAAAAGAAGCCAGTAAGGTAGCCAAGCAATTAGGTCTTGACATCGCGTTTTCCGAAGTCAAACCGAAAAAGAGCCAGAAAACACCTGTCAAAAAGAACTTGACCGTCAAAAAAGCTTCCAAGAAAGCACCGAAAAAAACAAAATCCCCTGAAAGCTAGTCCGGACTTGGTGGCAAGCCGCTCGGTGAGCCGAGTCTCCGACGAGCGGCTTTACGATTTTCAACCACCGGCTCCGTCCAATTTTGCTTTTCCGAGATTTTGATTGTAGAATGCTCGCCTCTTTTGAGATAAGCGTGCGCCAGTAGCTCAGTTGGATAGAGTACCTGGCTACGAACCAGGGGGTCGCGGGTTCGAATCCTACCTGGCGCACCAACAACATTTAGGCACAGTCGTTTTTATAGCGACTGTGCCTTTTCATTTTTTTCCACCCGACTTTTATAATCCAGCAATCCGTGACAGAAAGGGCTTTGCCACGTGTGCGTTTTTCCTCTTTGAATCGACGTGCTCTTCTCATCTCCGTGGCCTCTTTGGGACTTTTCGGAAGTTCCGCAGTTTCGGCGCGCAGTGCTGCGGTGGAGAACATCAGAACTCCCATCCCCTTTCCCCAGAATCTTTCTTTAGAAAAGGTTCGTGAGGCCGTTATCCGCGGGGGACTTGCCAAAGGCTAGCAAGTCGTCGGGGAAAAGAATCAAACGATTACGTTGAAATACGTAAAGAAAATTCACATTGCTGCCTGCGATGTGCACTACGACACAAAAGAGTTTTCTATCACCATCAACCCGATGACAACCTTGGTTTCTGGTCCCAATAAGGTCCATCCGAAATACAACTAATGGGTTCGAAATCTGAATAAACACATTCTTACCCAGCTCTCCACATTGAGCCTCGGTGTAAAACCGTAAACCCGTTGTTGTCGCAATCCTTGTTTATTCATCGGATGAAAATCCGATTCGTGTTTTTTTTCGGTCAAAAAGGACGTCCCCGTGAGATGCCATGACTTGCCCTCATCGGCTTTGTGTGCTATCGAGCAAGCCAACCGTTTAGCCTGTTCTCTCTTTGTTTTTCAGGCCGCTTACTACCTCAGAGAGTTCGGTATCTTTGATTTTCTCGATAGGGCCAAAGAGCCGGTCTCCCTTGAGTTGCTTCAAAAATCCGTACCGCAAAAACTGTCGCTATACGCCTTGAGAGTTCTCACGGAACTCGGAGTGGCGTTCAATTTGCTCTCGGTTAAAGATGACAAGTACTCGATTGCCAAAGAGTCGCGCTTTTTGATTAACGATCCGATGACCCGGATCAATTTCGATTTTGCGCACGATGTCTGTTACGCCGGACTCGATGAATTGAAAAACGCCCTGATTGATGGAAAACCCGACGGTCTTAAGACCTTGTATGCCGGAGTCAAAACCATCTACCCGGTCATTTCGAAACTACCGGAACCGGCCAAAACCAGTTGGTTTAAATTCAATCACTTTTATTCGGACGTCTCGTATGACGCCAGTCTTCCCGTTTTATTTGCCGATCACCCGGCTCACATTTACGACATCGGAGAGTAGCCGTTCGAAATCGGCAACGCCTGCTTGGCGGCCTTTTCGTTGTACTTTACGGCATTGGCCAACGGAACAAGTAAATTTTATAGCCTCGCAGACTTTAAGCGTTTTGCCGAGCAGGAACATTTTGTCATCGAGTCTGTCCACCACGGCCTCGGAACCGGACACTCTCTCTTAGTTTTAAAGCGAGCGGAGTGATGCAACTGGCCTTTTCCCTAGTCGATTGGTTTGCTCTTTCCAAGAAAAGAACCTGCCGCAACGATTGGTTAACTTTCGCACGAAACGAAGCTACGTCTCGTGACGACTCACCGGCAATGCCCAAACGGCTTCCCATGATGCTCTCCAGACGCATGAGCCCGGCAAGTCGCTATGCCGTTGAATGCGCGCTTGAGCTTTTGGAGAACCACACAGTGGACGCCGTTGTCAGTGCGAGCCGTCATGCGGAAACAGCACGTGGGGAAAAATTTCTGGTCGCTCTGGCAAACGGTCAGGAACCGTCCCCGACGGACTTTACGATGAGCGTGCACAATGCCGCCTCCGGCGTGCTGACAATCTTTAAGAAGTTACGTGTTCCCGTCACAAGTGTTGCGGCCGAAGCCAACACCTTCGAAGCGGCGCTTTGAATACAGTTACGACGAAATAGCCCGAAGCGGCTACGCCTACCCGATTATCGAAATGTCCGTCAGGTACCGTCATCCGTGGTGTTTGGAAGAGACGACCACCGTTTCGGTCACTTTGACCGAATACGAAAATCGCATTGTGACCGATTACGAAGTTCGCGGTTCGGACGGGACCCTGAAAACGACAGCACGTATCGTTCAAATGGCCTTAGATTTGAAAACAAAAGAAGGGCTCTTGCAGTGTCCGCCCGTTTTGTTTGAAAAAACTCGGCGTTAAACCGTCCTAAAAAAGGCATGGCGGTGCAAAAATTTCTGAGTGTACTGATTTTTCTTTCGGGAGCCTTTTTCCTTACTTCCGGGACATCGGCCACCGATGTTTTAAGAGCCGAATTTACCCAAACCAAGACCTTGGCCGGATTTGAAAGAGTTTTGATGTCATCCGGAACTGTCGTCATCTACAGCGATTTAGGGCTTATTTGGCAGCAACTTATGCCATTTGAGAGCAGTATCAAAATCTCGAAAGAAAAAATGACTTCCCGTACGGGGCACGGCACTCCCGAGGTCGTTTCGCTTCCCGACAGGACCGATTCCTATTCGATTCCACAATTAGTACAGGCTGTTTTTTCCGGGAACGATGCCGTTCTTGCCACCTGCTTTAACGTGGAAAAAGAGTCGATTTCGGGAGGGAAGGTCCGTTACACCATCATTAAGCGCTATTACGATTAACCGCGATCGCCTCTTTTCACTCGGAGGAGGTATGAGAAAAACACATTCTCTTTTCTTGTTAAGTCTTGTGTGCTTGGGCCTTGCCGGTTGTTCCTCGACCGGTCCGATTTCTCTCGGACAGGGAAAGTACCTGATCTCCGATACCAACGGTCTTTATCTGAAAGGCGGCGCCGTTCTCAAAGACATCCTCGAAGAGGCGAAGACTTTTTGTGCCGGACAAGGGAAAGAAGTTCTCGTGCACGACATTAAAACCATTAACAGCAGCGCTGTCAAAGACGCGGGCGCCGACTTGATTTTCAGTTGTAAGGACGCTGCCGGACAATAGTTTTTCGGACTCGCTTCTCAGGCAAATTAAGACTATAAAAAACGTTACTTCTAGCAGTCCTAGATTCTGTTATATTTCAATGGTCTTAATGAGGGAGAGTCCCATATCCCATTTTTTACCGTCTTCCCGCTTTTACGGGCGAGAGAGTGAATTGAGTCTATTGCGCCACTTTCAGTCCGATGTCCGCGATAAAGGCGTCAATCGCTTTATTGTCGTCACCGGGCGTCGCCGAGTCGGTCGACACGACTGCTTGAGGAGGCCTTGCCATCGGAAGTTTCGATGCCGACGATTTCAAGCTACATTGCTACCCAATTGTCGAATCAAAATCTTTCAAACTTTGTCAAAAAATAGAGCGCATTTGGGCAATCCCCTACCCCCTTACCATTCGCCGTTTTGAGGAGGCTCTGGCTTTTGCCTTTCGCGAAGCCCAGAGTCGTCCGCTCATGCGCATCCTCGATGAGTAACGGAGACAAAGGCAAGCCCGGGCTTAAAAAGGGCAGTTCTTGGTGCATTACCATGACCTATGCCTTGTGACCGCCGACCTGAGAATTGCGCTCCCGCGCCGTAGCACCGTCTTGGAAGTTCTTAGCCTTTAAAAGCGAATTTTTTCCGAAGCGCTCTTTGATAAGAAGCATGGCTTTTTGCATACGTCTTTCTCGGGAAAGCGCCTGTTCCTTTTGTTCGGAGGAAGCGACCGAATCACCGATTTGAGCAAACAAGTCCGGCTGAACGACAGTCGGCTTTTTCGGAAGGCTTCCTTCGGAAACAACATCGAGTGCCGCGAGAGCCAATCGCCGAATCAAAAGAGTCTTGTCTGCAACCCGATTAAAGATTCGTAGTACTGCGTCACAAAACTCTTTGCCCGATGAGGTCGGCACCGCAAACATCTCCTTACCATGCGTCGGTTTCGGAATAGTCCTGCCATAGCAATCGCGAACAACAGAACCGCGATATCGACCTTTTCGTTTTGCATCCGTCAGGTTCTCAACGTCATAACCGACCGTCACTTCCAGGCCGTGTGCGACAAGCCTCTTCTCGACAAGTTCCAATGCCAGGGAATCGGCCATTTCCCAAGCCACAAGCCGAGCTTTATCCGTCTCATAAGGCTCGGCCAAAATCTGACTGGACATCCGGCTGTGGGTATCTGACGAATAGGCCTTGATATCGGCAATACCCACGCACTCCCATCCCCAAGCGTGATCGATCAAAAGCTCCGCATTAACCCCGAATTGGTCAAATAATTTTTGCGGTGCCGTCAGTGAAAGCCTTGCCACGTCCCCCATCGTTTCCGCGCCGAGGGCAGCAAGGCGCGTCGCATAACCGCGCCCGACACGCCAAAAATCCGTAATCGGCTTGTGGGACCACATTTCCTGCTTAAACGACTCTTCGGTCAACTCGGCAATGCGCACGCCGTCCTTATCGGCCGGCATGTGTTTGGCCTTCACATCCATAGCAATTTTCGCCAAATACAGATTGGTGCCGATACCGGCCGTAGCCGTAATACCGGTCTCTTTGAAAACCGTCCGAACCATGAGAAGCGCCAAATCCCGAGCCGACAAGCCGTACGTTTTCAAATACGGCGTGGCGTCGATGAAAACCTCATCAACGGAATAACTGAAAATATCGGCCTCGGAGACAAACCGTAGATAGATCTCGTAAATCTTGGCGCTATAGCGCATGTAGTAGGCCATACGCGGGGGAGCGACGATGTAATCGAGTTCTAAGTTCAAATCGGCAGCAAGCGACGATGCGTCAACACTTTTCGCGGTAAAGATGTGACTCGGAGCATTGGCCTGACGGGCCCGGTTAATTTCCTTAACGCGAGAGACCACCTCGAAAAGCCGAGCACGTCCAGAGATTCCGTACGCTTTCAGGGACGGCGTTACGGCCAAACAAATCGTCTTTTCCGTTCGAGACGCATCGGCAACAACAAGGTGTGTCTTCAATGGGTCAAGCCCCCGCTCTCGGCATTCGACCGAGGCATAAAAGGACTTCAAATCGATGGCAATGTAGCTTTTCATAGGAAGTCGTCTCCCGGCATCGCCTCGAAAAGTTTCCCTTGAATGCTGACGATGTCATCAAAGGAGCGCTCCGTCCTATTGCTCAGAAAAATCGTGCGCTTTACCCAGTCCACGCGCTTGACACAAACAACCTCGGTGACAAGGGCTCCTCCGCTCTTTTTGGTGTCTTGAACAAACCGCGTGATTTGAATCGTCGGGCGATCGGCGCTTTGCTCGGCAAGAAATTGAAGTCGGGCATTGAGCTTGTCACACTCTTGCTGAGAAAGCTCCGGCCGACTTTCCGTTCGGCGGGAAGACTCCTCGATTTCCTCGTCAAATCCACGTAGCGCCGAAAAAGGTGAAAACTGCGCCGCCCGTTCCTTCAGGCTCATTTTTCGGGACGGGTCAAATTGCGGACGCTCACACTGAAAAAGATCCGAGTAGTCCGGGCGAGATTGTGCTTTTTTTTCTTGCATGACGAAATTGTGCCCAATTCCCCGGCAGAGCACACGGTTTGTTTTAGGCCTGACGGAAAAGCACTTCCTCTAAAATCCGAGCAATTCCCAAAAGAGTTGCGTCTTGACCGTACCCGGTGCCGAGCATGACACATACGGGTTTACCGGACTTTTTCACACCGATCGGAGCCGCTAAAGATGGTGCTCCGGCCAAAGCCCACCAGTCGAGCCTTCCCGGAAAAAGAAGGGCATCGACGCGGTGACTCGTCAATAATTTTTCAATCAACGTTCGATTCGACGTAACGGTGCGTTTGACAGTCTCCTGATAGTCCTTTTCGGAGACCTCGGAATTGAATTTCTGAGCCAAAAGCATGCGGTCCATGCCGAACGGCCGCATCGACGGCGTTTTTCGATACAAGGCACAAAGAGAGGCAAAATCGGGAGGAACGTCTTGCGTTGCATACTCTTTGAGAAGAGCGTCAACGCCGCGCGCGAAATCAACGGATGTGATGAGTTTGTAGTCTTCCGGGGGATTTTCTGCTGTCACATCAGTAAGGCGGACGCCCGCATGCATGAGTTTTCGGAACGTCGCCTTGAGGATTTCCTGCGTTTCCGCATCCGGCACAGGGTACCCCGCAACATGCACGATACCGAGACGAAAGCCCTGAGAGCGAACCTCTTGAGAATCCGTCAAACGAACAAAAGAAGCAAGAGCCGTCGCCTTATCAAGCTCATCGGCGCCTTGCAGAGCACACAGAACCTCTGAGAGTATTTCGACGTCGCGTGCCAACACACCGACCGTGTCAAACACGGGCGAAATCGGAATCACGCCGCGCCGAGAAATCAGGCCGACCGAAGGCTTAAAACCCCAGACGCCGCAGTAAAGTGCGGGCTCCATCACCGACCCGCGCGTTTCCGTTCCGAGCGCTGCATCGCATAGCCCTGCAGCCACGGCAATGGCCGATCCCGAACTCGAGCCGCCGCAAAGAAAATTGCCGTGCGGATTTTTCCCGAAGCCCCCTAAATGCGAATACCCTTCGGACGGTCTTCCGGTTGTGACAAACCCGGCAAATTCCGTCATATTCGTTTTGCCAAACAGGTCAAATTCGGCTGCCTTAAGGCGCGTTGCTGCCGGGCTTTCCGGCAGGATCAAATGCGATAAGGCCAAGCTTCCGGCTGTTGTCGGAAATCCGTCCACGGCAATATTGTCCTTGACGAGGATATGACGCGAGCGCGTCGCGTCCAGGGATCGATACGTGCGAAGCGCTCCGAAAAGATGTCCGTACACAGCAAGACGCTCCTGAAGTGTTTCTTTATCAAGAGCCTTTCCTAACGGGAAAACCGCACCGATTATTTCCGGATTTTTCGCCTCTCCTGCCATCTACACTCCTCCGATGTGACCTGTTGCAATTCTTCAGGCGTCGATTTTGACACGTCTTAGTGCCCGCAAAACGTGTGAATTTGTCCGTTACACTAGGCGAAAGTGCTTACCTATCTACTTACAAACAAAGTCCGTTGTCGTAAAATTGCCCGATTCGTCCGACCATTCGAAAGCCGAAAACTATGACACAGAATACAGAAGAGCTCTCTAAGAGTTTCGAACCCTTTCAGATCGAATCCAAGTGGTATCCCATTTGGGAGAAACGCGGCTACTTTGCTGCGGGAATGAATCCGGGAAAGCCGAGCTTTTCCATTCAGCTCCCTCCGCCCAACATTACGGGTATTTTGCATATGGGGCATGCCTTTAACCACTCGGTGATGGATTCCTTAACGCGCTACTACCGCATGAAAGGATACAACACGATGTGGCTTCCGGGAACCGATCACGCCGGTATCGCAACCCAAATTATCATCGAGCGTCAACTTCAGGAACAGGGTATTGGCAAACGTGACCTCGGACGCGAAGCCTTCTTAGAGAAAGTCTGGGAATGGCAAAAATACTCGGGCGGAACGATTCTCAATCAGATGCGTCGTTTGGGCGATTCCTTAGATTGGAAACGCCTTTATTTCACGATGGACGAAACGCGCAGCAAGGTCGTAACCGAAACCTTCGTGCGTCTTTATAACGAAGGCTTGATTTACCGCGGCAAACGCTTGGTGAACTGGGATTCCAAGCTGCAAAGCGCCGTGAGTGACCTTGAGGTGGAAAACGAAGAAGCCGTCGGCCATATGTGGAAGATTCGCTACGAATCGGAAGACGGCAAAGACGTCGTTTACATCGAAACAACGCGTCCAGAGACGATGTTCGGCGATACAGCCTTGGCTGTCAATCCCGAAGATGAACGCTTCAAGCACCTAATCGGCAAGCGCTTTAAAGCGCCTCTGATGGACAGGCTCCTCCCTGTCGTCGGCGATGCCTACATTGATAAGGAATTCGGTACCGGCGTCATGAAAGTGACACCGGGGCACGACTTTAACGACTTTGCGATCGGTCAGCGCCACAACCTGGAGATGATCAACATTCTCACAAAAGATGCGCGCATGAACGAAAACGTTCCCGAAAAGTACCGAGGCATGACTTGTCCGGAATGCCGCAAAGCGTGGGTCGACGATCTTGAAAAAGCCGGACACCTTGTCAGCGTCCGTGAAATCAAGCACATGGTTCCGCGTGTGACTCGTACGGGTGAAATCGTCGAGCCAATGCTTTCGGAGCAGTGGTACATGGCCATGAGCAAGCCGGCGCCCGAAGGTACCTTCGCCCCCGGTAAATCCATCGCTCAAGTCGGTCTTGAGGCCGTCACATCCGGCGAAGTCAACATTTTCCCGAAAGAGTGGCGCGGCGTTTACCGTCAGTGGCTTGAGAACATTCAAGACTGGTGTATTTCCCGTCAGCTTTGGTGGGGTCATCAGATTCCGGCGTGGTACGACAAGGACGGTCACGTTTATGTCGCCAGGAGTGAACAGGAAGCACAAGCGCAAGCCGGAGAAGGCGTCGTACTGACGCGCGACGAGGATGTGCTCGATACGTGGTTCAGCTCTGCCTTGGTTCCCTTCTCGACCTTAGGGTGGCCCAATCCCGAAGGCGACGAAAAGATCGCTTACGATTTGTACCTTCCGAGCACGGTTCTTGTGACCGGTTACGACATCATCTTCTTCTGGGTTGCCCGAATGATTATGATGACCAAGCACTTTACAAACCGTGTCCCGTTTAAGAACGTGTACATCCACGGTCTTGTGCGCGATGCCGAAGGCAAGAAGATGAGCAAGAGCGAAGGCAACACGCTCGATCCCTTGGACATCATCACGGGCATCGATATCGAGGGCCTCGTTAAGAAAAATACGCACGGTCTGCGCCAGCCTGAAAAAGCCCCGATGATCGAAAAGAAGTTACGCAAGACCTATCCGAACGGCATTGCCTGCCACGGGGCCGATGCGCTACGCTTTACGATGGCCGCTTATGCCACACTCGGTCGTAACGTGAACTTCGATTTGCGTCGCTGCGAGGGGTATCGAAATTTCTGCAACAAGCTCTGGAATGCCACACGCTTCGTGCTGATGAATATCGAAGGCAAGGACTGCGGCTTCGGGGCCGACGCCGGAAAGCCGATGGAGTTTTCCGATGCCGATCGCTGGATTATGGGCGAATTCGACCGCACGCTCAAAGAGGTCGATGTGGGCTTTGCCGAGTACCGTTTGGACAATGCCGCCAACGCCGTCTATAGCTTCGTTTGGAATGAATTCTGCGACTGGTATCTGGAGCTTTCAAAGGTACAGTTAAACGGCGGCAATGACGCAGCCGCCCGTGCAACGCGTCATACCCTTGCCGCGGTCCTGGAAGCAACGCTACGCCTTGCGCACCCCTTGATTCCCTTTATCACGGAAGAGCTCTGGCAGAAGGTCTCGGTTACGGCCGGCAAACGTGCGCCTGATGAAGAAACCAGTGTCATGATTGCTCCCTATCCGACTGCCGGGGACTTTAAGCAAGCCCCTGAGTCCGATGCCCGTATTGTTCTTACCAAGAAGATGATTGAGGCCGTGCGCGGTCTTCGTACCGAGATGAACTTGGTTCCGTCGCAAAAGGAACCCCTAGCCGTCGAAGGCGATAAGGCGACAATCGAGCAGATTGCCGGCTACTTAAAGTTCCTTGCTCGTACGAGTGACGTTTCGGTTGTTTCTGATATCGGTGCCCTTAATAAAGGCTCTGTCGCGCCCGTTGCCATCGTTGACGATTTCAAGTTGATGCTCAAAATTGAAATCGATATCGCCGCCGAACGCGAGCGTCTCGGAAAAGAAATCGAGCGCATTACAGGCGACATTGCACGCTGCGCGAAAAAACTTGACAACAAGTCTTTCGTCGAACGTGCGCCTCTTGCCGTTGTCACCCAAGAACGCGAACGTCTAGCGAGTTTCGAGGCTTTGCTTTCCAAGGTCAAGAGTCAACTTGAAAAGCTCCCGACGGACACGAATTGACCGCTTAGGAATTACGTCCGAGCCCGCTGCCTCCCGATGGATACGGCGGGTTTTTTCTTGCGCTCGTTTTCCGTGTCGGCGTGCCGCTCATGCCGTGCGTTAGAATCGGGCGACGGCATTTGGCGAGATACTCGATGCTACTAACGGATATCCTGACAACACAAGAAAACAAAACCGGGGGCATTTTGATTGTCCTTGCGCCGGATTTTGTTCAAACGGGAGCTGCAACCCGTCGTAGTTTTTTCCCCGACAGGATGCTGGGTCTGGGAAAGGTGCTCGATGATTTTGCCTCCTGGTTTGAGCTCTGGGGAATTCCTCTGGCACGCAAAGCCGGTTCGGAAACATCTTTCGAACGCTCGTTTTGTGTGGCGACCTGGCCGGATACAATGCCCGAGCACGCGCACGGCCCTCAGTTGGTGCCGAAGATTGCCGAGGATGCTTTTGCTCTGAATGCTCTTTTGCACGCGCGGCGGCCGAGCCTTGTTGTGTTTCTCTCCTGCTATCTGTGGCAAGCGATGAACGAAGCCAAAGACGCCTTCACGCAGACGGCCGGCGTCCCGCTTGAGACCGGCCGACGTCTGACTGATAAACGCCTTGCGGCCTATGTGCAGCGATGGACGACGCTTACGACCGTGGCGCTTCCCCTGCCGGGCAAAAACACAACTCGGGACTATGTCTTGAGTTTAGCGGGCGGCATGCAGTCCGTTTTGCGCAAAAGCACCCACTTTCCGGACGTTGCCGACCCGCTTCTTGCGGCAGCAAAACGATTGTTGATTTTCGACAAGGTCGAGAGTATTGCATCATTTCGTTCGCATCTACATGTGGACGAAAAACGCGCCGAAGCACTCTTCGACGCGTTAGAAGGGAAAGCCTACACATCCGATGAGGCCGGACGCCCTCGACGACTTGACGACAAATCTGCTTAGTCCTCTTTCAAAGCCCGAATGCGTTCTTCAATGGAGGGGTGAGAGGCAAACAGCGACCCGATTCCGCCCGAAACGCCCATGCCCTTCATCGAGGCCGGAAGTTCCGCCGGTTTCATCGAACCCAAGCGTTGCAAGGCTTCAATCATGGGCTCTGCGCTTCCCATAATGCGCTTGGCACCGGCATCGGCGCGGAACTCACGGTGGCGACTGAAGGCCGCAACGATGATGCCGGCCAAGAATCCGAGAGCGATATCCATGACCATCGACGTCAGGTAATAACCCATTCCCGGAGCGTCATCCTCGTTACGCAAAATGTTTCGATCGACAACCCAACCGATGATACGGCTGATAAAGACAACGAACGTGTTCACAACGCCCTGAATCAGCGTCATCGTGACCATGTCGCCATTGGCAACGTGGGTCATTTCATGCGCCAAAACCGCCTCAATCTCTTTTTTGTTCATCAGACGCAAAAGCCCTGTGGAGACAGCCACCAGGGCACTGTTGCGGAAAGCTCCGGTTGCAAAAGCATTCGGCTCCCCGTTGTAGATACCGACCTCGGGCATGGCAACGCCGGCCTTCTTAGCATGCGAGCGTACGACATCGACAAGCCAACTTTCCAGGCCCGGTTCCGGGTGCTCCGTATTGATGAGCTGAACCCCCATTGTGGATTTGGCCATTGTTTTACTCAAGAGTAGCGAAATGATGGCTCCTGAAAAACCGATAACCAGCGCAAAAACAAAAAGCGCCGTCAGGTCCAAATCGGACCCGGCCATCTGACCGAAGTCAAGACCGGTAAACAGGCTGATGACATTCAAAACAATGCCGAGCATGAAAACAATGGCAATGTTCGTGAGAATAAATAAGGCAATGCGTTTCATACGAGCTACTTCTTTCCTTGAGTCCGAGAAAGTGTTTTGCGGGACAAAAGCCCCACAATTCGTTTTCGGAGTTTATCGCGTTTTCTCAGCCTCATTACGTTGATAATCGGAAGAATGTTTTCAAAATGTATATGACAAGCCAGCGATAAAATTCCCGAGATGTTCTTCTCCGATAGGTCCCTTTATAAAAGCCGAGCTCTTTAGCGATTTCGGCTATCATGCTCCCCATGAAAAAACAGTTCTATGACACGCACGAACCCGATGATTCCGAGGATGATGCCTATTCGGGTCCGTCCAAATCTCAAAAAAAACGCGATGCCGAACAGTTGCAATCGCTCGGGAAAGAATTAAGCGAACTTGCTCCCGAGCAACTTGCCACCATTGCTCTACCCGAAGCGTTATCCGAGGCCATCGCCGATTTAAAAAAAATGAAAAGCTTCGGCGCAAAGCGCCGCCAATTGCAACTCATCGGAAAGCACATGCGCGCCTTAGATGCCGCCCGTGTCCGCGAGGCCATCGACCGAGCGACCGGGGCTAGTAAAGCCGCTGTGGCCGCTCATCACAGAGCCGAAAGGCTGCGCGATGCGATGATTGCGGGCGACGCGCCACTTACCGAATACGTGACAAGCCATCCCGAGGCTTCCGTTCAAAGGTTGCGTCAACTCGTGCGGGGAGCACGTCGCGAAGCCGCAGACGGCAAACCGCCCAAGAGTGCTCGCGAACTGTACAAAATCCTTTACGCCGACCAGATTCGACCTTTGAATCTTGTTGCCGATGAGTCCCCCGAACCGAACAAGGAGTCCTCCGATGTCCTTTGAACGTCGCTATCCGAACGAATTACTCATCGGAATTGTGGGAGTTGCGGAAACTCCGGAGCAGTCGGCTCGTGTGATGGGAGCCATCGAAACATGCTGTCGTGCTGCGTTTTTAAGCCCGATACAAATCGTGGCCCGTCCCGTCATCAATGAGCTTTACAGCGTGGAAGATACGTTGCGGGAGCTGTCGGACAAGGTGTTGTGCGACGTGATTTTCACGGCCGGCGCCACGGGTCTGACAAAAGCCGATGTCGTGCCGCAGGCAACGCGCCTTGTGAGCACCTATGAGCTTCCGGGGCTCGGCGAACAGATGCGCCGCATTCAGGCTCGCAAGAACCGAGCGGCCATGCTGTCGCGGCAAACGGCCGGACTACGCGAGACGCCCGAGCACGATGCACTCATTGTGAATCTACCGGCTCTTGCTTCGGACATCCCCGATACGCTACGCGGTTTGTTTTCTGCAGACGGTACCCAAACGGAACCCGGGATTTTCGATTGCCTGACGGATTTTCTCGAGCAAGTCGAAGGGCCCACCGTTCAGCTCCGAGAATTCGGAACTCCGGAAGAAGAAACCGAGACAAGCGAGTCGGCACTGAGCCTACATAGGCCGGAACCGGAAACGCGTTTTCCGACCTCCTACTCGCAGGCCGCGGCCGCTGCACGCGAATCGGTACATCGCGAAGAAGTACCTGCCGCCGCGAGCGCTCGCCAGGCCTCGACAAGCGGTTTTACCGAACACCGGGTTGTGCATCCGCGCATGAGTCAGGAAGCCATCGAGCGGCGTTCCGTACAGCGCGGCGTACGCCTTGTTTCCGATACCAATCGTCACGCGCTCGACCCCTTGGACCTTCTCATTGAAGAACCCGAAGACGGTATGAAACCGGAATGCACCGTTGTCTGGCTACACGGCATGGGAACAAGTCCGGAAGACTTTGCGCCGTTTGCCCGTGAAGTTCTTGACTTCGGAGGTCCGAGGGCGCGCTTTATTCTGCCCCGCGCACCGAGAATCGGCGTGACGGTACAAAACCGTCAGTTGACAACAGCTTGGTACGATATCCTCGCTCGCATCGGTCAAGAGCCCGAAGATTTGCCGGGACTTAAAGCCATGCACCTGAGGATTTCGCAAATCATCAATCAGATTGTCAGTCAGGGAGTCCCTGCGGAAACGATTTTCTTGGGAGGCTTTTCGCAAGGGGCCGCCATGGCCCTATATAGCGGTTTGCGGCAAGCAAGAACCCTTGCCGGTGTCATTGCCCTTTCCGGGTATTTACCGGCACCCGAACTTCTTGATGCCGATATAACACCGGCCGGCAAGATGACGCCGTTTTTCATGGGGCACGGCGCTTTTGATGAAATCATCAGCCCCGTTGTCGCCCGCAAACAGGCTGCGCTCATTGAAAGCAAGGTCGATACTTTGGTCTGGCGCGAATACAACATGGAACACGAGGTCGCACCCGATGAAATGAAACATGTCGTTCAGTTCATGAGCGCCGCTTTGCACGGCTAACGGCAAATCAGTCTCTCGTACGTTGAAAGGGTGCCTCGCGGCACCCTTTCTTTTTTTAAGTCCCTCCCTCTTCTTTGCGTTACAGAGAGGAGCCCGTCACAATCCGAAGCATGCGGCGCAAGGGTTCGGCCGCACCCCACAGGAGCTGGTCGCCCACCGTGAAGGCGCTGATGTACTCAGGTCCCATCGCAAGCTTACGAATGCGACCGACCGGAATGCGCAACGTCCCGGAAATCTGCGCAGGCGAAAGTTCTGCAATCGACTCTTCCTTGCGGTTGGGAACCACATAGGCCCACGGATTGGCCGCATCGAGCATCTGTTCAATCTCCTCGCAGGACACAACCTTTTTAAGCTTGATTGTCAGAGCCTGACTGTGGCAACGCATACTGCCGACGCGCACGCAAAGACCCTCGACGGTAAGCGACCCAGGCGTGCCGTTTTCCGGAAGACCGAGAATCTTATTGGCCTCGGCACCTCCTTTCCACTCTTCACGGGATTGGCCGTTTCCGAGGTCCGAATCAATCCAGGGAATCAGGGAGCCGGCAAGAGGCGCTCCGAAGGCTTCTTTCGGGAATCCCGGTTCCGAGAAAGCCGCACTCACACGACGGTCGATATCTAAAATCGAAGATCGAGGATCGGTCAGTTCGTCCTTAACGGCATTGTTTAAATACCCCATCTGACTTAAAAGCTCACGCATGTTCTTTGCGCCGGCTCCGCTTGCTGCCTGATAGGTCATGGAACTTACCCAGTCAATAAGACCTGCCTTCACCAGCCCGTCCAAAGCCATGAGCATCAAAGAGACCGTGCAGTTGCCACCGATGTAGTCTTTGATGCCGGCCTGAAGGCTTGTATCAATCACGTGGCGATTTACCGGATCGAGAATGATGACAGCATTTTCTTTCATGCGAAGGGCACTGGCCGCATCAATCCAGTAACCGTTCCAACCGCTTTCTCGCAAAGCGGGATGGACGGACTTGGTGTAATCGCCCCCTTGGCAACTGATGATGACATCGCAAGAGGAAAGCGCCTTGATGTCCGTGGCATCCTTTAAAACAGGGTCTGTATTGGGGATACCCGTCGGGGCCGGACGACCGGCGGCCGATGTCGAGAAGAACGTTGTTGTGTCGACGCACGCAAAATCTTTTTCCTCGTGCATTCTTCCCATCAAAACGCTTCCGACCATACCGCGCCAACCGACCATACCGAGTTTCATGGTATCTCCTTGAAAAATGAAATGAAAAACTAAAAGGTCTTCCCTCTTAGGCAAGGATAGTATGCCACAAGATTTTTAAAGCGAAGCCACAGGGAAAACGTAAGGACGTCAACTCGTTGCGCTCAGTCCAATCACCTGCGATAAAGTGACTAATCCGCCGATTGCGAACGCCTTGTGCGCGACTTTGTCCTAAGGGCTTTAAAATCACGAAAAATATTCTTTTTCCCGGCTATGAAAGTTCTCGGTATTGAAAGTTCGTGCGATGAGACAGGCGTTGCCCTCATCGATAGTGAAAAAGGGCTTCTTGCGCATGCCATCCATACACAAATCGACATGCACCGCGCCTACGGGGGTGTTGTCCCCGAGCTTGCCAGTCGCGACCATATACGTCGCGCCATTGCCCTAACAAATCAAGTTCTTAAGAAAGCCGACGTTGCGAAAGAAGACCTTGATGCCGTTGCCGTCACAGAGGGTCCCGGGCTTGCCGGTGCCCTTCTTGTCGGCATTTCGGTGGCTCACGCCATCGGATACGCCCTGAATATTCCCGTAATCGGCGTCCACCACTTAGAAGGACATCTCTTATCGGCCCGTCTTTCCGATCCGAAGCCTGAGTTCCCTTTTATCGCACTTTTGGTCTCGGGCGGCCACACGCAATTGATGCGTGTGGAAGCATTCGGACGCTACGAACTACTAGGTGAAACGCTTGACGATGCCGCCGGGGAAGCCTTCGATAAGACGGCCCAACTCTTAGGTGAGTGTTATCCGGGGGGACCTGCCGTCTCGCGCTTGGCGGACATGGGGCAAAGCGGAGCTGTTATTCTTCCGCGTCCGATGCTTCACAGCAAAACGCTCGACATGAGTTTTTCCGGACTAAAGACGGCCGTCTTAACGGCGGTCACAAACGCCCCCGATGCCAAGGACCCGACATTTCGGTGCAACCTAGCACGCGGCTTTGTCGATGCACTCGTCGAAGTTTTGGTCACTAAGGCCGTCAAGGCGATGAAGCAAACGGGGATTAAGCGCCTTGTCGTCGCCGGCGGGGTTTCTGCCAATAAGCAGTTACGTGAAGGGTTGATTAACGCCACTCAACGGCGCGGCGCACGCGTGTTTTTCCCGCCGCTTTCGCTTTGCACAGATAACGGAGCAATGATTGCCGTGGCTGGGCTGTACCGTCTGGAGAACATGAGCGACGCGCAACGTCAAGCCGCGACGCGTCGCTTAGGATTTTCGGCCAAACCGCGTTGGCCGCTGACTCAGGCCTCCGAACCCGATACCCAGTAACGGGTATCGGTTCCGCCGCACCCGCAGTTAAAGCGGCAGGCGCGGTGGCGCACCTGTAGGTGCATGAGGCCTTTCTCAGCAAGGCGCTCGCCCATCATAGCAACGACTTTCTCGTTGACGACCAGTTCGCGCGCCAAGTCAGGTTCACTCACGGCACCCTTTTCACGCACAAGGCGCTCCATATCCAGAATCGATACCATGTCAGCCTCCTATATCAAGCTTGATGAATCTGAATGACCTTCGGAGCACTCTTACGCATCGTCTTGACTGTATGCCGCATGATAAGAAGCACGACACTTAAAGCCGCCAGGCACAAGACAATGGCAAGTGACGCTCCCGTCGGATCGGCGGCAAACGTCCCGACCTTGTAAAAGATGGTCGCTGCTGAGTAGCCTAAAAGCGTTGTCCAAGCCGCAACAAACAGTGTCCAAGCTGTTCCGACTTCGTTCCAGATGGCTGCCATTGCCGCTGCGCACGGCATGTAAAGCAAAATCAGGAGCAAGTAAGCAAACGCTGCCGTATCCGATCCGAACAAACGACGCATCATGTCGGCACCGGTGGCTTGATCGGTCTCAGACAAAGACGCTTCGGTTTCTTCTTCCGTGGCGGCAATCCCTAAGGGGTCGAGCACGGAATCGGAAAGCGCCTTTAAGTTATCGACGACACTAGCACAAGCTTCCGAAACCGTAGCCTTAAAGGACCAGGGTTCCTCGGGCTCCTCCCCGGCTTCAGATCCCTTGGCATTTTCCACACGTGCCATGGATTCGTACAGGGAATTCATCGTACCGATAACGGCTTCTTTAGCAAGCACTCCTGTAAAGACACCGACCGCTGCCGGCCAGTTTTCCTGTGTCACGCCCATCGGGGAGAGAACCGGCGCAATCGTGCGACCGATTTCACTTAAAACGGATCGGTCGGAATCCTCGTTACCGAAACTGCCGTCCGTCCCCAAGGAGTTCAGAATCGACAAGCACGCAACGAGAACGACAATGACGCGTCCGGCACGGCACACAAAACTCTTTAACCGATCCCACGTGCGAATCAAAACACCTTTGACAGTCGGAATGTGGTACGGCGGAATTTCCATCACAAACGAACCGCCGGCATCGGGCAAAATCAGTTTCTTGACTAAAAAGCCCGTCAAGACGGCCGCTGCGATACCAATCAGATACAACCCGAACACCAGGTTTTGTCCGTTTTTCGGGAAGAATGCCACGGCAAAAAGCACGTACACCGGAAGGCGTGCACCGCAACTCATAAAAGGAGCCATGAGAACCGTAAGAATACGGTCCGTAACGCGGTCCATCGTACGAGTGGCCATCACGGCCGGCACATTGCAGCCGAAGCCGACGATAAGCGGCACGAAAGCGCGTCCCGGAAGCCCGAGAAAGCGCATGAGACGGTCCATGACGAACGCGGCACGTGCCATGTATCCGGAGTCTTCCAGAATCGCTAAAAAGAAAAAGAGGAAAAACACCACCGGAATGAAAGTTGAAACCGTCTGCAGACCTCCGCCCACGCCGTCGGCAAGGACTACTTTGACGATTTCCGGCACGCCGATTGCTTCCAGAAGTTCCCCGAACCCAGTGACCATCACGCCGCCGACGAGAATGTCGAAGAAATCAATAAAGGCCGATCCTAAGTTCTGCGTGAAAAGGAACATGCAGTAGATGATGAAAAGGAAAATCGGGAATCCGGCGACACGATTGAGAACAATCCTATCGATGCGATCTGTGAGCGTAGTCGGCAGTTCCCCGGTTTTATGCTCGACCTTGGAACTCACGTCCGCCACGAGCTTGTAGCGTGCGTCGGCTACGGCAATATCCAAGTTCCCGACAAATTCTTTTTCCGTGCGTTCGATAATCGGCATCACGCGAGCGCGTGTGGCGACATCGAGCGATTCTCGCGATCCGTTGGCACCTTCCAGTAGTTCAATCGCAAGCCAGTGCGGATGCAAACTGTCGGCGTTTTGAATCTCTTGCTCGATTTCCTGATGGGCCTTTTCAATTGAAGGCGCGTAACGAAGCGATAATTTCGGAAGTGTCGGACTCTTTAAAAACTCGGCAATCATCTCCTTGAGAGCAAAAACGCCTTGTTCACGCGAGGCTACGATTCCGACAACCGGGCAGCCGAGCATCCTGCCGAGCGCTTCGATGTCAATCTCAATCTTGCGTTTTTTCGCCACGTCGAGCATGTTGACAACGAGCATCACGGGAACGCGCATTTCGATTAACTGGGCCGTCAGGTACAGATTGCGTTCCAAGTTCGACGCATCGACGATGTTAATGACGGCCTCGGCTTGCTGACTTAAGATGTAATCGCGCGCCACACGCTCGTCTTCACCCGTTTTAGAAACGGTCGTGAGCGAATAGATTCCCGGGAGGTCCACGAGTTCATAGTCGACCGAGTCATGCACGTAGTGTCCGACTTTCTTTTCAACCGTCACGCCGGGCCAATTGCCGACGTCCTGATGCGAGCCTGTTAAGGCATTAAAAAGCGTTGTCTTCCCGCAATTGGGATTACCGACGATACAAATGATGTGCTTCATTGACCGGTTACCTCGACTTCCATCACGTCAGCCTCCCCCTTGCGAAGACTCACAAGACTTCCGCGCACTTTGATTTCCACCGGGTCGCCCAAGGGAGCCAGCCGCTGCAATTCAAACTGTGTCCCCGGCACCAAGCCGAGCATCAAAAGCCGTTGCCGATATTCGGCGGCACCGCTTGTAAAGGCAGTGATTTTGGCGATTTGACCGGGCGCCATTTCTTTGATACGCATTCTTTTCTCCTGTCAACGGATACAAAATGTTTGAGAATGATTCTCATTTTGGCGCATTATAGGCATAGTCGCGAAAAGAGTGCAAAATAGAATCATTCTCAATCGATGCGTACCGGGGAACCCCATCGGATTCGAGGTTTCACAAGGCAGCTTGCGCCGTCCTTGCGGCCAACAAAAACCGGACTCAGGACACCCTGAATCCGGCCGTGTCGGTAACTTAAAGCGTTTCTCAGAGCGACGTTTCCGTAATACCAAGTTTATGCAGTTGATTGATGCACTTGGAGATTCCGACAGCATTGCGCACACCGAGTTTCTGGCACAAATTGGCGCGATGAACCTGAACGGTGCGTTCGGCAATCTTTAAGCGATCGGCAATGACTTTATTCATCAAGCCTTCGTAAACGAGTGCCGCCACTTCCCGCTCCCTGCGACTCAGGGAATTCCACCGATCGATGAGTTTGCTGTTTTCAATCTGCTCTTGCGCATCGGAAAAGCTCTTTTCAACGGCGCGGTCGATGGCCTCCAAGAGTTTTTCATCGACAACGGGTTTACAAAGAAAATCCATAGCGCCCTGCTTAAGGGCCTTGACGGCCGTCTCGATATCGCCGTGTGCAGAGACAAGAATCACCGGGAGTTGCGCGGAGCGCTGCGCGAGCTTGGACTGCAGTTCCAGGCCGCTGATTCCCGGCATCCGCACATCAAAAACTCCGCACCCCTGAATCGTCGGGTCGTCGTGCTCTAAGAAGTCTTCGGCACTCGAGTAGGTTCGAACCAGCCAGCCCTCGCCCTCAATCAAATACTTGTAGGAGTCCCGAACTCCTTTGTCATCATCCACAATGCGGATTACCGCCCGTGATTTACGCGTATCCATGTTGTTACCCCTCCGCTATGGGAAATCGAACTGCTACCCCCAGGCCGCTCGGCTTGTTGCGTGTAAACGTCAGGGAGCCGTCATAAGACTCAATAATGCGTCGTGCAATCGAAAGCCCGAGTCCGAGACCTTCGCTTTTTTCCGATTGCATCGGCACCGAAAGTTTTTCTAATTGTTCGTCGGTTTCAAGCATGCCGTTATCGCTGACGGTGAGAACAACGGCCTTGTCGACCTCATGCACACCGACTTTGACATGGCCGTGAGGATTTAAGGCAACGGCCTCGATGGCATTTTTTATCAGGTTGCGAACCACAAGCGTCATCTCGAGTTCGTCAATTCGGACACAAGGATCTCCGGAAACCGTCACGGAAATCAAACTTTTAGGAACCGTCTCGAATGTAGCAATCGTCTTTCGCACCAAAGACTCCAAGTGCACAAGTTCCGGCTGACTCTCGTGTTTTTTGGCGTAGTTACGCACGTGGTCGACAATAGCGCTCGCTCTTTCGTTTTCCTGCAGGATGCGACCCAGGGCAAAATCCAGCGAGTCACCGGTCAGGGTTCGATTCGCGGCCCGGCGTCGAATTCCCATCGCAAAATTCGTAATCGCCGCCAGGGGCTGACGCAACTCGTGAGCCACAATGCTCGAAATCTGCGACACACTTGCCGAGTGCTCCAATTCCTCAAAGCGTTTTTCGGCCAAGCGCTTTTTCTGCATCGTCTGCGTTAACTGCACGGTCAGACGACGAACCGTCCGCTCCGTCAGTAGGTTATGAATAATCAAACCGATTAAAAGGCAGCCAGCCACGATGACCCACGTGATGTGTTCCATCAGAAACTCGCCGGCCGTTTTTTGTCGAAACTTCATGTAAGGCTTAAATTGCAGGGCTTCTTGTGCATCGTGCACCTTACGGTAATCGCGCGCCGTATCCCAAGTGACCGTACGAGAAAAATCGAACTGTCGCAGAGCATTGGCAAAGTGCTCTCCGACCTTGCGGCTCACGCGAATGCTCGAGGCAAAAGCCCAGCCCGGGAAAAAACCCGTCGAATGCGGAGTGAGCGTTTTCTGATTGCCGTCCTCGCGCCCCGGAATGATGCGAAAATCCGAAAAAACATCGGCCTTGGCTTCCCGATACAAACACGACGAGATGGCCAACGCATCAATCGCCCCGGAACGCAATTGATTAATTCCCTTATCGAGCGTCGGAATCCATTCTTTTTTCCAAAAGCCGTTGGGCGGGAGTTTTCTCTGGTGCAGTTCATCGAGAAGCAAGAGTTCCGTATCCGGAATATCGTGTTCGATAAGACCGACGGTCTTGCCGCGCAAATCTGCCCAGGCATTAAGACCTTGTCGCGTAAAAACAAGGGCCGTCGTTTCCGAAAAAAAATCCGTATCTTTTTTTTGGTACAAAGAGGCTAAAAGCTCATAGCCGTAGTAGCGCTCTAAAACACTGATGACCTGCGGGCTGGCGCAGACAAAATCAAGCGATTGCGTGCGAACGGCCTCATAAATGGCCTCAACCGGAAGTTGGCGCACAACGAGGCGTTTTTTCGGATAAAGGGGATCGATTTTGTGAAACGAGTCGCGAATGACCCACTGCATCTGGGGCATGTTGCTGTCAAGCACGCCGATGACCCAGTTGCTCGCCCCTCCTTGTTGGGCACAAAATGCCCCCGTCGCCCCGACAAGAGCCATCAGCAAGGCGGCAAGAAGCCTTATAAAACCAGAGAAAAAAGTGTGCATCATCGGCATTTTTAGGAGGTTACTGGCAGAGGCTCCCGGACGTAAAGCTATATCCCCTCGTTTTCTACTTAGTCATAAATCACAATTTCGTGAAAACGAAATAACTTTTAAAGTTTTGTCATTACTAAAAAACACCAGGAGAGAAACATGTTCCCCATTCATCACACGTTGGATTTAGTGGCGCTGGCCATTGCCGGATCTGCCGTTCTTGTTTTGGTTTTTATCGCCTTCAAGGCTTCCTAATCAGTCAGGGAAAAACCACTCGGTTCCTTTTGCAGCATCCTCCGCAAAAAACGAGTAAAGCACTGAAAGCAAAGCAAATTTTTAGATTCCGAGGTAGGTTTTATCCTTCCTCGGATTTTTTCTTTCAGGCCTTGTGAATCGGCAAAAGCTTAATCAAGGACGAGGTATCCAAACGCCCGTCCCCTCGGGTTTGCAGATCTCCGTAAAAGGACTCGACCATCTTCGTAAGCGGCATCTTCGATGCGTTCCTTTCGGCTTCCGCTAGCACAATGCGCAAGTCCTTTCGCATCCAATCGACGGCAAATCCGAAGTTAAATTTTCCCTCCACCATCGTCTCGGAACGGTTATCCATTTGCCACGATCCGGCGCATCCCTTGGAAATGGCTTCAACAACTTTTTTCATGTCCAACCCGGCATTTAATCCGAAGGCCAGACCTTCGGACAGGGACTGCAACACACCGGCGATGCACACCTGATTGACCATTTTCGTCAGTTGCCCGCAACCGGCCTGTCCCATGTGCGTGACGGCGCTCGCATAAGCATCGATTACCGGTTTTGCCGCTTTAAAATCAGAATCCGACCCTCCGACCATCACGGTTAACGTGCCATTTTCGGCCCCGGACTGTCCCCCCGAAACCGGGGCATCCAGAAATCCGATTCCCTTTTGACGACACGCCGCCGCCAATTCGCGCGAGAGCGCGGCCGAATCGGTGGTCGAATCGATGAGAACGGCTCCGGAGTGCATCCCGGCCAAAATACCGTTCTCGCCGTAGACGACACTGCGCACATCATCGTCATTTCCGACACAGACAAATACGAAATCTCTGTCTTGTGCTGCTTCGCGCGGCGAGAGCGCGCAGCACCCGCCGTTTTCAGCAACCCATTTTTCGGCCTTGGCGTGCGTGCGATTAAAAACCACCACGTCGTGCCCGGCTTTCTTTAAGTGTCCGGCCATGGGGTATCCCATCACGCCGAGTCCGACAAAGGCCACTTTTGTTGCCCCTTTCTTTCCGCTTACTTGAGTCATTTGGCTCCTCCGTCAATATCCTGCGCCGCAGACCCGACAAATTCCCCCCAGTTGTATAGGTCGTCGAGAATCTGCTGACGCGCTTCAAATCGTTCTTCCGTCATCTGTCCCGCTTCCAAAGCCTGACAATCGGCATCGGCCGCCGCGTCAACCTTGTCCATGTACTCAGTCAAGCTTAAGGTTCCCGGAACAAGCCCTTGAAGTCGTGCACCGCAAAGGGCCTTCCAACGAATGCGCTCGTCATCGGTTAACGACTCGGGCCAATTGCGCGCCCGTTTGCGCCACAAAAGTTCTGAAAGCCTCGGGTCTTCAAAGTGGATGCGCCCCTCACAGACGGCATCGGTTAAAGCCTGCGGGCTTAAAGATTCGGTCCTTTGCATCACAGCTCGATCGGCGTTGGAGGTGAAACCTTCGTAGAGCGCACCGTCGGCATCGGCACCTTTTTCAAGCTCGTGCTCGGATGAAAGCGAAATCGGACCGATAAGGTCGGAGTCGTGTTGGGCAAGCCACGCAATATGGCGATTGACCGAATTCATATCTATGGAAAAACGTGCAAGAGCCGATTGCTTTAACACATTGAGATTGGCGCACACCACCGGGAACTGATTCGGACGAAGTTTAAAAAGCGAAAGCTCCTTTTCACCCTCTTTCATTTCCGAGCGCTTCCACGCACGGCGACAGATGGCCTCGGGGTCAAGAGCCAAGAGCTCCTCGGGGTCCTCGCGACAATCCCAGAGAATGATTTCCTTTTTCTCCGTTTCACAAATCGGAAACGCAATGCGAATAAAGCCCTTTTCCTGACCTGCCCGCCCATCGATCCAAACGGCCGGCCGGCAAAGCGTACCGTCACCTGCCGTAAAAGCGCTCCGAACCTTGGCTTTCGAGCGGTTTTCGAAGGCCCACTGCCAAAAGCGCGGATTTTTTTCGCGAATCAGGCGCGCCAAAGCAAGCGTTGCGTACACATCGCTCATCGCATCGTGTGCATGGCTATGCTCAAGGCCGTTGGCAGCGCTTAAGTGTTCCAGACGAAACGAGATACGCTCGCCTCCTTCGGGGATTTTTACAGTCGGCCAAACGATTCCTGCCGGCCTTAAAGCCCAAAGCGCCTGCACCAGAGGAAACAAATCCCAACGCGAGCAACCGTCGTCCCATTCCCGCGCATACGGGTCCATGAGATTGCGCCAAAAAAGAAACCGAGTCACTTCATCGTCAAAGCGAAGCGAGTTGTACCCGATGGAAACAGTCCCAGGTGTTCGGAATTTTTCCCGAATGCGCCGAGCAAATTCCGCCTCGCACTGCCCTCCTCGTGCATGTGCGACCTGCGGAGTAATGCCTGTTATCAGGCACGCCTCAGGGCTCGGAAGGTAATCGGGCGCACAATCGCAGTAAAAAACATCGGGCTCGGCGATGACATTGAGCGCCGAATCGGTGCGAATACCGGCAAACTGCACGGGGCGGTCTAAGTGACGATCCAATCCGAAAGTCTCGTAGTCGTGCCAGTAATAGGTCATTTGCGTCATCGGCTTTTTCTTTTCCTTTGGAGGTATCCCCCAAAAATTCGGCTCACATCAGGCAATTTTCGAGTAACCGCCTGCGCGATTTGATTCCCGGAGATACCGGTCAAACTGCATGGCCACGGCTCGCACGAAAATCTTGCCCTTGGCGCTCACGGTGATGGTCTCCGGCGTCAACTCCACCAAGTCGTGCTTAGCGTACGCCTGTAACTTCTTCAGTTCATAGGCAAACGTTTTATCAAAGTCAATCCCGAACTGTTCTTCGATTTGGGCCTTGATAATCTGAAAGCGACACATAATCGTCATGATAACGGTACGGCGCAAGAGATCTTCGGACGAAAGCACGAATCCTCGGCAGGTTGCCAAGTGTCCTTGACCGATTGCCTCTGCGTACGGCTCGATTTCGCGCGGGTTACAGGCGTACGTATTGCCGACATAGGAAATGGAACTGGCACCGAGAGCAATCATGTCGCACTCGGCGCGCGTCGAATATCCTTGGAAATTACGCTGAATCGTCCCTTCTTTTTGCGCCACGGAAAGCTCATCGGTTTCCTTGGCAAAGTGGTCCATCCCGATATACCGGTACCCGTTTGCCGTCAGGGTCCGAATCGAGTCAAACATCATGTTAACGCGCTCGGAAGCACTCGGGAGTTCCTCGGGAACAATCCGGCGCTGAGGCTTGAAAATGTTCGGTAGGTGCGCATAGTGATAAAGCGCGATGCGATCGGGCGAAAGCTCGATGACCTTGTCGATGGTTTCGGCAAACGACTGACGCGTCTGACGCGGCAGACCGTAAATCAAATCCATATTCACAGAATGAAAGCCGACCTCTCGGGCGTGCACAAGCGTATCGCGAATCAACTCGAAGCTTTGTACGCGATTGACCGCCTCAAGGACACTCAAATTAAAGTCCTGCACCCCGAGACTCATGCGATTAAAGCCGAGACGACGCAATAGGTCGATTTTTTCGGCCGGGCACGTGCGTGCATCGATTTCAATGGAGTACTCGCCGTCTGGCTCAAAGGGGTAAATCGCGCGAATCCCTTGTAAGAGTCGCTCGATTTGCTCGGAGCCTAAGAAAGTCGGGGTGCCTCCGCCCCAATGCAGTTGCGAAAGCGTTCTTTTTCCTGTCAGGTGTTCGGACGCAATCTTTGCCTCAGCTAAAACCGTATCGATGTACGGGTCGGCCAAGGCGCGATTACGCGTGACAACCTTGTTGCACCCGCAATAAAAACACACGTTGGCACAAAACGGAATATGGGCATAAACCGAAAGAGATCGATCGGCCGGTCTTTCCGCCAACGCATTTTCATAATCGGCACGTCCTACATCGGGACGGAAGCGATCGGCGGTCGGATACGACGTGTAGCGAGGTGCCGGGACATCGAATTTACGCCAAAGGTCGGCGTCGGGTAACTCAACCCCGTTTTCTTTCACATCGGTCATGGCAGCTCCTTTATCGCCAGAAAAAGCATCCGTTCCGAATCCACCGGGACCGCTTTTTTCAGATTTGACGAAAATCAATTGACTTTAATCAAACTTCGATACAAAATGAGAGAGTCAATTTCGGTCGAAACGGCATCGGTGCCGCCTTCTTGGAATCGATTCGGGTGCGTGGATTATACGTCTCGTCGCCCGCTTTTCGTCGGTTCCGAAGGTCAGGGACACGGCGCCTTCGGCTCGAAAAATCGACCTACTTTACGAAAAAGAAGCTCAAAGGGGAGACTGCTTACATGTTCAATCCAACGAACACACCGTCGGCCGGCATGCGCATTATTTGCTCGACCTGCAGCCTGCATGAGTTTTGTCTGACAGACGATTTGGATTTCAAAGAAATCGAACGCATGGAAGAAATGGTGACCACGCGGCGTCGTATTCGTCGCGGAGAAGCTCTTTACCGGGCCGGTGATCCCTTCGAAGCCTTCTATGCCATCCGCCTGGGGTTTTTAAAAAGTTCCGTTCTTTCAAGTGACGGACGCGAACAAGTCACGATGTTTTATATGTCGGGCGACATCATCGGGTTTGACGGGCTTGCCAACAACGTATACGCCAGTGACGTCGTTGCCCTGGAGGATACGGAAGTGTGCGTTCTTTCCTACAAGCGTCTGCACGAGGTTTCCAGTGCGGCTCCCAAACTTGCCGAGCATTTCGAGCGCCTGCTGTCGCGGGAAATCATTCGCCAAAACGGCGTCTTGCTTCTTTTAGGCTCGATGCACGCCGAACAGCGTATTGCCGCCTTCCTTCTTAACCTTTCACAACGCTTCGAGCAACGCGGCTATTCACGAAGCGAATTCGTGCTGCGAATGACGCGAGCGGAGATCGGCTCTTACTTAGGATTGAAACTAGAAACCGTCAGTCGGGTGCTGTCGCGTTTTACGACCGATAACGTGATTATCGTTAACCAAAAACACGTACAGATTCTTGATTTTGAGGTGCTTCGCTCAATTGTGAGCGGCCAAGCTTTCCTGCGTCCGGAAAAACCTACGCAACCGGCCGAATCCCCGGGAGGAATTCGCGGACTCGTGAGCATCAGAACCGCTTAAGCCGCGTTTTGTTTGTTTATGTCTGAAAACTTAAGTTTTACCAAGCCCGATATCAGCTATCGGGCCATTGCACGTTTGGCGGCCCCGATTCTCGTGGCCAACATCTCGATTATCGGATCAGGAACCATTGACACAATCATGGCAGGAAGGCTCGGTGCCGAACACTTGGCGGCCGTTGCTATCGGAAACGCCACGGTCATCATGGTCATTCTCACGCTCGTGGGTGTCATACAGTCCTTAAGTCCGCTTGCCGGTCACCATTTCGGTGCGCGCCGATTCGAGCGCATCGGCTTTGAGCTGACGCAAAGCCTGTGGCTCTCGCTGCTACTCGGTCTTGTCGGCCTAGCTATCTTGTCGGCGACCGATTTTTGGATCGGCCTTTGCAAGGCTCAGGGAAACGTCGCCCAGATGTTACGCATTTACCTTCTTGCGAGCGCTGCCAGCGTTCCGGCCTTCATGTTGGCGCGCCCCTTTGTGGCGCTCAATGCGGCCGTTAACCTTCCGCGCGTGACGATGTGGGTGTCCATCGGATTGCTCGTCTTAAAGGCCCCCCTTAACTACGTTTTCATGTACGGGCTTTTCGGTCTTCCGGCCTTAGGGGGCGCCGGAGCCGGCGTTTCCTCAGCTCTCGGGGCTACGGTAAGCCTCTTCGCACTTTATTCGTATTGGCGCTTTTCGCATGTGTACGACGCAATGCGACCGGCGCGGGTTTATTTTCCGAACTGGCAAGCCATCAAAACACATCTGAAAATCGGTATTCCGATTTCGCTTTCGATGTTTTTCGAAATCAGTTCCTTTGCCCTGATGGCCATCCTCATCGGGCGTATCGGAACGATTGATGTTGCCGCACACCAGATTGTCAGCAACACAACGTCCTTTATCTATCAGGCTCCGCTTTCTTTGGGCATTGCCGTCAGCGTCCTTGTGGCCCAGTGCCTCGGTTCCGGCTCACCCACGCTCGCGCGTCAAGCGATGACGCGCGTCATGCGCTTTGCCCTCGGGATTGCGGCCGTGACCTGTTCGTGTCTTTTCCTTTTCAGACACACGGTGGTCTCGTTTTTTACAACGGACCCGGCCGTGATGCTTTTAGCCGAATCGCTTTTAGGCATCGCCGTGATTTTTCACATCGCCGATGCCCTGCAGACCATTAGCTGCTTTGCCCTTCGCGGATATCGCGTCACGTTTCTTCCGATGTGCATTTACGGGATCCTGCTGTGGTCGGTGGGCCTGGGAGGCGGTTGCTGGCTCGGCTTTCATGCCGAATCGTTCGGGGGGCCCTTCGGTGCCCACGGCTTCTGGGCCGCAACGGCAACCGGCATTATTCTCGTGAGTATTGCCATCAGCACCTACGCCTTTTACATCGCCAAAGACCGGCTTAAAGACGAGCGAGTCGCCCACGCTTACGTCTAGTACAATTGCGCCGCATTGTCACCCTTGGGGCTTAAAATGCCCGAGAGCAACTTACTTTCAGGAAAGGGATTAAAAGACCACTATGTGCGGCGTTGTCGGAATCCTCGCAGACCGTCCGGTCAATCAGCAAATCTATGATGCGCTTCTTTTGTTGCAGCATCGCGGGCAAGATGCTGCCGGCATCGGCACGATGCAGGGGGACCGCTTTGCGCTTTTTAAGGCCAAGGGACTCGTGAGCGACATCTTTCGCACACGTGATATGCGAAACCTCGTCGGCAACGCAGGTATCGGACACGTGCGATACCCGACGCAAGGATGCGCAAGCGATAATCTGGAAAGCCAGCCCTTTTATGTCAATGCTCCGTTCGGGATTCTCTTTGCCCACAACGGGAACCTAACGAATGCTCGTGAAATTAAAGAGCACCTGGCTCGAATCGACCACCGACATACGCTGACGATGAGCGATTCAGAAGTACTTTTAAACGTCTTTGCCGATGCCTTGGCACACGAGACAAACGGCAAGAATTTTTGCCCGGAGGCGCTTTTCCGAGCCGTAAGTGCGGTGCACGAAACCGTACAAGGGTCGTACGCCTGTGTGGCGCTCATTGCCGGTTACGGACTGCTTGCGTTTCGCGATCCGCACGCCATTCGCCCGCTATGTTTCGGAACACGAATCAATCCGAACGGGCGATGTGACACGATGTTTAGTTCCGAGTCGGTGACGATGGGACGCCTCGGATTTACCCTCGTGCGCGACGTTGCCCCCGGGGAAGCGGTGTTCGTCGATACTGACAGTGTTTTACATAGTCAAGTTTGCGCCGGCTCTGCCGCACTCAATCCCTGTGCTTTCGAATACATTTACTTTGCTCGCCCGGAAAGCGTCATCGACAAAATTAACGTCTATGCCGCACGCCTAAAGCTCGGTCAGTATTTGGCTCGGGCCGTTGCTAAGCGCCTTGATGTTCACACCATTGACTGCGTCATCCCGATTCCCGATACCGGAAGACCGGCAGCCCAGGAACTTGCCGGTCTGTTGGGTTTAAATTACCGCGAAGGCTTTATCAAGAATCGCTATGTCGGACGCACGTTTATCATGCCCGACCAGACCACACGCAAAAAGAGCGTACGGCAAAAGCTCAATGCCATGCCCGTGGAATTTGCCGGCAAATCCGTCCTTTTGGTCGACGATTCCATCGTGCGCGGCACCACCATGGGGCAGATTGTCGACCTAGCACGCCAATCGGGCGCCAAAAAGGTGTACGTGGCCTCCACGGCACCGCGCGTGATGTTTCCGAACGTGTACGGCATCGATATTCCCTCGTGTGAGGAATTAATCTGCGGACGCGGAGAAAGCGACCAGGACGTGGCACACCTGATCGGTGCCGATGATGTGATTTACCTTCCCCTGCCGGACTTAACGCGTGCTCTACGGGACTTAAATCCGGAAATTAAAAAATTTGACTGCTCGTGCTTTGACGGCGACTACGTCGCCGGAAACATTGCCGCCTAACCGGAATCTTCGAAAAGAAAACGCCCGAGGCAACCGAACATCGGTCAAACTCGGGCGCACGTTCCGAAAGCACTTTAACTAGGCAAGCGTCTTACCCGTTAAACGTTCATAGGCCTCACGGTACTTGGCCGCCGTCTTTTCCAAGACATCTTCGGGCGGAACCGGTGCCGGCGGCGTCTTGTTCCAGGGCTGCTCTTCGAGCCAGTCACGCACGAACTGCTTATCAAAGCTCGGGGGCGAGATGCCCAAGCGATACTGGTCGGCAGGCCAGAAACGCGAGCTATCGGGCGTAAGGACCTCATCCATCAGGCACACACGCCCGGCCTCATCGAGCCCGAACTCAAACTTCGTATCGGCGATGATAATGCCGCGCGTCTTGGCGTACTCGGCCGCACGCGTGTAAAGGTCAAGCGTCAGACGACGAATTTCCGTTGCGATGTCTTTGCCGTACAGGGCACAGACTCGATCAAAGTTGATATTTTCATCGTGCGTGCCGACCTCGGCCTTAGCGGCCGGGGTAAAAATCGGTTCGGGAAGCTTTTCGGCCTTTTGTAGCCCTGCGGGTAACTTAATGCCGCAAATCGTGCCGTCTTCCTGGTAGGACTTCCAACTGCTGCCGATGACATAGCCGCGCGCCACGCACTCGATCAAAATCGGCTTTAAGCGCTTGACGACCATGGCACGACCGGCAACCTGGTCAACCTCGTCGGGCGCAACGACCGATTCGGGAGCAATGCCTGTTAATTGTGTAGGCATACCCGAGGCGAGCTTTTCAAACCAAAACTGTGTCAGCCCCGTCAGAACCTTGCCCTTGTTTGCAATCGGAACGCTCAAGATGACGTCAAATGCACTGATGCGATCGGTGGCAATCATTAAAAGCTTGTCATCATCAATGGCATAGCATTCGCGAACCTTTCCGCGGTAAACCAAGGGGAGCCCCTTAAGGGAAGTCTTCATTAGACCTTGCATAAGAAATACTCCGAAGATTGAAATAACAAAAAACAAACAAATCCATCTTGCCTCTCACACAAAGGCTCTGTGAGTGGCATTTAAGCACAGGTAGGAAAAAACCGCATCAGGAATAAACCGTAACGCACCTGCGCTTTTCGATAGTCGAAATTGTATGGGAACATGGGGAAAACGGGAAAGAGAAAAACGACCGACTCGGTTTCTTCGTGAAAGCACCGGGAAAAAAATCGGGAGGTCGGCAACCGCCTTCCTCCCGATTGTGAACCTTACGGCTTACAAAGCCGAAGATTTAACTTGGACCGATTACCACAGTCCGATCAGTTTCCACCAAGCAATACCGACCGTGAACCAAACCACGGTGTTGATGGTCGTCACGACAAAGCCGTTACGCCACCATTCACCCTGCGAAACGTATCCGGCACCGAAGTACACCGGGGCCGCACCGTTACCGTAGTGCGTGAGCGAAATCGGCAGGTTGGCGAAAATACCGAAGGCAATGGCCACCATCAGCGCTGGGGCACCGCAAGCCGCTGCCACGGCCACGAAGGCCGCGTACATCGCCGAAATACGCGCCGTCACGGACGCAAAGCAGTAGTGCGAGTAAATGTAAATGAGCGAAATCACGAGGAACGAGGCAACCCAACCCATGTGAGCCGCGGAAATGCCGCTCGCAATGAAGACTGCCGCCCATTTGACAAAGCCGCTCTTGGCCAGAGCCGTAGCCAAGGACATTAAACCGCCCATCCAGAACATCGCATCCCAAGCACCCTTTTCCGAAAGGATGTCTTTCCAGCTCAAAACCTGCGCGATGAGCATGATTGAGACGGCAAGCATGGCAATCGGTGTGGCACCGAGACCCGTGAGGCTACCGGTAGCCCACAGAGCCAAACACATGACGAAGACAAAGGCCAAAACGAGCTCTTCTTTAGTCATCGGGCCCATCTTTTGCAATTCTGCTGCTGCAAGAGCCCTCGCATTGGGTGTTTCGCGAATTACAGGCGTTGCAATCTTCAACAGGATGAGCGGAACGAGGAACAAGCAGATCAAGCCCGGGACGATAGCGGCAATGGCCCACTCCATCCACGTCAGTTCCACACCGACAGCACTGGCGGCCAAGCCGACGCAAAGCGGATTTCCGGCCATGGATGTTAAGAACATCGTGCAGGTGACCGCATCGGCGTGAAAGCCCACTTGCATCAAGTATTTACCAATCTTACCGGCGCTCGGACCGGCTTCCGAACCGAAAGCGCTCGAAAGCGACTGAACAATCGGGTAGAAAACGCCGCCGCCACGGGCCGTTGCCGAAGGCATAGCCGGAGAAATCACGAGTTCGGCCAAACAAATCGAGTAGCCCAGTGAAAGCGAACTCTTGCCGATGCAGTGAATGATAAAGAACGCAATACGACGTCCTAAACCCGTCTTAATAAACCCACGGGACAGGAAGAAGGCACACACAATGAGCCAGATTGTTCCGTTGCCGAAACCCATAAGCACATCTTTGGTTTTGAGAATACCGAAGAAGGCACAAATCGTCAGCGACAGGAACGCAACGGCACCCATCGGAATCGGCTGCAAAATAAAGCCGGCGATGGTTGCAACAAAGATGGCAAACAAATGCCACGTAGCGAGCGAGAGCCCGTGCGGGCAAGGCAGGAACCAGATGACGGCACCGATTCCCAATACGATTACCCATTTCTTGAGGGCAGCACTAACCATGATTTTCCCCTAAATAAAAATCTCGATATCGTGTGGATTTTTCCGAGGGAAAAACCGACATAGCGCCCTGAAAATCCCTGCAAACGACATCCAACTCATTGTCTTATCGGCATCGATGAAAACAACCGACACCAAACAAAACGACCCTAGCCGAGACCACTATACTCTCGGCTCTCCTATAAAAATATAGGCAGTAACCAATTGTTGATTTCGGGCAGAGGCACTTAAGTACTTTGACTCAGATGTTTTTCATCGCGCTTGGTGAAATTTCTCAGAGACCGCTTTTGTTCGCTTTTGCAATAACTTCTTTCGGGCGCCCCACAAGCACCCAAATTAACGAAAGAATCCGTAAACGCTGCCGAGGGATTCGGCTAAAATGAGTCACAGGATGCGAGACGGGCTTTTCCGTCGCGGTCTCTGTGTTCATTCTTTCTGGGAGCAGATCAATATGGCACTTGTCAGTTTGCGTCAGCTGCTTGACCATGCAGCGGAAAACGGGTACGGGATCCCCGCTTTCAACGTTAACAACCTTGAGCAGGTTCACGCCATCATGGAGGCGGCGCAGGATGTCGGCGCGCCGGTCATCATGCAGGCCTCGGCCGGTGCTCGTAAGTACGCCGGGGAAACGTTTTTAAAGTACCTGATTGAAGCGGCTGTCGAGAGTTACCCGGACATCCCGATTTGCATGCACTTGGACCACGGTCGTAGCCCGGCAGCCTGCCAAAGTGCCATGCGCTACGGCTTTACGTCCGTGATGATGGACGGCTCTCTTATGCCGGACGGAAAAACACCGGCCACCTATGATTACAACGTTGCTACGACGCGACTGATTGTCGATGCAGCACACTCGATCGGTGTTTCCGTCGAAGGCGAGCTCGGTTGCATCGGCTCGCTCGAAACACTGCAAGCGGCGAAAGAAGATGGTCACGGCGCCGAAGGGAAACTGACGCGCGATATGCTCCTGACGGATCCGAATCAAGCCGCCGAATTTGTACGTGCCACGCAACTGGATGCCCTGGCGATTGCCATCGGCACGAGCCACGGCGCCTACAAGTTCACCCGTAAGCCCACAGGCGAAATTCTTTCGATTCAACGCGTCAAAGAAATTCACGCCCGCTTGCCGAACACTCACCTTGTGATGCACGGCTCAAGCTCGGTACCGCAGGAAATCCTCGCCGAAATCCGCAAGTACGGCGGTCAAATGCGCGAAACATACGGTGTTCCGGTCGAAGAAATCCAGGAAGCCATCCGTCACGGCGTGCGCAAGGTCAATGTCGATACCGATATTCGCCTGGCGATGACGGCGGCCATTCGTCGGTACTTTGTTGAGAATCCGAGCGAATTCGATCCGCGCGGGTACCTCACGAAGGCTCGTGAAGCCGCCAGGGAACTGTGCAAGGGTCGCTACATTGCCTTCGGTTGCGAAGGTCAGGGCGCCCGTATCAAGCCCGTTCCCGTCTCGGTCATGGCCAAGCACTATGCCAACGGATCTTTGGCGCAAAAAGTCCTCTAACGCTCCACAGGAACAGGGGAGCCGACTCGGCTCCCCTTTTTATTCATGACTCCTGAAAACGCAAACAACTTAAAGGGAAAGACGGGAATCACGCGCCTGATTAACGCCACGCGTTACTCCAAAGACGACATCTGCCAGGCTTGGCGTTCCGAAGAGGCTTTTCGCCAAGAAGCCCTTTTGGCCGTGATTTTGATTCCGGTCAGTTTCTTTCTTCCCGTTGAGTTGTCCTTGCGCCTCATGTGTCTATTTTCGGTTGTATTCGTGCTCGTTGTGGAACTATTAAATTCAGGACTTGAAGCGGCCGTTGACCGCATCGGGCCGGAAATACACCCGAAATCTAAATTTGCCAAAGATGCCGGCAGTGCGGCCGTGCTCTTTTCTCTTATTTTTTGTGCCGTCACTTGGATTAGTATCCTAGTTTCGGCGTTTGTTTTATGAAGGATCGGTTATGACAGAGTTACACACCCCCGCCGTTGCCGTCGTGATGGGTTCAACCTCCGACTGGGACATGATGAAACCGGCCGTGGATATTTTGAACTCGTTCGGCATTGCACACGAAATCAAAATCTTAAGTGCCCATCGCCTGCCCGATGAAACCGCGGAGTTTGCCTCGACGGCCAAAGCGCGGGGCTTAAAAGCGATTATTGCCGGCGCCGGGGGAGCGGCACATTTGGCCGGTGTCATCGCCGCAAAAACCACGCTTCCCGTCTTAGGCGTTCCCGTTCCGTCCAAGTACTTAAAAGGAATGGATAGCCTTCTTTCGATTGTGCAAATGCCCCGCGGCATTCCTGTTGCCACATTTGCCATCGGCGAAGGAGGCGCGGCCAATGCGGCGATTTTCGCCGTTTCCATGCTCGCTCTGACCGACAAGTCCTTGAGCGATAAACTCGACGAATTCCGCATCAAGCAAAGTCAAAAGGTTCTTCAGGCTCACCTTCCCAATGACTAATCCCCTGTATCCGCCCGTCGATGACGCGGCTATTGACAAGGCCGTCCGCCTTCTTTCCGAAGGCGGTCTTGTGGCCATCCCTACGGAGACTGTTTACGGGCTGGCGGCCGATGCCGATAACAAGGACGCCGTTTTAGCGACCTTTGCCGTCAAAAATCGGCCGACCAATCACCCGCTCATTGTCCATGTCGCCGGTCCCGAGGCCCTCGATGCGTGGGCGGTGAACATTCCGAGTGAGGCGCGCTTACTCGTTAAAACGTTTTGGCCCGGTCCGTTGACACTCGTGTTAAAAAAATCCGAGCGTTGCGGCGACTTTGTCACCGGGGGGCAAGATTCCGTCGCACTGCGCTGCCCCTCGCACCCGTGGACCCGAGAACTCTTAAAGCGCTTTGCCGGTCCGAACTTTAAGGGTCTTACGGCCCCGAGTTGCAATACGTTCGGGCAAATTTCTCCGACCTGTGCGCGGCACGTCCTAGAGGACTTAGGCGTCAAACCCACAGGGAAACTTGACATGATCCTTGACGGCGGCGTCTGTGAAGTCGGCGTGGAATCGACAATGATCAATCTTTCAGGACGCCGCCCGGAGATTCTCCGGCACGGCGCCGTTACGCGCAAAATGCTCGAGGCGGTCTTAGGATGCCCCGTGCCCGATGCCGGAAGTGATGCGCCGCGTGCCTCCGGGCGCCTTAAGAGCCACTACGCACCCAAAACCAAGCTTGAGATTGTCCCGAAAGCAGAACTTAAAAACCGCTTGCATGAGCTCTCGGGGATGCGACTAGCTGTGATGGCTAGTCCTCAAGTTCTTGCGACACTTGCCGGTAAACCCTTCTTTTCTCTCATTTCGCCCGCCACGCTTACCGAGTACGCGCACGGCCTTTATGAGAATTTGCACGAGCTTGATGCGGCCGGTGCCGACCGGATTCTTGTCGAAGAGCCTCCGAAAGAGGCTCCTTGGGCGGCCGTCAACGATAGACTCGGGCGAGCAGCGGCGGAGAAACCCCGGTCATGAGCTCTGAAAAACCCATCGGCGTTCTCGATTCGGGCTTGGGGGGCCTTTCGGTTCTTCGAGCTCTCGTCGCCAAACTCCCGCATGAACACTTCTTATATTGCTCGGATAACGACAATGCGCCTTGGGGCGATAAAGACGCTGATTACATCATCGGACGCACACGGGCCATGGTTGCGTTTTTAGTCGGCCACGGAGCCAAGGCCGTGGTCCTTGCCTGCAATACGGCAACGGCCGTTGCCGCCGACACGTTGCGGCGCGAGTTTTCCCTTCCGATTATCGGCATTGAGCCGGCCGTCAAACCTGCGGTAAAACTAAGCCCTTCGGGGCGTTTCGGGGTTCTCGGAACAACGCGCACCATCACAAGCGAGCGTTATCACAGGCTTCTCGTGCGTTTTACGCAAGGCACGCACGTGATGTCGGTGGCAGCTCCGGGACTCATGGAATGCGTCGAACGCGGTGAGTTTGATACGCCTAAGACCAAGGCGCTTTTAAAAAAGTACCTTACTCCCATGCTCGATGCCGGGATCGATACGCTCGTTTTAGCCTGTACGCACTACCCGTTTTTGGAAAAGGCCATTTACGAAGTGGCCGCGCGTCCCTTAACGATTATCGAACCGAGTCGTGCCGTGGCAGACGGTCTAGCAACGCGCCTTAAAGAGAACAACCTCCTTAATGAAGGCTCGGAAAGTGTTCCCGTGCATTTTTGGATTAAGGGCGCAAAGCGCTTTACTCCGGCGATTAAAACGCTCTGGCCGAAAGCCTCTACAATCGAAGAGCTAACGGTTTAACGTCGCTTCCTGCCACAAAATCGAGCATTGCGTTACGAAAGTCCTCGGGCCAAGCAATCGGCTTAAAACCCTTTTCCTGCGAAACGCACACCATGGTCTCGAGAAGACGGACGCAATCGTCATCGCCGCGCGAAAGCGTCATGGCAAAACGCACGGACGAAAATCCGAGCTTTTCAATCCAAAGGGAGGCCGTCAGACGGTCCCCTGCCCGGCATGGGGAAAGAAAATTACACTGTAGTCCTGCCACGGGAATCATCAGACCGCTTTGAAGAATGGCCGGAAAGGGTTTGCGCACGACGTCACTGAAGAAATCCTCAATGAGTCCGTTAAAAATCGTCAGAAACTGCGGATGAAACACAATTCCGGCGCTGTCGCATTGCGCAAATCGAATGTGTATGGGTCTGGTGAAAATCTTATGCATGATGGTCTCTGACTCCCGGAAAACAACGCGTTCGGTCTACCCAATGCAAATCGCGCAGACACGAAAAAAGAGCCAACTGCTCAGTCAGCTCTCTTTTGCATAAAACACCCGTCAAGTCAATTAACGCAACTTGACTTCTTTGAAACGAACGTGCTTACGAGCCACAGGATCGAACATATTGAGTTCGAGCTTGCCCGTCGTGTTCTTCTTATTCTTGACCGTCGTGACGAAATAGCCGGTTTTCGCCGTCGATTCGAGTTTGATGATTTCGCGTGCACCCTTAGCCATGGTTCAATCTCCGAAAATTAGATTTCGCCGCGGGCGCGCAAATCCGCGAGCACCACTTCAATACCGACCTTGTCAACCGTGCGCAGTCCGGCCGTCGTCAAACGCAGGCGGACCCAACGATTTTCACTTTCGACCCAGAAGCGGTGATACTGCAGATTCGGCAGAAAACGACGCTTGGTCTTGTTGTTCGCGTGCGAGACTTGATGGCCGACCATCGGCTTCTTGCCGGTGACTTGACAGACTCTTGCCATCATATACTCCCGTATAAAAAAGTTAATCACACCCTACACTCCAACTCGGAGTGCGGACTCAAAAAATCAAGGAAAGCGATTATAGGGCAAAGACCTTCGCGCCGACAAGTTCTGAAGGCCATTATTTCACTTTTTCGCACGAATCGAAGAAAAAACGCAATGGACTTACTCTTAACGCGCGAAGTTAAGCTAACGGCAAAGCCCGCACGGCCTAACGAAAAAAGAATCTCAGCACTTTAAAATAGCCCCATTCGTCTGCTTTTTCTTTCGGAGAGGCCCATGCGCGTCCTGTTCCTTGATATTGACGGCGTAATTGAGTCCGGCCAAAAACGCTTTGATCATTCCGACGAGGAAATCTGGGAACTTTGCCGGAAATACACCGACGCATTCGGTGATTTTAACTACACCAAATGGGTCGGGCGCGAACAGTCCAGTTCGTTTTGGGCACTTGCTGCCGTAACATGGGATTGGCATCAAGATGCTCTTGTCGAACTCAAACGCCTCTTACAGGCAACAAGCGCCAAAATCGTGCTTTCGTCGACCCGGCGCGAGTTCGGAAAGAAAGCTATGCGTGCGCTTTTTAAGATCCACGGTCTCGATACGTACTATGTCGACAACACACTCCTTAATCCCTACTTTCTTGCGGACAACCGAGAGAACTGGAGAAAAGAAAAACGGTGGAACGACGCACTTTCCACGCTCCGCTACACCGTGGCCCGAACTCGAAACTACCGTTGGATGGACGAGCGATCCTTTGTCATTCGCGAATACCTTGACCGGCACCCGGAAATCACAAGTTATGCAGCCGTCGACGATCTGTGTCTGACAAATTTTCTCGAGGGACACTTCGTCCGAGTTTGTATGTTAAAGCCGGAAAACGCCGACGCCCTGATTGACATTCTAAAAAAAGACGACGGCCCCTTCCCGCTTCCCGACGACATTCGCGCAATGCCCGAACTTGCCGTGATACGCGAGCATTTGAAGCCGCAAGGCTCGGACACATCTTCGATGTGACTTTTTCGGAGATATCCTTCATGCAAATCCTTCTTGCCCGACCCCGCGGCTTTTGTGCCGGAGTTACACGTGCCGTTTCCATCGTCGAACGGGCGCTTGCCATCTACGGCGCTCCGGTTTACGTACACCATGAAATCGTGCACAATCGAACGATTGTCCGTGCCCTCAAAGAAAAAGGGGCCGTCTTTGTCGACTCCTTAGCGTCCGTTCCGGACGGCTCAACCCTCATTTTTTCGGCACATGGCGTTCCCAAATCCATTGAAGACGCTGCACGGGCACGTCCGCTCACAATCTTTGATGCCACCTGTCCCCTTGTGACGAAGGTTCACCGGGAAATCATCAAAATGCACGAATCGGGTCTTCCCGTTGTCATCATCGGACACAAAGGACACCCGGAAGTCGAAGGCACAATCGGGCAGATTCCGAGCGGCATCACGGTTGTCGAATCCGTTGACGATGTCGCAACACTCCCAGCGGGGCGTTCGGCGCTTGCCTGCGTCACGCAAACAACGATTTCAGCGGACGATGCGGCCGATGTGACGGCAGCGCTCAAAGCACGTTTTCCGAATCTTGTCGTTCCGAAAAAGTCCGATATTTGTTATGCCACACAATCGCGCCAGGATGCCGTAAAAAAGCTGGCGCGCCGGGTCGATTTGGTATTAGTGATCGGATCGGCCTCAAGCTCCAATTCCAATCGATTAAAAGAGGTGGCCGAACGCTCTGGAACTCGGGCCTACCTCATTGAAGATGCCTCGTATTTAAATGTCGACTGGCTTGCCGGCATTTCTTCGGTCGGGATTACGGCCGGGGCCTCCGCACCGGAGTTTCTTGTAGAAAAACTCCTTGAGCGCATCCGGATGGTCTTTCCGGATTCCACCGTTTGCGAGCTCGAAGGACCTCCCGAAACCTTCGCTTTCCCGATGCCCAAGGGCTTATGGAAAGAAGACCTTAATAAGGAGAGTTGCCGATGAGTTTTTTTGCCGTCTCGGACGAGAACCAAGAATACTTTGACATCCCGGCGCCCTGGGGGTCAGTCAGACTCTCTTTAGCCTTCGAAGAACTCTGGTCCGTTGCATTTTGCTTAGATTCTCCGCAACAAACGAGCACAAACAATCCGACTCTGAGTCACTGGGCCGAATTGATCGATGCGATGCTCCAGTGCGCTGAACCCCTCACGCAACAAGCTCGGATGGCACTATTTCGAACCCGCCGTTGGCAGGCACTTTCCCCCGTCAGTCGCGCGATTCTTGAACGCGTTGCCGTGATTCCCTGCGGGCGATTTTGCACATACAGTCACCTGGCCGAAGAAATCGGGAGCCCCAAAGCCGTGCGGGCCGTCGGACGCATTATGGCGAGCAACCCCTTTCCGATTCTCATTCCTTGTCACCGTGTTGTCTCCAAGCACATGCTTACCGCAATGGATATCACAAACCCGAAATCCTTTGAAGGGACGGCGTTCGGCGGTCGTCCGGAATTCGTGCCGATCGGAGCGTGGCTACGCATCAATGATTTGACGCACGCCTGAGGCTTGCCGAGCCGATACAATACTTGGCACGAGGAACAATTCATGAATAAAGCAAAACATGAAAGCGCAACACCGGCGACGGTCTGGTTAAAAGGTCACGGGATTACCTACAAAGAACACTCCTATACCTATGTCGAACACGGCGGAACACACGTGACGGCACAGGCCCTTGGCTTTGACGAGCATTCGGTCGTCAAAACATTGATTATGCAAGATGAGAACGCCAAGCCGCTTGTGATTTTGATGCACGGCGACAAGGAAGTTTCGACAAAAAACCTTGCGCGTCAGACGGGGCGCAAATCCATCGCCCCCTGTGTGCCCGATCAAGCGCAACGCAATTCGGGCTATCAAGTGGGCGGCACGAGCCCTTTCGGCACGCGCAAGAAAATGCCCGTTTACGTCGAGAGCTCCATTCTCTCGCTTCCTCAAATACACATTAACGGCGGCCGTCGCGGCTTTATCGTGACGATTGACCCGAAGGTTCTCACAGAGAAACTCGGGGCCGTTCCCGTGAACGTAGCCATCGACAAGGACTGATCAAACGGGCCTGACCAAAAACCATGAACCTACCTTTTGAACTACTCATCGGCCTGAGGTACACACGAGCCGGACGACGCGGGCGGCGCAAAGACGGCTTTATGAGTTTTATCTCGACGATTTCGGTCGCTTCCATTGCCTTAGGTGTTATGGCCCTGATCATCGTTTTGTCGGTCATGAACGGTTTTCAAAAGGAAGTCCGTGACAGGATGCTCTCGGTCCTTTCGCACGTCGAGGTGGTGCATATCACGGGGAGCATCCCCGATTGGAAAGCGCTTTCGGAAACGATTCTGACGGAAAAACACACCGTGGCTTGCGCGCCGTACGTGGCCGGTCAGGGGCTATTGAATCGTCGCGGGAACTTACGAGGCATTGCACTGCGCGGAATCGATCCGACCTACGAGCCGCAGGTAAGCGACGTAGCCAAAACGCTCGGAGAAAGTACGCTTTCGGCACTGAAATCCGGAGACTTCGGCGTCATTCTCGGACGCGACTTAGCGCGCCTGCTACGCGTCAACGTGGGCGACAAAGTCACCCTGATTGTTGCCAAGGGAAACACGACACCGGCAGGCTTTGTTCCCCGCATGAAACAGATGACCGTCAAGGGTCTTTTTCAGTCCGGACATTACGAATTTGACAGCACGCTTGTCTTTACGCATATCGACGATGCGGCGGCACTCTTTCGAACAGGGGGGCCGACGGGAATCCGCGTCAAGCTCGACAACATCAACTTGGCACCCTCGGTCACGCAGCACCTTCTGATGACGCTTCCGGCCGACTACTACGCCACGGACTGGACACGTCAAAACAAAACCTGGTTTGCGGCCGTCCAAGTCGAAAAACGCATGATGGCCGTCATCCTCTTTTTAATCGTGCTCGTAGGCTCCTTCGGACTGGTGTCTACCCTTGTAATGACCGTGACGGAAAAGCAATCGGATATCGCGATTTTGCGCACCTTAGGCGCCTCGCCCCAATCGATTATGACCATCTTTGTTATCCAAGGATGCATCGTCGGGTTAATCGGGGTTCTTTTAGGTACAGGCTTAGGTCTTGCGATTTCCTGCAACTTAGATGTGATTGTCCCTGCCATCGAGCATCTTTTCGGGGTTGAATTCTTGCCGCGTGAGATTTATTTCATCAGTCAGATGCCGAGCGACCCGAGAGCCTCGGACATCGTCCCGATTGCCATCGTGAGTTTCCTCGCAAGTCTTTTAGCTACCCTTTACCCGTCTTGGCGTGCAGCCCGGACACATCCCGCACAGGCCCTGCGTCATGAATGAAGCCATTTGTGTTGAAAATCTCGTTAAAACGTACGATGACGGAGCCGGCATCCGAACACCGGTTTTAAAGGGCGTGAGTTTTTCGGTCTCAACCGGTGAAATTATCGCCGTCATCGGGGCTTCGGGTTCCGGCAAAAGTACGCTTTTGCATGCGCTCGGGGGTTTGGATTCCATCGACTCGGGAACAATTACCATTGCCGGAAAGACCCTCTCTAAGCTAACCGATGCCGAGCGCGATACTTTGCGAAACCATCACCTCGGATTTGTGTATCAGTTTCACCATCTGTTGCCGGAATTTACGGCCTTAGAAAACGTTGCCATGCCCCTTTGGATTCGGCGTCTCCCCAAGAGCATTGCCCTTGCGTGCTCCGAGCGTGTATTAGCTGATATCGGGCTAAAGGACCGTATGCACTTTCTTCCGAGTCAACTTTCCGGAGGAGAACGCCAGAGAGTGGCTATTGCACGAGCCATCGTCGGCGAGCCCGATTGCATTCTCGCAGACGAACCGACGGGAAACCTCGATGAAGAAACCGCCTCCGGCGTCTTTACCTGTTTTCTACGCTTAGCGCGTGAGCGCAGTACCGCTATTGTTATTGTCACGCACGACAAGTCCATTGCCAAGCGTTGCGACAGGATTATTCGTCTGGAAAACGGCCGGATTATTCCGGTGGTCGATTAAGCAATGGCCCCGTTAATCGACACTCACAATCACATCGACGCACCAATCTTTGATGCGGACCGCGATGTTCTTATCCGAGAGGCTAAAGACGCGGGTGTTATCGATGCCCTTATCTGTTCGGGTATTCCCGGCACCTGGGAAAAAACTCGCGCCGTTGCTCATCAGGCTGCCTGGCACTATGCCTTAGGGGTTCATCCGCTTTATGTCGGAGATGTACCTGACCCGAAGGCTCTTTTAGAAAAACTCAATGGGCGCGTTGAGTCACTTCTTACGGATACGCTTTTTGCCGCCGTCGGGGAAATCGGATTGGATGGCTTTGTCCCCGGACTTGATGCGGAAAAAATGATGACGCTCTTTCGAGAGCAACTGAAGATTGCCGCCCACTTTCATCTTCCCGTGAGTGTCCACGCCAGACACTGCGTTGATTTCGTGTCTCGGGAGCTTTTTCGTATTCGACCCGCCGGCGGCGTTGTTCACGCCTTTAACGGCTCTATCGAGCAAGCCAAACGCCTAGTGGATCTCGGGATGAAACTCGGATTCGGCGGCGCTTTAACGTACACGGGAAGCAAGCGTATTCGGCGGATTTTCACAGAGCTTTCGGATACGGATTTCGTGCTAGAAACCGATGCACCTGATATGCCAGGCGCTTGGCGACGCCAAGCATCCGATACCCGCACCCACGTGAGCGACATCACGCAGGTTCTCGAGTGTGCCGCCGCACTACGAGGCACAGATCCGGAAACGTTGGCCCTTCTTGCAACGCAAAACGCCCGAGCAGCCTTCCCGAGAATGACCTTAGGGAAAATTTGACTTCCTCCTCGCCCTGAAGGACGAGGATTCCCTACTGAGTCACGGGGCAAG